>NZ_JAURWA010000087.1 GCF_030655195.1 Patulibacter sp. | reverse complement strand
CCGCGGGCGCGACGCCGTGGCCGCTGCCCGCCGCGCCGCGGAGCTCGCCCCCGAGAGCGCCTTCGCCCACCGCACGGTCGCCCGCGCCTGCCTCGCCCTGCGGCTGCTCCCCGACGCGCAGGCCGCGGTGGACCAGGCGATCCGGCTGGAGCCCGAGAACGCCGACGGCCACGTGCTGCGCGGCACCCTGCTGCTCGAGCGGTCGCGCCCCGTCGAGGCCGAGGCGGCCTTCCGCGAGGCCCTGCGCCTGGAACCCCACGACGCCGGGGCGCTGAACGACCTCGGCGTCGCGCTCCAGCGGCAGGGCACCGACCGGGGTCCCGAGGCACGCGAGGCGTTCGAGGCCGCCGCCCGGGCCCGCCCCGGCGACGCGCTGGCGCGGGAGAACCTGGCCGCCGAGGCCCGCTCCTGGGTCAACGGCCGGTGGGCCTGGGGCCTGGTCGTCTTCTCGTCCGTCAAGGCCGCGTTCGGGTTCTTCGGCGACGCGACGGACCGCACCGCCGCCGTCGCGTGGCTCGTCGTGGCGCTGGGTCTGGCGGGCTGGCTGCTCGTCCGCGGCCGGCAGCGCCGGGCGCTCCTCAGCCCGGCCACCCAGCGGCTCCTGCAGGACCAGGGGTGGCGCGAGCGCACCCAGGTCCTGTCGTACCGCCCGTGGTTCTGGTTCGTCCCTGCGCCGATCTGGCTGGCGGTCGCGCTCGTCGTGGCCCTCGTGTGCGTCGTCGACGCCGTGGACGGCGGCGGGGGAGGCACCTGGGCGGTGCTCGCCGCCTCCCTCGTCGTCGCGGGGCTGACGGGCCGGAGGACCTGGCGGCGGTGGGGGATCCCCTGGTGGTCGGGACGGCGCGGGTGAGTGCCGGGGCGCGGGACGGATCGCGGTGAGCGCGGGGGACCGGGGCGACCCGCTCGCCGCGGAGGTCGAACCGGTCGACGACGTCGTCGACCGCGCGGCGGCCCTCGCGGACGTCGGGCGCCACGTGGACGCGGAGCGGGTGCTGCGCCGGGCGCTGGCGACGGACCCCGACGACGCCGGGCTCCGCGCGGCGCTGGTCCAGGTCCTGCTCGCGCTCGGGCGGCCGCAGGAGGCGCTCGAGCACGCCGAGCGGACGGTCGTCCTGGCGCCCGAGGTCGGCTACGGCCACGCGCTGCGGTCGCTGGTCCTGGGGACGGACCTGCGTCGGAGACGCGACGCGGTGGACGCGGCGCGCGAGGCGGTCCGCCTCGATCCCGAGGAGCCGTTCCATCACCGCGTGCTCGCCGTCGCCTGCCTGCGCTCCCGCTGGTGGCCGGAGGCCTTGGACGCCGCCGGCCGGGCCGTCGCGCTGGACCCGGAGGACGCGGACGCCCACGGCGTGCTCGGCGCGGCGCTGATGGGCTCCGGCCGCGCCGACGAGGCGGAGTCCGCCTACCGCGAGGCGCTGCGCCTGGACCCCGAGGACGGCGACGCGCTGCACGACCTGGGCCTGGCGGTCGGCGTGCAGGGCCGTGCGCGGCAGGACGAGGCACGGGGGCTCCTCGTCGACGCGGCACGCGCGGACCCGACGGACGAGCGGGTGCGACGCACCGTCGTCTCGGCGGTGCGGCGTGCCGCCTACGGCCGCTGGGTGTGGCTGCTCGTGGCCTACGCGGTGTTCCGCGCGCTCGGCTTCCTCCTGGGCGACGACCCCGTCGCCCGGGGCCCCGGGACCGTGCTGTGGCTGCTCGTCGCCGGCGTCGTGGCCGCGGTCCTCCTGGTGCGCGGGCGGCGTCGCCGGTCCCGCCTGACCGCGGTGGAGCGGCGCATCCTCGACGAGGGGCGGTTCTCGGCCCGCATCCCGCGCCCCGCCACCCGGTGGACGCGCCGGCGCGATCCGCCGGCGGGCCGTCGCTAGGGTCCGGCGGGTGTCCGACGACGTCTCCCGCGACCCCGCGTCCGTCCCCCACCCCACGGGCGCCCCGACCCCGCCGGCCCCGGACGTGGCGACGGACCCCTCGGGCGGTCGCGCCGCGGTCTTCTTCGACCTGGACAAGACGCTCGTCGCCGGGTCGTCGGGCTTCTACTGGGCCCGGGCCGCGGCCGCGACGGGCCTCATCTCCCGCCGCCGGCTCGCGGCGGACGGGTGGGCGAACGTGCGGTTCCGGCTCAGCGGATCCACCGACGAGTCCACGCGCGCGGTCTGGGAGCGCGCAGGGGCGTTCATCGCCGGCAAGCGCGTCCGCGACTTCGAGCGCCTGTCGCCGCGGGTGCTCGCCGGACTCCTCCCGCGGCTCTACCCGCAGATGCTCGCGATCGCGTGGCAGCACCAGGACGAGGGGCGGCCCGTCTACATCGTCACCGCCTCGACGCAGGAGACCGCGGACATGGTCGCGCACGTCGTCGCCTTCGACGGCGGCATCGGCGCCCCGCTGGAGCAGGTCGACGGGCGGTACACCGGCCGGCTCGCGGGTCCGATGACCTACCGCGAGGGCAAGGTCGAGGCGATCGCCGCCCTCGCCGCCGCCGAGGGCTACGACCTCGCGGCGTCGTGGGCGTACTCCGACAGCGAGTCCGACCTGCCGATGCTGCGCGCCGTGGGCCACCCGGTGGCCGTCAACCCGGACCGCGAGCTGGCCCGCGTCGCCCGGGAGGAGGGGTGGGAGGTGATCCGGCTGGAGCGGATCACCCAGCACCTCAAGGCCGTCGCCGCACTCGCCGTCCTCGGGGCGGCGGGCGGGCTCGCCCGCGTCGCGGTCGCGGATCGCACGCCGGCCGCGGGACGCGTCCGCCGGGCCCGCTGACCGACGGCCGGGGACCGCATCGCCGGTCGTGGCGGGCGATCGGCCCGAGGTCACACGAGCCGCCGGGTCCTTCGGCTACGCTTCGGCGCTCCATAACCCATTGCCGAGTCCCGGGCGCACGTCGCGCGGGAGCGGGGGACCCATTGATCGCCTCCGGGCGGTCGGGGGCGAATCGCCGGACCCGTCCGGTGTAGCGCAGTCTCAGAGCGCGAGCCCGTCAGCTAACCCCGTAGGCGCGAGAGACGAAGGACGGTCCCCGTGAGCCAGACTCGCGAACAGGACTCCAGCCTGCGCTGGAGTCGCAGCCTGCGTGCGTCGCAGGCCCGCCGCGCCGCGGCAGCCCGCATGCGCCGATGGAGCCGGCGTCGCCGGATCACCGCCACCACGATGGCCGTCGCCGTGCTCGGCTTCGGTGGTGTGGCCGCCGCCCAGCAGACGACGGGCTCCGGTTCGTCGTCGTCCGCGACGGCGGGCAGGACCGCGGCCACCAGCGTGTCCGCGGTGCAGCAGCAGCTCGGCGTCACCGCGGACGGCGTCGCCGGCCCGCAGACGCGGCGCGCGCTGAAGACGTGGCAGCGCAAGAACGGCCTGCAGGCCGACGGCGTCATCGGCCCGGCCACGCTGAAGGCCATGGGCATCTCGGCGGCCAAGGCGTCGCCGCGCTCCGCGACGACCAAGGACGCGGCCGCGATCCCCACCGGGACGGCCTCCACGACCCTCGAGAAGATCGCGCAGTGCGAGTCCGGCGGCGACCCGACCGCGGTGTCCTCGTCCGGCCAGTACCGCGGCAAGTACCAGTTCGACCGCCAGACCTGGCGGGCCAACGGTGGCTCGGGCGACCCGGCCGCCGCCTCCGAGGCCACGCAGGACCGCATCGCGGCGAAGCTCCTCGCCGCCCGGGGCACGGCGCCCTGGCCGGTCTGCGGGAAGTAGCGAGCGCCCGCGAGCGCTTCCCGCAGCGAACCGGCCAGCGGTCTGCGGAAGGAGCGAGCGCCCGCGAGCGCCGGGGGTCGCAGGATCCCCGGCGTGCCCGGCGGGTGTGATTGGGTTCCGACGTGCCCGAACCGCTGCGCAGAGACCCGATCGGCGAAGCGCGGCGCCACTGGACGGACCGCTGGGGTCCCGAGCCTGCCCGGCCGATGGCCGCGGTGACCTCCGTCATGCGGGTCCAGCAGATCCTCCTCGCGCGGCTGAACGGCGTGCTCCGGGAGCACCGCCTCACCTTCCCGCGCTACGAGGCGCTGATGCTGCTCTCGTTCACGCGCGACGGCGCGCTGCCGCTCGGCAAGCTCGGCGAGCGCCTGCAGGTCCACCGCACGAGCGTCACGAACATCGTGGACAAGCTCGAGCAGGACGGCTTCGTCCGCCGCGTGCCCCACGTGAGCGACCGGCGGGCGACCCTCGCCGAGATCACCCCGGAGGGCCGCGAGGTCGCCGGACGCGCGACGCTGGACCTCAACGGCGTGGCGTTCTCGCTCGAGTCCCTGGAGCCCGCCGAGCAGGAGCACCTGACGACGCTGCTCGAGGTCGTCCGTCGTGGTGCCGGTGACTTCGCGGCGGACGACGACGGCTGACCGGTCCCCCGGACGTCCGTCACGTATGGCGTACGCCCCCCGGTCGGGCGGTCCGCCGACCGGGGGTCGCACCGGACGGCGAGACGGCGATCGTGCCGCCTGGTGTGAGAATCTCGGGACCATGAGCACGACACTCGCCCCCGGCGCCGCCGCCGCGCCACGCACCGTCCTCGCCGACGTCCTGCCCGGAGCCCGGGTCCGTGACGCGGTCCTCGTCCTCTTCGGCGCCCTCTTCACGGGCGCGATGGCGCAGATCGTCATCCCGATGACGCCCGTCCCGATGACCGGCCAGACGCTCGCCGTCGGCCTCGTCGGCGCGACGCTCGGTCTGCGCCGCGGCACCGCCGCGATGCTGCTCTACGTCGTCCTCGGCTTCGTCCTGCCGATCTACGCGGGCGGCGGCCACGGCATCGAGAACCTCTGGGGCGCCACGGGCGGCTACATCGTCGGCTTCGTCGCAGCGACCGCGGTCGTCGGCTGGCTCGCCGAGCGCGGCGCGGACCGCAAGGTCGCCTACGCGTTCCTCGCCTTCGTCGTGGCGCAGCTCCTCGTCTTCGTCCCCGGCGTGCTCGTCCTGCAGGCCGTCACCGGGATGGCCTGGTCCGACGCCGTGCACTCCGGCTTCACCGTCTTCATCGTCGGCGGGCTCGTGAAGGCCGCCGTCGGCGGCGCGCTCCTGCCGGGCGCCTGGAAGCTCGTCCGCCGCTACGAGGGCTGACCCCGTCGCGCCGCCCGGCGCGACCCCGCAGGATGGACACGGCCGGGGGCGACCCCGGCCGTTCTGCGTCCCGGGGCGGCCTGGGCGCTGCTCCGCCCCGGCCCACCCGGGGGCCGCAGGGCGTCCACGGCCCCTGCGGCCCTCGGGTGGGCCGCACCGGCGTCCCGGCCTACCCGGTCGCGGGGCCCGTGGTCAGGTCGATCGGCGGGCCCGCGAGCCACGAGCCGTCGCCCTGCCGCGCCAGCAGCCGCAGCGGCCCCGCGTCCACCACACGTCCCGAGCGGACGGCGACGCCCTGCGGGTCGGTGCGCACCGGGCCGGTGAGCGCGTCCCCGCGACCCGGTCCGCCGCAGCCCGGCCGCGGGGCGCCGCAGTCGTCGAGCACCACCGGCCGCCACGCCTCCGCCCCGGCGTCCCACCGCTCCACGGCGATCGTCCGCGGGCCGAAGTCCCGCCGCACCTGGGCGAAGATCCAGAGCCGCCGCGTCGCGCCGCTGCCGACGAGCCGCGGCCAGAACGGCAGCGCGAGGGCGGCCGCGGCCGGCTTGGCCGCCCCGGTGCGGTCCAGGACGCCGCTCTGCCAGTCGCGGTACCGCCGCCGGTCGCCGACGGGCAGCCCGGACTCCGCGGGCTCGATGTCGCGCAGCAGGAACTGCGCGGCCGAGACCACCCCGGGGGAGCGCCAGGCGAGGTAGGTGCTCCAGCCGACGAAGCGCGCCTGGTCCGCGCGGGAGAACGGCTGGTACGGGTCGTCCTCGCGGGCCTCGTAGCCGTACTCCGTCAGCCAGACCGGGGCCGGGACCGCGGGGTCGTCGCCCAGCACGATCCGGCCGGCGTCGCGCAGGCGCCGGAGCAGCGACTGGAGCTCGTCCTGGTCGGCGAGCTGGACGCGGTCGCGGCCCTCGGCCGGCGTCCCGGGGGTGACGTAGCGGGTGTAGGGGTGGAACGCGAGCCCGTCGGCCTCGACCGGGCGGAAGTCCTTGCACCCCCGGTCGTCGACGGGGCGCAGGTCGTCGTCGACGCACGCCAGGCGTCGCAGGAACCGCAGGGGCGGGACGCCGGCCTCGCCGTCGCGGCCGCCGATCGAGGTCAGGTTGCCCAGGAGCACGGTGGCGCCGGGCGAGACGTCCCGGATCGCCGGTGCGGCCGCCCGGTGCATCGCGCGGTAGACGTCGGCGGACTCCGGGGTGAACCCGGACGCCGTGGGCTCCCACTGCGGGGAGAGGAACGCCGGGTGGTTGGGCTCGTTCCACGTCGCGTAGAGCCCGACCCGCGGCAGCCCCGCCCCGTCCGCGCCCGTCCGGGTGCCGTCGTAGCGTCGCGCCACGGCCGTCGCGAACGCGGCGAACGCGGCGGGGTCCGGGCGCAGCCGCGGGCGCTCGCGATCGGTCGAGCCGGCCTGCACCGCCCATCGCGGCGCCCAGAACGCCAGGTCGATCAGCACCCGCAGCCCGGCCCGGTGGGCCTCCCGGACCGCGAGGTCGAGGTGGTCGAAGGCCCCGGGCGCGTAGGTGGCCGGGTCGTCGGGCCGGAAGCCGCCGCCGGGACGCTCTGCGGACCGGGGGTCGGGCGCGATCCGCGACCAGCTGGCGGTGAGCCGCACGACGCCGACGCCGGCGTCGCGCGCGGTCTCGAGGTCCTCGCGCACCCGCTCGGGCGGGCGGTTGAGCAGCTCGGCGTCGTCCTGCAGGACGAGCGGCAGGGGGAGGCCCGGCTGGGCGTCCGCGGACGGCGCCGCCCCGAGGCAGGCCACGAGGGCCGCGAGGGCGACCGGGAGCGCCCCGAGGCGGGCCGCCGTCCGGGCGGGGCAGGTCCGCCGGGGACGCGGGGCCGGCGCAGCGTGTGGGCCGTCGTGGCGTCGCACTCCTCCAGCATCGCTCGCCGACGGGCGGACCGCGCCGGGGCGTCCTCCCGGACGGCCCCGCGGTGACGGCGTCCACGGGCGACCCGGGACCGGCGGGCGGGGGTCCGCGGCGCGAGCCCGGGGCGCCGGACGCGGGTGCGGGTCCGGGGGATAGGATCGCGCCGACACGCGGCGGGTACTGGCTCTCGCAACCGCAGGTCCCCTTCCGGGCGTACCTGCGGACGAGAGTGACGGCGGGGACCGGACGCGTGGGGAACCACGAGACCACCCCGTCACCGCTCACGAAGTTACCGACGGTCGGAAAATGCGCGGAACCCCTCGCATCGTCGACTGACCCGTCAGTCGATCCCGCTATATTCCGACCGCCCGTCGGCCCCAAGGAGGCTCACAAGTGACAAAGATCGTCGTCCTGGTGAAAGAGGTCCCGGACGCTGCCGTTCAGAAGCACGTCGACTCGTCCAGCGGTCGCCTCGACCGCAGTGGTGAGAAGACGCTGAACCCGTTCGACACCCACGCCATCGAGGCCGCGCTGCAGCTCAAGGAGAGCGGCGCCCTCGACGTGGACGAGGTCGTGGCCATCACGGTCGGCCCGTCCAGCGCCGTCAAGGCCCTGCACAAGGCCGTCTCGCTCGGGGCGGATCGCTCGATCCACCTGACCGACGACGCCCTCGCGGGGTCCGACGTCGTGGGCACCGGCTACGCGCTGGCCGAGCTGGTCAAGCGCGAGAGCCCGGACCTGGTCCTCGCGGGCCAGCAGTCCGACGACGGCCAGAGCTACGCCGTCGGCGCCGCCGTCGCCGAGTACCTGGGCTGGCCCGGCCTGACCCAGGTCATCAAGCTCGACGTCGACGGTCAGACGCTCACGTGCGAGCGCCAGGCCGAGTACGGCTACGACACCGTCAAGGTGACGCTCCCGGCCGTGATCTCGGTCGGCGACGCGATCAACGAGCCGCGCTACCCGTCGCTGAAGGCGATCATGGGCGCGAAGAAGAAGCCCCTCGAGTCGCTCTCGCTCGGCGACGCCGGCATCGACGCCTCCAAGGTCGGCGAGGCCGGCCGCAAGGCCGTCTGGACCGGCTCGAAGCAGCCGCCCGCCAAGTCCGGTGGCGAGATCATCGAGGACGAGGACACTGCCGCGACGGTCGAGAAGATCGTCACCTGGCTCGACGACAGGAAGCTGATCTGATGACGAACATCCTGGTCTACGCGCTGCACCACGAGGGTGCGGTCAACAAGAACTCGCTCGGCGCCATCTCCACGGCGGCCAAGCTCGCCGAGGAGCTCGGCGGCGAGGCCCACGCGCTGTTCGTCGGCGAGGACATCGCGGACGACACGGCGGGCACCGTCGGCACCTACGGCGCCAAGAAGGCGTTCCGCGTCAAGGCTCCGGCCGGCATCGCGCAGCCCATCGTCGACGCCCTCGACGCGGTCGTCGAGTCCGGCGACTACGGCTACGTCGTCTTCGGCGGCGGCCTGCTCGGCTTCGAGGCCGGCGCCGGCCTGGCCGCCCGTCGTGGCGGCGGCATCGGCGTCGAGATCACGGGTCTGCGCGTCGAGGACGGCAAGATCGTCGCCGAGCGCCCCGTGCTGGGCGACTCCGAGATCTCCGACATCGCGTTCGAGGGCATCGGCATCATCGCCGCCCGCCTGAACGCGTTCGAGCCCGTCGAGTCCGGCTCGCCGATCTCCGTCGAGGACGTCGACGTGACGCTCTCCGACGCCGCCGGCAAGCTCGAGGTCGTCACGCGCGGCGAGCAGCGCGGCGCCGACGTCAACATCGAGGACGCCACGATCCTCGTCACGGGTGGCCGCGGCCTCGGCTCGGCGGAGAACTTCTCCGTCGCCGATGGTCTCGCCGCCGCGTTCGGGGGCTCCGCCGCCGTCGCCGCCACCCGCGCCGCGGTCGACGCGGGCTGGTTCCCCTACGCCGGGCAGATCGGCCAGACGGGCAAGACCGTCGCGCCGAAGCTCTACCTCGGCCTGGGCGTCTCCGGCGCGATCCAGCACAAGGTGGGCATGCAGTCCTCCGACGCGATCGTCGCCATCAACAAGGACAGCAACGCGCCGATCTTCGAGTTCGCCGATCTCGGCGTCGTCGGCGACCTGCACTCGATCGTCCCGGCGCTCGCCGAGGCGATCAAGGCGAAGAAGGGCTAGAGGAGAACCGGCATGGCTGCTTCCCACAACGGCGGCGTCGCTCCGTCGCAGTTCCCGCCCCCGGTCGACGTCGTCGAGGAGTTCGTCGCCGCGCCGACGGACCCCGAGGACGAGCGCATCGAGGTCGGGGTCGCCATCGTGGGCGGCGGCCCTGCCGGTCTCGCCTGCGCCAACCGGCTGCTCCAGCTCCTCGCGGAGGATCCGGAGCTCCTGGAGTCCTTGGGCGAGGTCCCCGTCGCGGTCGTCGAGAAGGGCAAGGTGTGCGGTGCGCACAACATGTCCGGCGCCGTGATGAAGCCCGGACCCTTCAAGACCGTCTTCCCCGACACGGACATCGCGGCGCAGCCGTGGGCCCTGAGCCAGTGCGAGGACGACGGCGCGGTCTGGCTGCGCAACGAGAAGAAGTCCTTCTCGTTCCCCGTCACCCCGCCGCCCTTCAAGAACAAGGGCAACTGGGTCATCTCGATCTCCCAGCTCTGCCGCTGGATGGCGCAGGAGGCCGAGGAGGCCGGCGCGTACATCCTCACCGAGACCGCCGCGTCCAAGCTGCTCGTCGACGGCGAGGCCGTCGTCGGCATCCGCACGGGCGACAAGGGTCGCGCGAAGGACGGCAGCGAGAACCGGAACTTCGAGCCGGGCATGGACATGACGGCGAAGGCCACCGTCCTGGCCGAGGGCACCTGGGGCCACCTGACCGGTGCCGCGGTCAAGCGCTTCGACCTGGCCGCCGGCAAGGAGCCGGCCACCTGGGAGATCGGCGCCAAGGAGGTCTGGAAGGTCAAGAAGCCGTACAAGAAGGTCGTCCACACCTTCGGCTGGCCCGCCCGTCCGAAGAAGAAGCAGGCCGAGGCCGGCGGCGGGTGGATCTACCCGATCGGCGACGATCAGGTCTCGATCGGCTACGTCGTCCCGCTGCACACCTCGGACGCCACGATGTCGGTCCACGACATGCTGCAGGCGTTCAAGGCCCACCCGTACGTCCGCGAGATCCTCGAGGGCGGCGAGCGCACCGCGTGGGGCGCCAAGGCCATCCAGGCCGGCGGGTACCGCTCGATGCCGAAGCTCTCGGTCCCGGGTGCGGTCATCGCCGGCGAGTGCGCGTCGATGGTCGACATGGCGCGCCTGAAGGGCGTGCACATGGCGATCGAGGCCGGTCGTCTGGCCGCCGAGTCGATCTTCGCGCAGCTCAAGGCCGGGTCGAACGACTTCACGGGCTACGAGACCGCGATCGAGGACTCGCTCGTCGGCAAGACGCTGCGCGAGGTCAAGGACAACCGCCTGCTGCTCGACTCGCACTCGCTGCCCGTCGGCGCGGCGCTGTCCGGGCTCGACTTCGTCACCAAGGGCAAGCTGCCCCTGACCGGCGGTGAGCTGCACCGCGACGCCGAGGTGGCGGTGTCGGTGCCCGCCAAGCCGATCAAGGACCGCTACCCGCAGCCGGACGGCAAGTACTTCTTCGACAAGCTCTCGTCCGTCTTCATCACCGGCAACGCGACGCGCGACGACGCGCCGAGCCACATCCGGATCGAGAAGAAGGTCAAGCGCGAGGTCGCCGAGGCATGGGCCTGGATGTGCCCCGCCGGCGTGTACGAGATCGAGGACGACCAGCCCAAGGAGGGCTTCGTCGACGTCACCGTCAACTACACCAACTGCGTGCAGTGCGGCGCGATCACGGCCCGCGGCGGTCGCCTGACGCCTCCCGAGGGCGGCGACGGCCCCGCGTACCAGAACACCTGAGCGGTACCGGCCCGGACGTCCGTCCGGAGTCGGTACCGGCGGTGCCGGACGAACGATGAGCCGGGACGAGGGGCGCGCAACTTGCGCGCCCCTCGTGCGTTGTGAGAGGTGGGGCCTGCGTCATCATGGTGCGGCCCCGCCGAGATCCCCCGACCCGTGCCCCTCGCCTTGCCCTCACCATCGACCGGCCTGCGCCGGTCCGCCCCCGCCCTCCTCGCCGCCTCGCTCCTGCTCGCGGCGCCCGTCGGCGCCTCCGCCGCGTCGTCCTCCAAGGTCCCGTCCGGCACCGCGAAGGTCTCGCGTGGCGTGTGCGCGACCTCCGCGACGGATCTGCAGGCGCGCGCCGCATCGTTCTCGGTCACCGTCCGTGACCTGCCGCCCGCCGGCTCCTACGGCTTCTCCGCCCGGCTGGAGGAGCGGATGCCCGGTGCCCGCTGGAAGGCGCTGAAGGGCCAGGACGTCCCGTCCGGCTTCGGGGCGTTCGAGGTGGCCCGCTCCGGCGCCCCGAGCATGAGCCGCCGGATCACCGTGCGCGGCCTGCACCCCGGCAGCTCCTACCGCCTCCGCGTCACCTACCGCTGGACCGGGTCGTCCTCGACGACGGTCGTCCGCAGGACCAGTCGCGCGTGCGCCGTCAAGGACCTCCGTCCCGACGTCGGCCTGACGGGCGAGTTCGGCTGGCAGCCGAGCACGACCGGGGGAGAGGTCGCCTACCGGATCGGCCTGCGCAGCGACGGGCTCGACGCCCTCAAGGGCGTGGACGTCCCGGTCGTCGTCCGCCAGGGCCAGAGCGTGCTCGCCACGGGGGTCGTCCGGCCGTCCGCCGCGTCCGAGGTCGTCCTCCTGACCGGCCGGCGCTGCGTGCAGGGCTCGCCCGTGACGGTCGAGCTGGACCCGGACGGCCTGGTCGAGGACCGCGACGCGACCGACGACCTGCTGAGCGCCTCCTGCCTGCCGGTGGCGCGATGAGCGCCGGCACGACCCTCCCGCGCCCGGACGGGACCGTCCTCGTCGCGGTGGGCGGTTCCGGCGGAGCGCGACGGCGGGCCTCCGTTGGTAGGGTTCCCCGGCCATGAAGACTGAGATCCACCCCGAGTACGCCCCCGTGGTCTTCCGCGACGCTGGCGCCGGCGCCACGTTCATCACCCGCTCGACCGTCAAGAGCGACAAGAAGATCGAGATCGACGGCGAGACGTACCCCGTCATCGACGTCGAGCTCTCCTCGGCGTCGCACCCGTTCTACACGGGCAAGCAGAAGATCGTCGACACCGCCGGCCGCGTCGAGCG
The DNA here is from genome assembly GCF_030655195.1 of Patulibacter sp. Taxonomy (GTDB): domain Bacteria; phylum Actinomycetota; class Thermoleophilia; order Solirubrobacterales; family Solirubrobacteraceae; genus Patulibacter. Next base: position 20,073 of record NZ_JAURWA010000087.1, on the reverse strand, counting down.
CTTCAAGCGCCGCGCCGCCAAGCGCGAGGCGTCCGAGGCCAAGGCCACGCCGGAGTCGTAGTGCCCGGGCGCTCCGCCCGGAACCGTCCGTTCGACCACCTCGGTCAGGACGGCCCCGCGGAGCGCCACCCGCCCCGGACACGTCCGTCCGTGGGCTCGCGCCAGGAGGGACTCAGGTCCCGGCGCGCCGCTGCCGACGCACCTGTCATGGATGCGTCCGCCAGCTCCTCGAGCACCCGGTCCCGCCCCGCGGACCCGACGGGCCTCGACGACCCGTTCGCCGCCGGGCCCGCCCGTCGTCGGCCGCAGGCCGCGCACGAGGCCGGGCGAGACGCCCCCGTCGGCGGCCAGGCCGTCGTCGAGGGCGTGATGATGCGCGGCGTCCGGCACTGGGCCGTCGCCGTCCGCAAGCCGCTGCCCGAGCAGCTCGAGGACGGTCCGCTGGCCGACGGCGAGGCGGCCCTTGGCGAGATCGAGGTGCAGGTCATGCCCTTCGACTCCGTGCTCAAGCGGCACCGCTGGATGCGCCTGCCGATCGTCCGAGGCTTCATCGCCCTGCTCGGCTCGCTGAAGATCGGCTTCAAGGCCCTGCAGATCGCCGCGCAGGCGCAGCAGCCCGAGGACGACCCGGAGATCTCGAAGGGCTCGTGGGCGGTCGCGATCCTGGGCGGTCTGGCGCTCGCGATCGGCCTGTTCGTGCTCACGCCCGTCGGGCTGACCAGCCTGATCAAGGAGCAGCTCGGCTCCGGCGTCGCGTTCTGGATGGTCGAGGCCGTCGTGTCGACGACGATCTTCGTCGGCTACCTGTCGCTGATCAGCCGGCTCCCGGACCTGCGTCGCGTCTTCGAGTACCACGGCGCCGAGCACCAGACCATCTCCTGCTACGAGGCGGGCCTGCCGCTGACGCCCGAGAACGCATCGCGGTTCAGCCGCCTGCACCCCCGCTGCGGGACGAGCTTCATGCTCATCGTCATGGTCACGGCGGTCTTCGTCTACTCGCCCCTCGGCATCCTCGAGTGGTGGCAGATGATGTGTGCCCGCCTGGTCGGGATCCCGCTGATCATCGGCATCTCGTTCGAGGCCATCAAGTACGCCGGGTCCCACCGCGGCAACCGCCTGGTGCGGGCGATCATGTGGCCCGGCATGCAGCTGCAGCTGCTCACCACGCGCGACCCCGACCACGAGCAGCTCGAGGTGGCGATCGCCGCGATGCAGGCCGTCCTGGACCGCGAGGACCCGCGGGCGGCGACGCAGCGCGAGCTGGTCGGCATCGAAGTCGCGGCATAGGGGGAGCCGGTGCGGGCCCCGCCCCGAGCGTCTCGGGTCGGACCGCGTCGGACTGCGGCGTGGCTCGGGGCACCCGCAGGGGGTGCGGGCCCCGCCCCGAGCGTCTCGGGTCGGACCGCGTCGGACTGCGGCGCGGCTCGGGGCACCCGCAGGGGGTGCGGGCCCCGCCCCGAGCGTCTCGGGCCGGACCGCGTCGGACTGCGGCGCGGCTCGGGGCACCCGCAGGGGCCTTCGTGCCGCGCCGAGCGTAAGCTCGGTGGTCGTGATCGAAGCGCTGGTGGAGCAGATCGAGGCCCGGTTCGCCGAGCTGGAGGCCCAGATCGTCGATCCCGACGTGATCGGCGACCGCACCCGCTACGCCGAGGTCGGACGCGAGTACCGGCGGATGACGCAGGCCAACGCGCTGGCCGGCCAGTGGCGCCACGCGGTGGACGACGCAGCCGGCGCCCGCGAGATGCTCGCCGACGACGAGGACCCCGAGATCCGCGACATGCTCGATGCCGCGAAGGCGCGCATCACGGAGCTCGAGGAGGAGATCCGCGTCGCGATGGTCGACCCCGATCCCAACGACGACAAGGACGTCATCGTCGAGATCCAGGGCGGCGCGGGCGGCGAGGAGGGCGGCCTGTTCGCCGGTGACGTCCACCGCATGCTCGTGAAGTACGCGGAGCGTCGCGGCTTCAAGACCGAGTCGCTGTCGGCCTCCGACGGCAAGTACACGTTCGCGGTGAAGGGCGAGGGGGCGTTCTCCGTCTTCAAGTGGGAGGCCGGCACGCACCGCGTCCAGCGCGTCCCCGCCACCGAGACGCAGGGCCGCATCCACACGTCGACCTGCACCGTCGCCGTGCTGCCCGAGGCCGAGGACGTCGACGTCCACATCGAGCAGAGCGACCTGCAGATCGACGTCTACCGCTCGTCCGGGCCCGGTGGGCAGTCGGTCAACACCACCGACTCCGCCGTGCGGATCACGCACCGGCCGTCCGGCGTCGTCGTGTCGATGCAGGACGAGAAGTCGCAGCTGCAGAACCGCGAGAAGGCCCTCCGCGTCCTCCGCGCCCGCCTCTACGAGCACGCCGTCGCCGAGCAGCAGGCCGAGCAGTCCGCCGCCCGGTCCGCCCAGGTCGGGACGGGCGACCGCGCCGAGAAGATCCGCACGTACAACTTCGGCGAGGGCCGGGTCACCGACCACCGGATCAAGCTCACGAAGTACGCGCTCGAGGCGATCCTCGAGGGCGAGCTCGAGGAGTTCACCGGCGGCCTGCAGGCGGACGAGAAACGCCGGCTGCTCGAGGACCTGGCCGCCTCGGGGGCGTGAGCACGGCGCGTCCCCCCGCCGGTCGGGACGCCGCCGACGGCGACGCCCCGGATCCTGCGGGCGCGGCGGCCACGACGGTCGGCGCGGCGGTCCGGCGCCTGACCGACCGCTTCTCCGCGGCCGGGCTGGACTCTCCGCGCCTGGACGCCGAGCTGCTCGTCGCCGACGCGATCGGCGGGGACCGCGCGCGCCTGTTCCTCTCGCCCGACCGACCGCTGACGGCCGACCAGGCCACCCGCGTGGCCGGCCACGAGGCCGGTCGCGCCGTGCGTCGCGCCTCCGTGGCGCACCTGACGGGCACCCGCGGGTTCCGCATGCTCGACCTGGCCGTCGACGGCCGCGTGCTGATCCCGCGGCCCGAGACGGAGCTCCTCGTCGAGCTCGGGCTGGAGCTGCCGCCCGGCTCCACGGTCGTCGACGTCGGCACCGGCAGCGGCGCCGTCGCGCTGGCCCTCGCCGACGAGCGGCCCGACCTCGTCGTGCACGCCACCGACGTCTCCGCCGACGCGCTCGACGTGGCCCGGGAGAACGCCCGGGCCCTGGGCTCCCGCGTCGTCTTCCACGAGACCGACCTGCTCGACGGGCTCCCGCGGCTCGGGACGCCGCTGGCGGTCCTCTCCAACCCGCCGTACGTCCCGGACGGCGACCTCGCCGACCTGCCGCCCGAGGTCGCCGACCACGACCCGCACCTCGCGCTGTTCGGCGGCCCCGACGGCCTCGACGTCGTCCGGCGGCTGCTCCCCGCCGCCCACGCGATCGGCGCGTCGCTCGTCGGCGTCGAGATCGGGCGCGGGCAGGCGGAGGCGACCGCGGCGCTCGCCCGCGCTGCGGGGTTCGGGAGGACCGAGATCCGCGACGATCTCGCGGGGATCGGTCGGGTCGTCGTGGGACGGACGGGGCAGCCGGCGTGAACGCCGCCCGGCCCGGCGCCGACGTCGCCCCGCTGTCCGCCGACGATGTCCGGGCGCTGACGGCGGCGGCCGCGGCCGGTGGAGTGGTGCTCTTCCCCGCCGAGGGGGTCTACGGCCTGGCGGCCGACCCCCGGCGACGTGACGCCGTCGGCCGCATGGCGACGCTGAAGGACCGCGACCCGCGCAAGCCGTCCGCCGTCATGTTCTGGGCGCTCGAGGATGCGCTGTCGGCCGCCGCCGACGCGGGGGAGACCGTCCGCGAGGCCTTTCGTCGCCTGCTGCCGGGGCCCGTCGGCGTGCTCGTCCCCAATCCCGGTCGGCGGTACGCGATCGCGGCGGGCGACGGGGACGCGCTGGGCATCCGGGTGCCCCGCCTGCTCGAGCCCGTCGACGCGCTGCCCGTCGTCCAGACGAGCGCGAACCTCGCCGGCGGCCCCGACACGCTGACGGTCGCGGACCTGCCCCCGACGATCCGGGACGGCTGCGCCCTCGTCCTGGACCGTGGCCCGCGGCCCGGGACGGCCTCGACCGTCGTCGACCTGCGCGGGCTCGCCGACGGGCGCGGCACGTGGCGGGTGGTCCGCGAGGGCGCCGTCCCGCGGTCCGCGATCGCCGCGGCGCTGAACGGGCTCGGGTCCGAGTCGGGCTGAGGCCGCCGGCCGGTCCGCGGCCCCCCGGTCTACGATGGCCGCATGCGGATCGCCGTCGCCTCCGACCACGCCGGGTTCACCCTCAAGGAGCACGTCAAGGCGGCGCTGACCGACCAGGGCCACGAGGTCCTGGACGCCGGCACGACCTCGGCGGAGTCCACGGACTACCCGGAGTACGCCGCGAAGGCGGCCCGCGCGGTCGCCGCCGGGGACGCCGAGCGCGGCGTCGTCGTGTGCGGCTCCGGCAACGGCGTCACGATCACCGCCAACAAGATCGCCGGCATCCGCGCCGTCAACGCGCACGACGCCGCCGAGGCGACGATGGCCCGGCAGCACAACGGCATCAACGTCCTGGGCCTCTCGCAGGCCCGGCTCGACGGCGCGGCCGCCGAGGAGATCGTCGCCGCGTTCCTGAGCACGGAGTTCGAGGGCGGCCGCCACGAGCGCCGCATCGGCGAGATCGCGGACGTCGAGGGTGGGGGCGACGGCACGGCCCCCGTGTCGACGGACATCCCGCCGGTCGCACCGACGCACTAGACGTACCCCTCGACGTCGGACTGCGCGCCACCCACCCCGGGGGTGACGGCACGGCCCCCGTGTCGACGGACATCCCGCCGGTCGCACCGACCCACTGACCATGCAGGGGGGCCGTCGACCCGACCGGTAGGCTCTGCCCCTCGTCGCGACTGGCGCCACGGGTGGAACCGACCACCGGGGAGCGACGAGGATGGACCGCCGCGCGCCTGGGCACCCGAACCGCCCGTTCCCGAAGGAGACGCCCGTGTCCGATCTGCCCCCCGACTTCTTCAACGCCTCGCTGGCCGAGGTCGACCCCGAGGTCGCGGCCTCGATGGCCGACGAGCTCAAGCGCCAGCAGGACACGCTCGAGATGATCGCCTCGGAGAACTTCGTTCCCCAGGCCGTCCTCGAGGCGCAGGGCTCCGTCCTGACCAACAAGTACGCCGAGGGCTACCCCGGCCGGCGCTACTACGGCGGCTGCGAGCACGTCGACGTCATCGAGCAGCTGGCGATCGACCGCGCCAAGGAGCTCTTCGGCGCCGAGCACGCCAACGTCCAGCCGCACGCCGGTGCGCAGGCCAACAACGCCGTCTACCACGCGCTCCTGCAGCCCGGCGACAAGGTCATGGGCCTCTCGCTCGCCCACGGCGGCCATCTCAGCCACGGGATGAAGCTCAACGTCTCCGGGCGCCTCTACGACATCGTCGCCTACGAGGTCGACGAGGAGACGTCGCTGGTCGACATGGACGAGGTCGCGCGGATCGCCCGCGAGGCGAAGCCGAAGATGATCATCGCCGGCTGGTCCGCGTACTCCCGGCACCTCGACTTCGCCCGCTTCCGCGAGATCGCCGACGAGGTCGGCGCCTACCTCTGGGTCGACATGGCGCACTTCGCGGGCCTCGTCGCAGCGGGCCTGCACCCCAACCCGGTCCCGTACGCCGACGTCGTCACCACGACGGTCCACAAGACCCTCGGCGGCCCGCGCTCGGGCATCATCCTCTGCAAGCAGGAGCTGCAGAAGAAGATCGACCAGGCGATCTTCCCGGGCCAGCAGGGCGGGCCGCTGGAGCACGTCATCGCCGCGAAGGCCGTCGCGCTCAGGATCGCCGCCTCGGACGCCTTCAAGGAGCGCCAGCAGCGCACGATCGACGGCGCCCGCGTCCTCGCCGAGGAGCTGCTCGCCACGGAGTCCGGCCTGAAGGTCCTCACCGGCGGCACCGACGTGCACCTGGTGCTCGTCGACCTGCGCGACACGGAGCTGACGGGCCAGGACGCCGAGGACCGCCTCCACGAGGTCGGGATCACCGTCAACCGCAACGCGGTGCCGTTCGACCCGCGCCCGCCGATGGTCACCAGCGGGCTGCGCGTCGGCACCTCTGCGCTGGCCACCCGCGGGCTCGACGTCGACGCCTTCCGCGAGGTCGGCAAGGTCATCGGCGCGGCGCTCGCCGTCGACGACGCCGCGTTCGCCGACGCCAAGGACGAGCTCGCCGCGCGCGTCGCGAAGGTCGCGGGCGCCTTCCCGCTCTACACCCACCTGGGGTGATCCGCCGGGCCGGGGCCGGGCCGGTCCCGGCACCGCCCGCGCGGGGTCCGGACGGTCCGGGCCGCCTCTCTAGAGTGCCTCCGGCATGAACTGGCGCGACCCGATCGTGGGACTGCTGGTCGCCTTCGCGGTCAGCGCGGCGCTCACGCCGCTGGTGGCGCGGGCGGCCGTCGTCCTCGGCGCCGTCGACCAGCCACGGGGTCGCGGCCTGGGCGTCGGCGGCACGCCGCTCCTCGGCGGCCTCGCGATCCTGATCGCGGTCACCGTCGCGGTCCTGCTCGAGATGCCGGACCCCGGCCCGCAGGCCGACAACCTGCGGGCGATCCTCCTCGGTGCCGTCCTGATCGCGGTCGTCGGTGCGGCGGACGACCGCTTCGACCTCCCGTGGGCGGTCAAGCTCGTCGGCCAGATCGGTGCGGCGCTGATCCCGGTCTCCCAGGGCGTGCAGGTGGAGAACATCACCTTCCCGTTCCTCGGGGCGGTCCAGTTCGCCGACGGCCCGAGCACGATCCTGACGGTCTTCGGCTTCGTCCTGCTGATGAACGTCGTGAACTTCTCCGACGGCATCGACGGCCTGGCCGCCGGCGTCAGCTCGATCGCCGCCGTCGCGATGGGGATCGTCGCGGCCGACCTGATGAAGGACCACGCGGCGCTCCTGGCCGCCGCGACCGCCGGGGCAGCGCTGGGGTTCCTCGTCCACAACTTCCACCCCGCCCGGGTCTTCATGGGCGACACCGGGGCGATGCTGCTCGGGTACCTGCTCGCGGCGATCGCGGTGGAGGGGTCCGTGAAGACCAACGCGGTGCTCGCGCTCGTCGTGCCCTTCGTCGTCCTGGCGCTGCCGGTGCTCGACACGACCTTCGTGGTGCTCAAGCGGCTGAAGTCGGGGGTCCCGATCTACAACGCGGACCAGAACCACTTCCACCACCGCCTCAGCCGGATCGGCTTCAGCCCGCGGCGCACCGTCGTCTACCTGTACCTGTGGGCGGGGTCGCTCGCGGGTCTGGCCGTCGCGCTGCGGTTCGTCCCCTACTCGGACAACCGCGGCCACTTCAACCCGGTGTGGACCACGGTCATGGGCCTGATCCTGATCGGCTGCCTCGCGGTGTCGGTCTACCTCGTGACGGTCCTCGAGATCCTCAAGCTCCGGCGACTCGACGCGCTGCGCCTGCGCCTCGCGCGTCCCGGCATCAGCGAGGACGAGATCGACGCCGACGTCGCACGCGCCCTGCAGACCGGGGAGTTCAGCTCGATCACGGGCGAGCACCACCCGGTCGACGAGCCGGGCTGAGCGCGCGGACCGCCGCCGACCCTGCGAGCGCTAGGCCGCGTCGGCCGCGGCCGGGTCGACGTGCCCGTAGATCGCGCGCAGCCACATGGCCGAGATCGCCTCGACGAGCTCCGCCGGGGCGAAGACCTCGCCCTGCACGAACTGCTCGTAGAGCGCGCGCTCCACGCCCCAGACGAGGGCGAAGGCGGTCGCGCGGGCCGCGAACGGCGGTGCCGCGCCGGCCTCCTGCTCGAGCAGGATGCGCTGTTCCGTGGCGTCGATGAACCGCCCGATCAGCGCGCGCCAGTGCTCGGCGACCTCCCGCTCGTACGTGCCGACCTCGACGATCGCCCGCAGCAGCGGACCGTGCTGGACGAAGAGCGCCGAGACGTCCTGGATCGACGCCCGCAGCGCGTCGTGGCTGATGCCCGTCCCCGACCACCAGATGTCCGCGGCGGCGTAGAGCTCGTCGGCGACCGTCGCGGTCAGCCGCTCGAGCACCTCCCGCTTGTCCCGGAAGTAGAAGTAGAACGACGTGCGCGAGATGCCCGCCCGCCCGGCGATCCGCTCGACCCCCATGTCGGCGTAGGTCTCGCCCTCGGTCAGCAGCTCCTCCATCGCCTTGAGCACGTCGTGCTGGATCCGTTCGCGCTTCGGGGTCGCGTCGGTCCGTCGGGAGGTCGGGGCCACCCGTCGAGGGTACCCGCCCCGCGGTCGTGGCCCGGACGACCCGCCACACCGGCCCCGGCCCGCAGGCGCACGTTTGACAGGGCGTCGAACGCGATACAACTCCGGCGTGGAGCAATGGATCTGTGAGCCGTGCGGCTTCATCTACGACCCCGAGGAAGGGGACCCGGACGGCGGCATCCCGCCCGGGACGGCCTTCGCCGACATCCCGGACGACTGGAGCTGTCCGGTCTGCGGGGCGCAGAAGCGCGAGTTCGAGAAGCTCGACGACTGAGGTCGCCGCACCGGTGCGGTCCTGAGGCGCCCGGCGCGTCTCCGCGCCGGTGCCGCCGGGCCCCCGCGGCCTGTCCACGCGGACGGCCGGGGCGCGTCGGCGCTCGTCTAGAGTCGTCCGGGTGCTCGAAGAGCTCCTGCTCCTCGCCGGTCTCCTGCTCGTCGCGGGGCTCGCGGCCTCGCTCTTCGCCGGCCGACTACGCGTCCCGGCGCTGGTCGTCTTCCTGCTGCTCGGCATGGCCGCCGGCCCGGACGAGCTGGGCATCATCGAGACCCGCGACGCCGAGCTCATCCGGGACGTCGGGCTCGTCGCGCTCGTCCTGATCCTCTTCGAGGGCGGTCTGGCGTCGGGCCTGCGGGAGATCCGGCCGGTCGCGGTCCCCGCGGCGCTGCTGGCGACCGTCGGCGTCCTCATCACCACGACCGTCGTCGGCACGGTCGCGTTCGTCACGCTCGACGTCAACTTCGAGCAGGGCCTGCTGCTGGGCGCGATCGTGGCCTCGACCGACGGTGCGGCGATCTTCGCCCTGCTCCGCGGGTCGACGCTGCGCAAGCGGCTGGCGCGGACGCTCGAGGGTGAGGCCGGGATGAACGACCCGGTGACCGCGCTGCTGGTCATCGGCCTGATCGACCTCAGCAAGGGGGAGGGGTCGGTCCTCGACATCTTCGTGACGATGGCGAGCGAGCTGGCCATCGACGCCGTCGTCGGCACGGTGATCGGGCTGCTGGCCGTGCAGGCGTTCCAGCGGGCGCGGCTGGCCAGCGAGGGCCTCTATCCGGTGGCCTCCCTGGCCACCGCGATCCTCGCCTACGCGGTCGCGTCGAACCTCCACGGCTCCGGGCTGCTCTCCGCCTACGCCGCGGGTCTCATCCTGGGCTCGTTCCCGATCCAGGGCAAGCGGTCGATCACCGCGTTCCACGACGGGATCGCGTGGGTCGCCCAGCTGGGCATGTTCCTGGCGCTCGGGCTGCTCGTCTCGCCCCACTCGCTGCAGGACGTGTGGGTCGAGGCGCTCGTCATCACCGCCGCCCTGCTGTTCCTGGGCCGGCCGATCTCGGTGATGGCGATCCTCACGCCGCTGCGGTTCTCCGCCCGGGAGCAGATCGCGGTGTCGTGGGCGGGACTGCGCGGGGCGGTGCCGATCGTCTTCGCGACCTTCCCGGTGATCGCCGGCGTCCCCCGGGCGGACGAGTTCCTGTCGATCGTCTTCTTCGTCGTGGTGCTCACCACGATCCTCCAGGGGGTCACGTTCGAGGGACTGGCCGTCCGACTCGGCGTGACCACGACGCAGCCGGCGATCGACCGGCCGCTCGTGGAGGTCATGGCGGTCCGGGAGCTGGGGGCGGAGGTCGTCGAGGTCCGGGTGCGGGAGGGCGACGCCATGGTCGGGGCCCGCGTGAAGGACCTGGGGCTGCCGCGGGACGCGCTCGTCAACGTCCTGGTCCGCGGGGACGAGGCGCTGCTGCCGCGGGGGTCGACGACGCTCGAGCGGGGGGACAGGCTCCACGTCCTGGTGCGCCGCGAGGTGGCGGGGCAGATCCCCGGCCTGATCGAGCGGTGGCGCGAGGGGCCGGTCGGCCCGGTGGTCCGCCCCGTGCGTCGGCACGTCGCGATCCGCCCGATCTTCCGTGCCGGACCGTGGGACGCCCGCGACGGCGACGCCTCCGAGCCCCTCACGGTCACCGGCATCGCGGTGGTCGAGCGGCTGCGGCTCCGGCGCGACGCCCCGGGCGCGCTGGTGGTCCTCGCCGACGGCCGGTACGCGGTCTCGGGCGCGATCGCCATCGTCGGCTCGCGGCAGGCGGTCCAGGGCGCGGCGCGGCGGCGTCTGCAGGGCGCTCCGGACGACGCCGAGGCGGGGTGGTGGCAGGAGGTCGTCGGCGCGTGCGCGTTCTGACGGCGCCCGCCCGCGGAGGCCGGACGACGGTCACGGGAGGCGACGCGCCGGACCGCGCCGGGACCACCGTCGCGGCGCCCGGCGAGCGGATGCGCGCCATCTTCGTATCCGCGGGCACCACCGCTCGTGACGGCTCGCACAAGCCCTCGTACAGGCCGGTACGAAAGGCCGAAAACCCGCTCGGCAGCAGGCGACACGCCCCTTGTGATCTGTATATGGTGGGACTCCGCCGCCGAACCCCTCCTCGCCGCAGCCACGCTGCGGCCCGAGAGGGGACTCCTGCGTTGCCGATCCGGATGGGTCGTGCGCGCCGGCGGACCGCACCACATGGCGCATCCATCCCACACCAGCGAGACCGCCGATGACGGCTCCCGATCGACCGCCCGCGGGCGGAGCGGTGGCCGGCATGACCATCGTCACCTCGATGCTCCTGGGGCTCGCCGTGTTCGGCGGGATCGGGGCACTGCTCGGGTCGCTGGGCTTCGGTCTGATGGTCGGGGCCTTCGTGGGGATCTTCGGCGGCGTGGCCGCGGTGATCGCCCGGTTCCGATGACCGACGGGGCCTCCACGTGCTGAACGTGCGCCTCATCGACATCGCCGTCGTGATCGCCGCCCTGCCGATCGTGCTGCTCCTCGGAGCACCGGTCGTCGGCTGCGTCGTCGCCACCGTCGTCTGGGTCGTGCAGCGGATCGTCGCCGGCGTGGTCGAGGGCCGCGCCCAGGCGCAGGACGACCCGCGCACGGCACTCAAGCTGAACTTCGTCGCGATGATGGCGCGCGTCTGGCTCATCTGCCTGGCGATCGTCCTCTGCGGCGTCGTCGTCGATCGTCAGGACGGGGCCGCCGCCGCCGCGACCATGATCGTCGCCTTCACGGTCTACCTGGCCGTCACCCTCCTGACCCGCACCACCGACAGGAAGTCTGTCCACGCATGAGCACCCGCGCGAAGGTCCGCACCGGCATCGGGGTCTACGTCCTTCTGATCATCGCCGCGGTCGCCGCGTTCGGTGCGACGAAGAACGAGGACTCGTCGTTCGAGCCGGCCAACGAGTTCAAGGTCGACACCTGGATCGACCTGGGCCCGCTGTCCATCAACAAGGCCGTCCTCTACATCGTCATCGCCGGGTTCCTGACGGTCTTCACGATGATGTGGGTCGCCAAGCGGATGCAGGCCAAGCCGAACCGCACGCAGACCGTCGTCGAGCTGATCTACACCTCGATGCGGGACAACGTCACCGGCGCCAACATGGACGGTGCGATGGCGAAGCGGTGGTTCCCCTTCATCGCCACGATCTTCCTCTTCATCTGGTACTCGAACCTCATCGGCTACATCCCGCTGCCGACGAACACCGAGCACGAGTTCGACGTCTTCGGCCTGGCCGTCCCGCACTTCGCGCTGTACGCGGCGACCGCCAACCTCGGCGTCCCGCTCATGCTCGCGATCCTCGTGTTCGTCTTCTACACGGGTGAGGGCATCAAGAAGAAGGGCCTCATCGGCTACCTGGGCAGCCTCGTGCCGCCCGGCGTCACCGGTCCGATGGCCGTCTTCATCTGGTTCCTCGAGTTCCTCTCCAACTTCATGCGGTTGATCTCGCTGTCCGTGCGACTGTTCGCGAACATCCTCGCCGGGCACCTGATCATCCTGTTCATGAGCGGCGGCCTGGCCGTGCTCCTCGGCATCCACGCCGTGGGGATCATCGCGCTTCCCGCCGGCATCCTGCTCTATCTCTTCGAGATCGGGCTGGTCGCCACCCTGCAGGCCTTCATCTTCGCCACTCTCACGGCCATCTATCTCGGTGGCGCCGTGTCCGAGTCCCACTGAGTCACCTAAAAGGAGCAGTACCGTGGACCTGACGATCATCACGCAGCTGGCCGCCGTCGACGACGCATCCGACGCCGGCAAGGCCATCGCCCTCGCCCTCGGTGGCGGTCTCGGCGCCGCCGGCGCCGGCATCGGCATCGGCTACCTCTTCGGCAGCGTCGTGCAGGCGCTCGTGCGCCAGCCGGAGCTCAAGGACGAGATCACCAGCATCCAGTGGCTCGGATTCGCCCTGACGGAGGCCGTGTTCTTCTACGGCCTCGTCGCGGGCCTCCTGGCCTTCTTCCTGTAGGCCGCGATGAGCGTGCTCCTGCAAACCATCGCGCCCCTGGCGGCCGGTGCCGAGGTCGAGGGCGAGAACAAGAGCTTCCTCGTCTCTCCCGATCTCGGCGCGATGATCTGGACGCTGATCGTCTTCGTCATCGCCTGGATCGTCCTGTCGAAGGTCGCGTTCCCGAAGATCGCGGAGGCCCTGGACAAGCGCCAGGCCGCGATCAACGAGTCGATCGAGGCAGCTGAACGCGACCGCAAGGAAGCGGAGCAGCTCGCCGCGGAGAACCGACAGAACCTCCTCGAGGCGCGGACGCACGCCGAGGACATCCTGACGCGCGCTCGCAAGAGCGCCGACGCCCACGAGGCGAAGGCGCGCGAGGACGCGAAGACCAAGGGCGAGGAGATCCTCGCCCAGGCCCGCAAGGACATCGAGTCGGAGACGCGTCGCGCCATCAGCGAGATCCGCTCCGAGGTCGCCGACCTGACGATCCTGGCCACGGCCAAGGTCACCGGGAAGACGCTCGACGGGGACGACCAGCGTCGTCTCATCGAGGATGCCCTCGACGGCCTCGACTTCTCCGCCCTGAGCGGCGAGCAGCGGAGGTAGGACCATGGACCAGATCTCCCGCGTGTACGGCCGGTCGCTGTTCGAGGTCGCCCAGGAGCGCGACGTGGTCGCCGAGGTGCGAGAGCAGCTCGGTCAGATCGTCGACGCGCTCTCCGGCAGCCGCGAGCTGCAGCTGTTCCTCGCCTCGCCGCAGTTCTCCTCCCAGGAGAAGCGCGACGGGATGCGCCGGGCGATCGACGGCGCCGATCCCATCGTCGCCAACCTGCTCGACGTCATGATCGAGAACCAGCGGCTCACGCTGCTGCCGGAGGTCCGGAACGAGTTCGATGCTCGGTACGACGACCTCCACAAGGTCCTGCCCGTCCGGATCTCGACCGCGATCGAGCTGGACGAGGAGACCACCGCCCGGATCGGCCGTCAGGTCGGCGAGGGGACGGGCCGCGAGGTCCAGCTGACCACCGAGGTCGATCCGGACCTCATCGGCGGGATCGTCCTGCGCGTGGGGAACCAGATCCTCGACGCCTCGATCCGTCAACGACTCGAAAACCTGCGTCGACAGGTGGCGACGGCGTAGTCCGCCGTCGTCGATCGCCACTTCCGTAGGAGCCCTGCACCATGCAGATCAAGCCTGATGAGATCACCAGCATCCTCAAGAGCCGCATCGAGGGTCTCGATGCCGGCGAGGCGTCGCTGACCGAGGTCGGCACCGTCCTCTCCGTGGCCGACGGCATCGCCCGTATCCACGGCCTCGACAACGCCGGCTCGTTCGAGATGCTCGACCTGCCGCACGGCGTGACGGGCCTGGCGCTGAACCTCGACGCCGACTCCGTCGGTGCCGTGCTGTTCGGCGACTGGCAGAAGGTCGTCGAGGGCGACACCGTCAAGCGCACCGGCAACCAGCTGCAGATCCCGGTGGGCGACGCCCTCCTGGGCCGCATCGTCTCGCCGCTCGGCACGCCGCTGGACGGCAAGGGCCCGATCGAGACGACGGAGACCCGTCCGCTCGAGTTCAAGGCCCCGGGCATCATCTCCCGCAAGCCGGTCACCGAGCCGCTGCAGACGGGCATCAAGGCGATCGACGCGATGATCCCGATCGGCCGTGGCCAGCGCGAGCTGATCATCGGCGACCGCCAGACGGGCAAGACGTCCGTGGCGATCGACGCGATCATCAACAACAAGGACTCCGGCGTCATCTCGGTGTACGTCGCCATCGGTCAGCGCATGGCCTCGGTCGTGCAGATCGCCCAGACGCTCGCCGAGAACAACGCCCTGGACTCGACGATCATCGTCGCCGCGTCCGCCGACGAGGCCGCGCCGATCAAGTTCGTCGCGCCGTACGCCGGTGCCGCGATGGCCGAGCACTTCCTCTACAACGGCGGCCACACGCTCGCCGTGTACGACGACCTGACGAAGCACGCGTTCGCGTACCGCCAGATGTCGCTGCTCCTGCGCCGCCCGCCGGGCCGCGAGGCGTACCCGGGCGACGTCTTCTACCTGCACTCGCGCCTGCTCGAGCGCTCGGTGAAGCTGTCCGACAAGCTCGGCGGCGGGTCGATGACGGCGCTGCCGATCATCGAGACGCAGGCGGGCGACGTGTCGGCCTACATCCCGACGAACGTCATCTCGATCACCGACGGCCAGATCTTCCTCGAGCCGAAGCTGTTCTACTCGGGCGTCCGCCCGGCCATCAACGTCGGCATCTCGGTGTCGCGCGTCGGCTCCTCGGCCCAGACGAAGCCGATGAAGAAGGTCCAGGGCGGCCTGAAGCTCGCGCTCTCGCAGTACCGCGAGCTCGAGGCCTTCGCCCAGTTCGGCTCCGACCTCGACGCCGACACCCGCGCGACCCTGTCGCGCGGTGAGCGCCTCGTGAAGACGCTGAACCAGGGCGAGCGCTCGCCGCTGACCGTCGGCGAGCAGGTCCTGCAGATCTACGCCGCCACCAACGGCTACCTCGACCGCATCACGGCCGACCGCGTCGAGGAGTACCAGTCCCGCCTGATCGAGGCGGCCGCCGGCTCCATCGGCGACACCGTCAAGAAGATCGACGACGGCGACTGGTCCGACGAGACGCAGTCCTCCGCCAAGGACTTCATCGCGAAGTTCACGGAGCAGGACTTCGGCTACGAGCTCGACGAGGACGGCGAGCCGCTCGAGACGGCCAACGCCTGATGAGCCCCGTCTCCCGTCGACCCGAGAGGAGCTAGTCCATGGCGCAGAGCGACGTCAAGGCCCGCATCGGGTCCGTCCAGAACATCCGCAAGATCACGCGGGCGATGGAGATGGTCTCGGCCGCGCGCCTGCGCAAGGCCGAGGACCGGGCCTCCTCGCTGCGTCCGTACGCCGACGCCCTGCGCCGCATGACCCGTCAGGCCGCCGCGGCGGCCGGTGCGGGGGAGCTGCAGTCGCAGCCCGTCCTGCGCACGCACGACCAGGAGAACACGGTCGGCCTGGTGCTCGTCACCGCCGACCGCGGCCTGGCCGGCGCCTTCAACTCTCAGATCCTCCGCGCGGGCCTCAACCGCGCGTCGGAGCTCGAGGCCGAGGGCAAGACGGTGACCTTCTACTCCAGCGGTCGCCGCGGCGTCTCGTCGCTGACGTTCCGCAACAAGGAGCTGGCCGGCCAGTACACCGGCTTCACCGACGCGCCGTCCGCCCGCAACGCGAGCGACATCGCCGACGACCTCGTGGGCGCGTTCGTCGACGACAAGATCGACCGCGTCGAGGTCTTCTACAACAGCTACATCTCGCCGCTGGTGCAGGAGGTCCGACAGGAGACCCTCCTGCCGCTGGCCGCCGCGAGCGTGGTCGGGGGCGACGACGACGTCGCCGACGAGTCCACCGCCGAGGAGTCCAAGGGCCCCAAGGCGATGGTCGAGTACGAGCCCGACGATCCGGCGGAGCTGCTGGCCGAGCTCGTCCCCGAGTTCGTGCAGGTCTCGCTCCTGCGCGCCCTCCTCGAGTCGGCCGCCTCGGAGCACGGCGCCCGCATGTCCGCCATGCGCAGCGCCTCCGAGAACGCCGCCGACGTGATCAAGAACCTGACGCTCGCGATGAACCGCGCGCGCCAGGCCGACATCACGCAGGAGATCATGGAGATCGTCGCCGGCGCGGAGGCCCTCAACTGATGAGCGCCACCGCCCGCACCCAGAACACCCCGGTCGTGCTCGTCGCCGAGCCCGTCGGCCCGTCCACCACCCCCGCTCGCACCGAGTAAGAGGAACAACTCATGGAAGCCGCAACCGCTACCAACACCGGTCGGGTCGAGCAGATCCAGGGCGTCGTCATCGAGGCGGTGTTCCCGGACAAGCTGCCCGAGATCAACTTCGCCATCGAGACCACGATGCCGGACGGCTCGACGCTCGTCCTCGAGGTCCAGCAGCACCTGGGCGACGACCGCGTCCGCGCCGTCGCCATGGACTCCACCGACGGCCTCGCCCGAGGCGTCGAGGTCCGCGACCTCGGCGGTCCGATCTCCGTGCCCGTCGGCAAGGCCGTCCTCGGCCGCATCTTCAACGTCCTCGGCGAGACCATCGACGAGGGCGAGGAGCTCGGTGAGCACGAGCTCTGGGGCATCCACCGTCCCGCGCCGAAGGTCGAGGACCTGACGCCGACGACCGAGATGTTCGAGACCGGCATCAAGGTCATCGACCTGTTGGCCCCGTACGCCAAGGGCGGCAAGATCGGCCTGTTCGGCGGCGCCGGCGTCGGCAAGACGGTCCTGATCCAGGAGCTCATCAACAACCTGGCGCAGGAGCACGGCGGACTGTCCGCGTTCTGCGGCGTCGGCGAGCGCTCCCGCGAGGGCACCGACCTGTACCTGGAGATGCAGGAGTCGGGCGTCATCGACAAGACGATGCTCGTCTTCGGCCAGATGAACGAGCCGCCCGGAGCCCGCATGCGCGTGGCCCTGACGGGTCTGACGATGGCGGAGTACTTCCGCGAGCAGGGCGGCCAGGAC
The DNA here is from genome assembly GCF_030655195.1 of Patulibacter sp. GTDB lineage: Bacteria > Actinomycetota > Thermoleophilia > Solirubrobacterales > Solirubrobacteraceae > Patulibacter. The sequence goes on along the minus strand of NZ_JAURWA010000087.1, from coordinate 3,099 downwards.
GTGCTGCTCTTCATCGACAACATCTTCCGCTTCGTCCAGGCCGGCTCCGAGGTCTCGGCGCTCCTGGGTCGCATGCCGTCGCAGGTCGGCTACCAGCCGACGCTCGAGTCCGAGATGGGTCAGCTCCAGGAGCGGATCACCTCGACCCGCCAGGGCTCGGTCACGTCCGTGCAGGCCGTCTACGTGCCTGCCGACGACCTGACCGACCCGGCCCCGGCCTCGGTGTTCGCGCACCTCAACGCCACCACGTCGCTGTCCCGCGCGATCTCCGAGAAGGGGATCTACCCGGCCGTCGACCCGCTCGACTCGTCGTCGACGATCCTGAAGCCCGAGGTCGTGGGCCAGGAGCACTACGACATCGCCAACCAGGTCAAGGAGATCCTGCAGCGCTACAAGGAGCTGCAGGACATCATCGCCATCCTCGGCATCGACGAGCTCGGCGAGGAGGACAAGATCCTCGTGCAGCGCGCCCGCAAGATCGAGCGCTTCCTGTCGCAGCCGTTCCACGTCGCCGAGCAGTTCACCGGCGCACCGGGCCAGTACGTGCCGATCGCCGAGACGGTGCGGTCGTTCAAGGAGCTCCTCGAGGGCAAGCACGACGACCTGCCCGAGTCCGCCTTCCTCCTCAAGGGCTCGATCGACGACGTCGTCGAGGCCGCGAAGAAGGGCTGATCCCCGTGGCGTACGAGCCCTTCAAGGCCGACGTCCTCTCGCCCGGGGGCCAGGTGTTCTCGGGCGAGGTGCAGCAGATCTCGACCCGCACGGTGTCGGGCGAGCTCGGCGTGCTGCGCAAGCACCAGCCGCTGCTCGGTCGCCTCGAGGCCGGCGAGCTCCGCCTGTACCTCCCGAACGACGGCGAGGTAAAACGCCTCGTCCAGACCGGCGGCTACATCCAGGTCGCCGGCGACGGCGGCGTGCTGCTGCTCGTCGACGAGGCCTACCCGGTCGAGGACTACGACCGGGCACAGGCCGAGGCCGACCAGCAGAAGGCCGCGGAGCGGCTCGACGCCGCCGAGGAGGGCACCGAGCAGCACCGACTCGCGCTCGCCGGCAAGAAGCGCGCCGACGCGCTGGTCAAGCTCGGCGACAAGCTCGAGAAGCGCTGACGGGCGGGGAGCGGGCGCCGGACCACCGGCCTTCCGCTTCCCGGACCGCAGGACGACGAAGGGCCCGGATCGCCGATCCGGGCCCTTCGTCGTCCCTCACCCGGCACGCCGGGCGGGTGGTCCTGCGGGACGGGGCCGACGCGCGGCGCCGGCCCTCGTCCGAGCGGCGGTCAGAAGCCGCCGTTGTAGTTCCAGAGCATGATGAGGACCATGCCGACGAGCGACACGACCGCCGTGGCCGCGAAGCCGACCGTGCTCGGGACGAGGCTGATGTTCTCGTCCTTGTCGTCGTGGCTGGGGTGCTCGAGCTCGCTCATCCGGGTCCTCCGTAGGTGAGCAGCCATCTTCGCACGCGCGCACGGGCGACGCGAGGTCGTACCGGGCGCCGGGTGCGGTGGCGACGGCCGCCGTGACGGCCGCCTATCCTGACGCGATGGACGAACGGCTGCTGACGGAGCGGCTGGTCGGGTACGACACCTCCGCATCGGCCGGCCTGCGGGCCGCCGGGGGGTTCGTCAAGGGCTGGCTGGAGTCACACGGGATCGACGCCTGGGAGCGCGATCACGACGGTCTGCCCGTGCTGCTCGCGACCATCGGTCCGGAGGATCCCGCGGTCCCGACCGTGATCCTCCACGGCCACCTCGACGTGGTCCCCGGTCATCCGGACCAGTTCACGCCCGAGCGCGACGGCGATCGCCTCTACGGCCGGGGGACCTACGACATGAAGGGCGGTCTCTCGGCGATGCTCTGCGCCTTCCGGGACTGCGCGGCGGAGATGCGCGACCTCGGGGCACGGTCGCCGATGGCGGGTGTGCGGGTCCAGCTCGTCGTCGTGCCCGACGAGGAGAGCGAGCAGGTCGACCGTCGCTCGACGGACGCGCTCGTCAAGGACGGCACGCTGCGCGGCGACTTCGCGATCACCGGCGAGCCGACAGAGCTGCAGATCGGGGTGCAGGCCAAGGGCGTCCTGGCCGTCCGCCTCGCGGTCCACGGCGTCTCGGCCCACGGGTCCACCCCGTGGCTGGGCGACAACGCGGCGCTGAAGGCCTTCGACGTCTTCCGGCGGATCGAGACCCTGCCGTTCAGCCGGCAGAGCAGCGACCTCTACGACCGCCCGTCGATCAACCTCGCCCGGATCCACGGCGGCGACGCCTTCAACATGGTTCCGGACCGTTGCGAGATCACGGTCGACATCCGGTTCGTCCCCGGGCAGGACCCGATGGAGATCCTGCGCCAGATCCGCGCGATCCCGGACGTCGAGGTCCTGAAGTTCCTGGAGCGCGCGCCGGCGATCGTCTCGCGGTCCAACCCGTTCGTGGTCGCCCTGCGCGATGCGGTGGCGGGGACGGGGGAGGGCGCCGGCATGGCGGTCGGGCGCGACGGGGCGTCGGACGCCTTCGCGTTCCTCGAGGCCGGCATCCCCGCCGTCGAGTTCGGCCCGAGCGGCAACGGCCACCACGGACCTGAGGAGTGGGTCTCCGTCGAGTCGCTGGCCCGCTACCGCCGGGCCCTCGTGGCGTTCGTCCGGTCGATCCCCGCGGCCGTGGGCGCCGAGCCGGTCGGCGGACCCGCGGCACCCCGCCCGTAGGGGCGCCTGCCGCGGGCCGCGGGGAGCACGCCTCCCGCCGACCCCCGTGCGCCGCTCGCGGCCGCGACGGGCCTCCGCACGGGACCGCCCGCGGCCCGGGCTCCGGTCCGGTGAGCGGTGTACCCTGATCGGTCTATGTCCGCAGAGCGTGAGCCCATCGGCGTGATCGGTACCGGATACGTGGGGTTGGTGACCGCGGCGGGGTTCGCCGAACTCGGCAGCGACGTCGTGTGCGTCGACATCGACGCGGAGAAGATCGCGCGTCTGGAGCGGGGCGAGATCCCGATCTACGAGCCGGGTCTGGCCGAGCTGGTGCAGAAGAACCGCGAGCGCCTGACGTTCACGACCGACATCTCGCAGGCGCTGTCGCGGGCGCGGCTGCTGTTCGTGGCGGTCGGGACGCCG
>NZ_JAURWA010000086.1 GCF_030655195.1 Patulibacter sp. | reverse complement strand
CGCGGCCCCACCGGCGCGGCCTGCCGGACGCGCGGCCACGTGCCGGACGCGTGCCGGGGCGCCACGACGCGCCGCCGGACCTCCGACGAACACCGACCCGGCCCGCCGGTTACAGGCGCGTTGCTACGCTACGAAACCCGTCTCCGCTCCTCGCTCGTCGTGAGGGGGACCCGAGTCGGTCACACACATGAGCCGGTTCTTCAAGAGCGCCCTCTTCCCCATCCTGATCGTGCTCCTGCTGGCGTTCTTCGCCCAGCAGCTGTTCGCGAACCAGAATCAGGCGAAGTACACCTACGGACAGTTCACGGAGCAGCTCGCTTCGGGGAACGTCAAGAACGTCGTCGTCAAGACGAAGGACAACGCGCTCGACGTCGAGCGGACGGACGGCAAGAAGTTCGAGGTCGGCTACGTCCCCGACGACGGCGCCCGCGTCCAGGCGACCCTCGCCCAGGCCTTCAAGGACAAGGCGATCCGGGAGTACGACATCAAGTCGTCCAAGACCTCGGGTCTGCTCTCCGCCCTGATCTACATCATCCCGTTCATCCTGATCCTGGGCGTCTGGTTCCTGATCATGAACAACGTCCAGGGTGGCGGCTCGAAGGTGATGCAGTTCGGCAAGTCGAAGGCGAAGCGGATGTCGCCCGACACGCCGAAGATCACCTTCCGCGACGTCGCCGGCGCGGACGAGGCGGTCGAGGAGCTCCACGAGATCAAGGAGTTCCTGGAGAACCCCAAGAAGTTCCAGGCGCTCGGCGCACGGATCCCGAAGGGCGTCCTGCTCTTCGGCCCTCCGGGCACCGGCAAGACCCTCCTGGCCCGCGCCGTCGCCGGCGAGGCCGGGGTGCCGTTCTTCTCGATCTCCGGCTCGGACTTCGTCGAGATGTTCGTCGGCGTCGGCGCCAGCCGCGTCCGCGACCTCTTCGAGCAGGCCAAGCAGAACTCGCCCTGCATCATCTTCATGGACGAGATCGACGCCGTCGGTCGTCACCGCGGCGCCGGCATGGGCGGCGGGCACGACGAGCGCGAGCAGACGCTGAACCAGCTCCTGGTGGAGATGGACGGCTTCACGATGACGGACAACATCATCCTCATCGCCGCCACCAACCGGCCCGACATCCTCGACCCGGCGCTCCTGCGCCCGGGCCGCTTCGACCGCCAGATCGTCGTCGACCGCCCGGACCGCAAGGGCCGCGCCAAGATCCTCGACGTCCACACCCGCGGCAAGCCGCTGGCGCCGGACATCGAGACGGAGGCCCTCGCCGGCCAGACGCCGGGCTTCACCGGCGCCGACCTCGCCAACCTCGTCAACGAGGCCGCACTGCTGGCCGCCCGCTCGGGCAAGAAGCAGATCGGTCAGCACGAGCTCGAGGAAGGGATCATGCGCGTCATCGCCGGTCCCGAGAAGAAGACCCGCGTGATGACCGAGAAGGAGCGCGAGATCACGGCGTACCACGAGATGGGGCACGCCTTCGTCGGCCACTTCCTCGAGCACGCCGACCCGGTCCACAAGATCTCGGTCGTCGGCCGCGGCCAGGCGCTGGGCTACACGATCTCGATGCCGTCCGAGGACAAGTTCCTCACGACGCGTCAGCAGCTGCTCGACCAGATGGCGATGACCCTCGGCGGTCGCGCGGCGGAGGAGATCTGCTTCGGCGAGATCACCACCGGCGCGTCGAACGACCTCGAGAAGGTCACCGGCTCCGCCAAGCAGATGGTCATGCGCTTCGGCATGAGCGAGCGCCTCGGGCCGCGGGTCTTCGGCCACGACGCCGGGCAGCCGTTCCTGGGTCGCGACATGGGCTCGACGCCGGACTACTCCGACGAGATCGCCCGCGAGATCGACGACGAGATCCGCCGGATCGTCGAGGACGCGCACCAGCGCGCCACCGACATCCTCAACGATCACCGCGAGCTCCTGAACACGATCTCCGAGGTGCTGATCCGTCGCGAGACGATCGAGCGCGACGAGTTCCTCGCCCTGCTCGACGGCCGCCACGAGGACGACGTCTTCGACGACGAGCCGCCCGCGCCCGCCAACGGCCTGCCGGCCGCGGCGGAGGACGAGACGCAGCGCTCCGAGCGCCCCGCGCCGCGCCCGCTGCCCCGCCCGGGCCTCGGGACCGCGATGGACGCCGACGGCGGCGTCCGCGGGTACCGCCGGACCTGATCCGGCGGGCCGCCCGCCGGCCCACGCAGCATCGTCACGACGGCGGCCTCCGGGCCGCCGTCGTCGTTCCGGGGGCGGCCGGCGTCCCGCCCGCCCGGTCGCCCGCCGCCGGGTCGCTCTAGGCTCGCCGGATGCCCGCGCCCTTCTCCGTCATGGGGATCGTCAACGTCACGCCGGACTCGTTCTCGGACGGGGGCGAGTGGTTCGACACGGCGGCCGCGGTGCGTCACGGCGTCGAGCTGGCGGCGGCCGGGGCGACGATCCTCGACGTCGGCGGCGAGTCCACGCGTCCCGGGGCCCCGGCGGTCCCGGAGGACGAGGAGCTCCGCCGCGTCGTGCCGGTGGTCGCCGGGCTGGCCGCCGCGGTGCCCGAGGCGGTGCTCTCCGTGGACACGACGAAGGCCGCGGTGGCGCTGGCGGCGCTCGGCGCCGGGGCGACCTACGTCAACGACGTCTCCGCCCTGCGCGCCGACCCGGGGATGCTGGGGGTCGTCGTGACCGGTGGCGCCCGCTGCTGCCTGATGCACATGCAGGGCGACCCGCGGACGATGCAGGCCCGGGCGCGGTACGAGGACGTGGTCGACGATGTCCGGGCGTTCCTCGAGGAGCGGATCGCCGTGGCCGTCGCGGCGGGCGTCCCGCTCGAGCGGATCGACGTGGACCCGGGCATCGGCTTCGCGAAGACGCAGGACCACAACCTCGAGCTGCTGCGGCGCCTGGACGAGATCGTCGCGATCGGGCCGCGGGTCGTGATCGGCACGTCGCGCAAGAGCTTCCTGGGCCGCCTCACCGGCCGCGACGACCCCCGCCAGCGCCTCGCCGGGACCATCGCCACGAACGTGCTCGCGCTCGCGTCCGGGGCCCGCGTCTTCCGGGTCCACGACGTCGGCGCCGTCCACGACGCGCTGGCGGTCGCGGCGCACGTCGTGGACGGGGGATCCGGCAGCGCTGGTGCTAGCGTGGCGCGCCATGGATGACGAACGCGACGAGCGGCCCGACGACGGCGAGGACACGCCGGTGGGCCGGGGCTCGGACCCGCGGGGCGAGGACGACGCGGTCGACGCCGCGGACCTCGACGCCGACGTCGACGAGGACGACGACGACCTGGACGAGCTCGACGGCGAGGAGCGCGACGAGGTCACCGTCGAGATCCGTGGCCTGTCGCTCTACACGCACCACGGGGTCTCGGCCGCGGAGCGCGAGATCGGGCAGCGCCTGCTGGTCGACCTGCGGATGGCCGTCGTCGACTGCGACGCGGTCGTCACCGATCGCGTCGCCGACACGATCGACTACGGCGAGGTCTGCCAGCTCGTCGCCCTCGTCGCCCAGCAGCGCTCGTACAAGACCCTCGAGCGCCTCTGCGCGGCGATCGCCGACCGCGTCGTCGCCGACTACGGCGCCGAGGAGGTCTGGGTCAAGTGCACGAAGCCCGAGCCGCCGATCCCGCTGGCCGTCGAGGAGGTCTCGGTCGAGCTCTGGCGGGCCGGGGACGGCAGTTGAGCACCGACCCCGGCGTCGGCGCCGCGGCCGCGCCGTCGGGCACGACGTTCGAGCGCGCGACGGCCGTTCGTCCCGGCGGCGAGGGCCGCTGGACCGCCGACGTGGACCCGGGCTGGGAGGCCCCGACGGGCCCGAACGGCGGCTACCTCGCGGCGCTGCTGGTCCGCGCCCTCGAGGCCGAGGTGGCACCGGAGGGCGACCGCGTGGTGCGGTCCCTGACCGTGCACTACCTGCGGACGGCGAGGACCGCCCCGCTGGACCTCGAGGTGCGTCTGGTCCGCGCCGGGCGCCGCACGGCGTCGGCGACCGTGACCGGCAGGCAGGAGGGCCGCGAGGTGCTGCTCGGCCTGGCGGCGTTCTCCGCCCGCGGGCTCGAGGCCCCCGCCACGTGGACGCGGACGCCGCCCGACGCCGGGCCGCCGCCCGACGCGGGGGTCGCCGAGGTGCCGGTCGACCGCTACCGCCGCGACGCCGCGGCGTGGATCGCGCCGATCCCGGGCACGCCCCCGATCGTCCGACAGCTGCGGATGTCGCCGCGGCTCGGCGGTCTGCCGTTCTCCGGCCGGCTCCCGGCCGACGGCCGCGGCGTGGAGACCGGCGGCTGGATCGGCTCGCCCGAGGACCAGCCGCTCGACGCGGCGTACCTCGCGCAGCTCACCGACTTCTGGTGGCCGCCGTCGTTCGAGGCCGTCGACCACCCCGTCATGGCCCCGACGATCGATCTGACGATCCACCTGCGGGCCGACCTGCCGCCCGGGGGCCTGGCCGCGGCGCCGGTGCTCGGCGTGTTCCGGTCGACCACCGCGCAGGGCGGGCTCGTCGAGGAGGACGCCGAGCTCTTCCACCCGGACGGCACGCTCCTGGCGCAGTCGCGGCAGCTCGCCCTCCTCGCGCCGGTGCCCTCGTGACCGGTGTGCGCCCCGGGGCCGGCGAGGTCGTCGGCTACCTCGGCCTGGGCACGAACGTCGGCGACCGCCGCGCGCAGCTGCAGGCCGCCGTCGACGCCCTGCCGGGCCGGGGGGTCCGGGTGCTCGCGTCGTCGGCCACCTACGACACCGACCCCGTCGGCGACGTGCTCGACCAGCCCGACTTCCTCAACGCCTGCATCCGGATCGCCACGGCGCTGGCGCCGGAGGAGCTCCTGGACGCCTGCAAGGCGGTCGAGCGCTCCCACGGCCGCACCACGGACGTCGACGCCCCGGACTACGTGCGCCACGGACCGCGGCCGATCGACGTCGACCTGCTGCTGCTCGGGGACGCGGCCTACCGGTCCGACCGCCTCACGCTGCCCCACGCACAGGTGGCGGAGCGGCGGTTCGTCCTCGTGCCCCTGCTCGAGCTGGACCTGGAGCTGGCGCTGCCCGACGGCACGCGACTGGCGGAGCGCCTCGAGCGGCTCCCGCTGGACGAGGGCGTCCGGCGCTCGGGCGACCCCCTGACCGTCCCCCCGGAGGCCTGAGATGGCACCGCAGCTCGTCCTGGGGCCGCTGCTGCGGCACGTGGACGCCACGTCCGCGACGATCTGGGTCGAGACCGACGGGCCCGCCGAGGTCGAGGTCCTCGGCCAGACCGGCCGCACGTTCGAGGTCGCCCGTCACCACTACGCGCTCCTGCGCGTGGAGGGCCTCGAGCCCGGGTCGGTCACCCGGTACGGCGTGTCGCTGGACGGCGAGCTCGTCTGGCCCCACCCCGACGACCCCTATCCCGCCCCGGCCATCCGCACGGTGCTGCCCGGTGCCGAGCTGCAGGTCGCGTGGGGCTCCTGTCGCGTCTCGCGACCGCATCAGGACCCGTTCGACCTGCCTCCGGGCGAGGACGACGAGGCGTTCGGCATCGACGCGATCCAGGCGCTCGCGGAGTCCCTGCGCGACGGGCCGGCCGAGGACCTGCCGCACCTGCTGATGTGGCTCGGGGACCAGGTCTACGCCGACGACATCCCCCCGGTGATCCGGCGGCGCATCGACGACCGCACGGACGACCGGCGGGGCGCGCCCGAGGACCAGATCGCGGACTTCGAGGAGTACACCTGGCTCTACCACGACGCCTGGGGCGCGCCCGCGGTCCGCTGGCTGCTCTCGACCGTCCCCAGCGCGATGGTCTTCGACGACCACGACGTCCACGACGACTGGAACACGTCCCGCGACTGGCGGGCGGAGTTTGCCGACCTGCCGTGGTGGCACGAGCGGATCGTCGGCGCCCTCGCCTCCTACTGGGTCTACCAGCACCTCGGCAACCTGTCCCCGGCGGCGATCGCCGAGGACGACCTGCACGCCCGCGTGGTCGACCACGAGGGCGACGTCCTGCCGCTCCTGCGGGAGATGGCCACGGCGGCCGACGAGGACCCGTCGAGCTTCCGCTGGAGCTACACCCGCGACCTCTGCGGCACCCGCATCGTCGTCGTCGACTCCCGCGCGGCCCGCGACCTCGGCGGCCCCGAGCGCGACCGCCGGATGGTCGACGCGGAGGAGTGGGCGTGGGTGCGCGAGCAGTGCGCCGGCGACCACGACCACCTGTTCCTCGCCACGTCGGTCCCGGTCTTCGTCGCCAAGGGCATCCACTGGACCGAGGCGGCGTCCGAGGCGCTGGCGGCCGGGGCGTGGGGCCGTCGGGTCGCCAAGCGGGTCGAGACGGCCCGGCGTGCCGCCGACCTCGAGCACTGGTCGGCGTTCGGCCACTCCTTCGAGGAGATGGTCGAGCTCCTGGACGACGTCGCCGCCGGACGTCTGGGCCGCGCGCCGGCGTCGGTGGTCCTGCTCTCGGGCGACGTCCACCACGCGTACGTCGACCGGGTCGGCTTCCCGCGCGACGGCACGGCCCGCAGCCCGGTGCTGCAGGCCGTCTGCTCCCCGTACCGCAACCCGCTGCCCCCGGGGCAGCGGCGGCTGATCGAGGCGCTGCACAGCCGTGCGGCCTGGGGTGTTGCGCGACTGCTGGGCCGCGCCGCGGGCGTCGAGGACCCGCCGGTGGGCTGGCGCCGCGAGCGCGGCCCGTGGTTCGACAACCAGCTGGCGTGGCTCGAGCTCGACGGCCGCCGCGGCCGCCTGCGCTTCCAACGCGCGGTGCCCGGTCCGCGCCTGGAGGACCTCGGCACGCTGGACGTCGCGGACTGACGGGCCGGCGGGACTCCCGGCCGTCGCGTCCGCCGACCGCCCGCGGGCCGCAGCCGCGTCCGGTCGGCGGGCGGACCGCCCGCCGCGTCGCCTCAGCCCTGCAGCGCGCGCAGCCAGTCGGCCGGCAGCGCGCCGACGGGGACGCGACCGTCCCACTCCGGGAAGACGCGCAGCGTCAGCGTCCCCGCGGGCCGGGCGCGGATCGGACCGGCGAGGTCCTCCATCGTCATCAGCAGGCGCAGCGTCGAGGCGATCTGCAGGTCCGCGGCGTTGACCTCGGGCCCGCCGAGCGTGCCGTCCTCCAGCCACCCGTCGACCCGGTCCAGGTGGTGGGGGAGGTCGAGCAGATCGGAGCGGACGCCCGCGTCGGTGATGCGGTTGAGCCGGTGCTCGAGCGCCACGATCGCCGGCGTCAGGAGGGGACGGACCGCCGCGGGCAGCGGCAGCGCCGAGTGCTCCTGGAAGCTCGGGATCGCGGTCGGTGCGCGGTCCAGCGCGAACCAGAGGACGCGGCGGGCGACGGGCTGCAGGACGTCGTCGCCCCACGCCTCGGCCTCCAGGACGCGCTCCCGTGCGGCGGCGTCGGACGGCAGCAGCGCGGGGGAGGGGACGAGCTCGTCGAGCCGCCGCAGGATCGCGCGGGAGCCCGTCAGGCGCTCCCCGTCCTCCAGGCGCAGCCCCGGCACGGTCCGGCGGCCGAACAGCACCTTCGCCACCGGCGCGTGCATCCCCGGGGGCAGCTCGGCGACCCGGTGCTCGACGCCCTTGAGCTCCAGGGCGCGCTGGACGGTGGCGCACGGGTGCGATCCGTGGACGACGAACAGGGTGGCCGGCATGCGCCGCAGCATAGGGGGGCGTGATACTCCGCCGATGCTCCTCGTCGTCGACGTCGGCAACACCCAGACCCACTTCGGCACGTTCCGCGGGACGGAGCTGGTCGAGCACTGGCGCTTCGCGACGATCCGGCAGTCCACCGCGGACGAGCTGGGCGCCAAGCTCAGCAACCTCCTCGAGCTGCGCGGCATCGGCATGGACGACCTCTCCGCGTCGATCGTCTCGTCGACCGTGCCGCAGCTCGCGGACGAGTGGCGGGGCATGTCGGACCGCTACCTGGACCACGAGATGGTGGTGGTCCGGCAGGGGATCCGGACCGGCATGGCGCTGCGGTACGACAACCCGCGCGAGATCGGCGCGGACCGCCTCGTCAACGCGGTCGCCGCGTACGACCGGTTCAAGAGCGCCTGCGTCGTGGTGGACTTCGGCACCGCGATCACCTACGACCCCGTGTCCGCCGACGGCGAGTACCTCGGCGGCATCATCAGCCCGGGCGTGGAGATCTCGCTCGAGGCCCTGACGTCGCGGGCCGCCGCGCTGCCGCGGATCGATCTGATCGCCCCGCGGCAGCTCATCGGCAAGTCCACGATCGAGGGCATCCGCTCCGGCGTGATCTACGGCTTCGCCGGCGGGGTCGACGCGATCTGCGGGCGGCTCATGGACGAGCTCGGCCAGGACATCCACCTGATCGCCACGGGCGGGCTGGCGCGCTCCATCGTCCCGCACTGCCGGACGATCGACGAGGTCGACGACATGCTCACGCTCACCGGCCTGCGGCTGCTGCACGAGCGCAACAGTTGATCCTGCGGGGCGTCCGGGTAGCGTGAGCACATGGCCTCCCACCTCGTCCACACCTGCGTCCGCGTCCGGGACATCGACGCCTCCCTGCGCTTCTACGAGGCGCTCGGGTTCGAGCGTCGCGGCCGGCTGAACTTCGACACCGCCTACAACGTGTACATCGGCCTGCCCGGTGACGGCGACAAGCTCGAGCTGACGGTCAACGACGACCGCGACGCGCCCTACGACCTGGGCGACGGCTACAACCACGTCGCGATCGTCGTCGACGACATCGAGCAGGCCCTCGCGCACCTGAAGGCCGCGCTGGGCGTCGACCCGGAGAAGCCGGCGTTCCACCCCGGCGGCCGCGAGGAGCTGCCCCTGATCGCGTTCGTCCAGGACCCCGACGGCTATCGCATCGAGCTCATCGACAAGGCGTTCCCGACGCCGCAAGACCCCGACGAGCGCTGAGGGGCGGGCCCGGGGCCCCCGGGGGCTCGGAGGCGCCGCGATACCCTTGGGGTCCATGGCAGCCGCCCCGCTCACCGACTCCTGGACCCTCGGCGGCCTGACGGTCCCCAACCGGGTCACCCTCGCGCCGCTCGCGGGGATCGGCAACTGGGTCGTCCGGCTCCAGGCCAAGCGCTACGGCGCGGGCTACGCGGTCTCCGAGATGGTCTCGTCGTTCGCCATCCACCACCGCAACGAGAAGACCCTCCGCGACCTGCTGCGCTTCGAGGAGGCCGAGCGCGAGCACGGCCCGGTCGCGATCCAGCTCTTCGGTCAGGACCCGGAGGTCATGCGCTCCGCCGCGGCCTACGTGGCCGAGCACGTCGCCGTCGACGTCATCGACCTGAACATGGGCTGCCCGGTGCCGAAGGTGATCAAGACCGGCGCGGGTGCCGCGATGCTCAAGGACCCCGACACGGCGGTGGCCGTGGCCCGCGCCGCGCGCGAGGGCTCCGGGCTGCCCGTCACGGTCAAGCTGCGCTCGTCGACGAAGAAGGACGGCGAGACCGACGGCTACGCCCTGGCGACCCGCCTGGTCGACGAGGCCGGCGTCGCCGCCATCGGCTTCCACCCCCGCAGCGCGCAGGTCCACCACAAGGGCACCCCGGACTACGAGCTCGCCGCCCGGCTCGTGCAGGAGCTGCCGGTCCCCGTCGTCCTCTCCGGCGGCCTGCACGACGACGCCGAGACCCTGGCGGCCTACGAGCAGGTCGCGCCGGCCGCGGTCATGCTCGCCCGCGGCGCCCTCGGCAACCCGTGGCGCTTCTCGTCGCTGCTCGGGCTGCGCGACGACGTCCCGCCGACCGCGGACGAGGTCGTGACCGAGTTCGAGTGGGTGCTGGACCGCACGATCGAGCACCTCGGTGCCGAACGCGCGGGGCGCTACCTGCGCAAGCACTACCCCTGGTACGTCGAGCGCCTCGCCGAGGCGGCGTCCGCCGCGGCGGGTCCGGACGCGCCGATCCTGCCCGACAAGGAGCTGCAGGCCGCGCTCCAGGGGTCCGAGGACATCGACGCGGCACGCGCGCTCGTGCGCGCCGCGGCGACGGTGGGCACCCCCGCCTGACCCCGCGCGGCGGCGTCCGTCGCGCACCCCGTACGCGTCGTCCGGCGCCCTCCGCGGGACGGACGTTCGGGCGGATCTTCGCGGGAAGTGCGGGGATCCGGCGATCCGTGGCTATACTGCCCGGCTCCGCCCGGCGGACGGTCGGCCGATCGCCCGCCCAGAAACACTCCCGTCGGCGCCCCGCCTGGGCGACGAAGGCGAAAGGTCGCACGTTGCCCAAGGACGTCATCCTCACCCACGAGGGTCTCGACAAGCTCAAGAAGGAGCTGGAGCACCTCACGACCACGAAGCGTCGTGAGGTCGCCGAGCGCATCAAGGACGCCCGCGAGTTCGGCGACATCTCGGAGAACTCCGAGTACGACGACGCCAAGCAGGAGCAGGGCATGATCGAGGGGCGCATCCTCGAGATCGAGGAGCAGCTCCGGTCCGCCTCCGTCATCGACGAGTCCTCGCTGACCACGGACGCCGTGCAGATCGGCACCCGCGTCACGGTGAAGAACGAGAAGGGCGAGACGAAGGAGTACGCCATCGTCGGCTCCGCCGAGGCGAACCCCGCCGAGCTCAAGATCTCCAACGAGTCGCCCGTCGGCAAGGCCCTGCTCGGGCAGCCCAAGGGCGCGTCCGTGACGGTCGCCCGGCCCAACGGCAAGACGAGCACCCTCGAGGTCCTCGAGATCTCGCGCTGAGCGCGGGCCCCTCCGAAGCGGACCCGACATGACCGACCCCACGCCCGACGCCGCCTCCGCGGCGGAGGACGGCACCGACCTCCTCGCCGTCCGCCGCGCCAAGCTCGACCGGCTGCGCGCCGCGGGTGTCGACCCGTTCCCGCACGACTTCGACGGCGTCGAGCCGATCGCGGAGGTCCGCGCCCGGCACGAGGGTCTCGAGGACGGGGCCGAGACCGACGTCCGGCACCGCATCGCCGGCCGTCTGCGGGCCCGCCGCGGCCAGGGCAAGATGGCCTTCCTGGACCTCGACGACCGGTCGGGTCGGATCCAGCTGCAGGCGAAGCTCGACGTCCTGGGCCCCGAGGTGATGTCCCGCCTGCTCGACGACGTCGACCTGGGCGACCTCATCGGCATCGACGGCGTCGCGTTCATGTCCCGCCGCGGCGAGCTGTCGATCCGGGTCGAGGCGATCACCGTCCTCGCCAAGTCGCTGCGCCCGCCGCCGGACAAGCACCACGGCCTGCAGGACCAGGAGGTCCGCCAGCGCCGCCGCGAGCTCGACCTGATCGGCAACGAGGACACCCGCCGGGCGTTCGTCATGCGCTCCCGGATCGTCTCCGAGATCCGCCGCTTCCTCGACGGCGAGGGCTTCCTCGAGGTCGAGACCCCCGTGCTGCAGCCGCTCTACGGGGGCGCCCTGGCCCGGCCGTTCACGACGCACCACAACGCGCTGGGTCGCGACCTCTACCTGCGGATCGCGACGGAGCTCTACCTCAAGCGGCTGATCGTCGGCGGCCTCGAGCGGGTCTACGAGCTCGGCAAGAACTTCCGCAACGAGGGCATCTCCCACAAGCACAACCCCGAGTTCACGATGCTCGAGTGGTACGAGGCCTACGCGGACGTCGAGGACGCCGCGGACCGCCTCGAGGCGTGCGTCTCCCACGTGGCCGCCGCCGTCGGGTACGAGGGCGAGATCCGCTGGACCGAGCCGTGGGCGCGCAAGACGCTCGCCGGCGCGATCGAGGAGGAGACGGGCATAGACGTGCTCGCCCACCGCACCTCGGAGTCCCTCGCCGCCGTCGTCCGCGCGTCGGACCGCACGGACGTCGACCCCGACGGCCGCACGTGGCCGCAGCTCGTCGACGACCTGCTCAGCAAGGACGTCGAGCCGAAGCTCCAGCAGCCGACGATGCTCTTCGACTACCCCGTCGAGCTCTCCCCGTTCGCCAAGCGCAAGCGCACGGAGACGGGCGAGGACACGGGCCTCGTCGAGCGCTTCGAGGCCTTCGCGCTGGGCATGGAGATCGCCAACGCGTTCTCCGAGCTCAACGACCCCGACGAGCAGCGCCGCCGCTTCGAGGAGCAGGCACGTCTCGAGCTCGAGGGCGACGACGAGGCCCAGCAGTACGACGAGAGCTTCGTCGAGGCGCTCGAGCAGGGCATGCCCCCGACGGGCGGCCTCGGGCTGGGCATCGACCGCCTGGTCATCTGCATGACGGGCAGGAGCACGATCCGCGAGGTCGTCCTCTTCCCGACGATGAGGGACTAGACCCGGCCCGGGGTGCTTGTACCGCGCACCGCCGGGGTAGGTTCTCGGGGTGAGCACGCGCAGGATCGGCACCCCCGTCTTCCGAGGCCGGCCCGGCCGGAAGCTCCCGCCGCTTCCGCGACGCGGCCGGACCGACAGGGACCACGACGTCGCCGAGGACGACCGCGGCCTGCACGTCGGAGAGCCGAAGGACCACGCCGTCGGGATGGGCGCGACGTGGTCCATCGCCAAGCAGGGGATGCGCCACATGGGCGTCGCCCGGTCGGCCAACAGCCTGCTGCGGATCAACCAGCCGTTCGGCTTCCAGTGCCCGAGCTGCGCCTGGCCGGAGCCCGAGGACGGCGCCGGACCGATCGAGTTCTGCGAGAGCGGGGCGAAGGCCGTCGCCAACGAGGCGACCCGGATGCGGGCCTCCCGCGAGTTCTTCGCCCGTCACACGCTCGACGACCTGCGGGGCCGCACGGGGCACTGGCTCGAGCAGCAGGGTCGCCTGACCGAGCCGATGTACCTGGCGCCCGGCGCCGAGCACTACGTGCCGATCGGCTGGGACGAGGCCTTCGGGGTGGTCGCCCGCGAGCTCCACGCCCTGGACTCCCCCGACGAGGCGACCTTCTACACCTCGGGCCGTGCCAGCAACGAGGCGGCGTTCGCCTACCAGCTGTTCGTCCGCGCGCTCGGCACGAACAACCTGCCGGACTGCTCGAACATGTGCCACGAGTCGACGAGCAAGGCGCTGGGCGACACGATCGGCATCGGCAAGGGCAGCGTCTCGATGGACGACCTCGTCGCCGCGGACCTGATCATCGTGGCGGGCCAGAACCCGGGGACGAACCACCCCCGGATGCTGATCTCGCTGGAGGAGGCCAAGGAGGCCGGCGCGAAGATCATGGTGCTGAACCCGCTGCCCGAGGCCGGGATGCAGCGGTTCGACAACCCGCAGCGGCCGCTCGAGCTCCTCGGTCGGGGCACGCACCTGCAGGACCTGCTGCTGCAGCTGCGCCTGGGCGGCGACGGCGCGCTCTTCCAGGCCTTCTCGCGCCTGCTGCTCGAGGCCGACGACGCCGCTCGTGCGACGGGCGGGGAGCCGGTCCTCGACCACGACTTCATCGCCGAGCACACCGACGGCTTCGACGCGATGCAGGAGCACCTGCGCGGACTCGACTGGGACGCCCTCGAGCGGGAGACCGGCCTGACCCGTGCCGAGATCGACGAGGCGATGGGGCTGATCCTGCCGGCGAAGCGGATCGTCGTCTGCTGGGCGATGGGTTTGACGCAGCACCGCCAGTCCGTGGCGATCATCCAGGAGCTGGTCAACTTCCTGCTGCTGCGCGGCAACATCGGTCGCGAGGGTGCCGGGCTCTGTCCCGTCCGCGGCCACAGCAACGTCCAGGGCAACCGCACGGTCGGCATCTGGGAGCAGCCGCCCGAGGCGTTCCTCGACCGGTTGGAGGAGGCGCTGGGCTTCGCGCCGCCCCGGGAGCACGGCCTCGACGTCGTCGACAGCGTCCGGGGCCTCGCGGACGGGCGCCTCAAGGTCTTCTTCGCCCTGGGCGGCAACTTCGCGTCGGCGGTGTCCGACACCGACGTCACGGAGGCGGCGCTTCGCCGGGCCCGCCTGACGGTCCAGGTCTCGACGAAGCTCAACCGCTCGCACCTCGTCACGGGGCGCGAGGCCCTGATCCTCCCGACCCTCGGCCGGACGGACCGGGACGTCGTCCCCGACGGCCCGCGTCGCGGCGAGGAGCAGTTCGTCACGACGGAGGACTCGATGAGCGTGGTGCACGCCTCGCGGGGCCACCTGGAGCCGCCGTCGTCGGAGCTGCGCGGCGAGACGCGGATCGTCTGCGGTCTCGCCCGCGCGGTCTTCGGCCCGCCCACGCACGACGGGGTCGCCCGACGGCACGAGTCCCCCGACGGGCGCTCGTCGATGCCCGACGGGCAGGCGTCCGGGGTGGACGGGGACTGCGACCTGGGCACGTCGACCGGCCTGGTGCAGGACCTGCCGTGGGAGGCGATGGCCGACGACCACGGCCTGATCCGGCGGCAGATCGAGGCGGTCGTGCCCGGCTTCGACGACTACTCGGCCCGGGCACAGCGCAGGTCCGGCTTCCAGCTGCCCCACCCGCCGCGCGACGAGCGGCGCTTCGAGACCGCGACGGGCAAGGCGCGCCTGACCGTCAACCGGCTCGAGCCGATCGAGGTCCCCGACGGCCACCTGCTGCTGCAGACCCTGCGCTCGCACGACCAGTACAACACGACGGTCTACGGGCTCAACGACCGCTACCGCGGCGTGAAGGCCGGGCGGCGCGTGGTGCTCGTCCACCCCGACGACCTGGGACGCCTGGGCCTGCAGGACGGCGCGGTGGTCGACCTGGTCAGCGTGTGGCACGACGGAGCGGAGCGCCGGGCCGAGCGGTTCAAGCTCGTGGGCTATCCGACCGCCCGCGGATGCGCCGCCGCGTACTACCCCGAGACGAACCCGCTCGTGCCCCTCGACAGCGTCGCCGAGGGCAGCAACACGCCCACGTCGAAGTCCGTCGTGATCCGGTTCGAGCCCGTCGCGGTCTGAGGCCGGATCCGCCGATCCCGGGTCGCCACGCCGCCACCGCCGGGTGGTCCGGGGCGACTCCGGGGACCGGACGTCCGGACGAGCGGGCTCCCGCGACCGCATCCGTCCGCCGATGGATGCCGTAGAACCAGGTACTGACGGGGAGCCTGGAGGGGTCCGAACGGGCCGCTGGTAGGATTTCTTCTCGAGCCACGGAAGGACCCAGGGATGTTCGAGCGATTCACAGAACGAGCCAGGCAGGTTGTCGTTCTCGCCCAGGAAGAGGCGCGGACGCTCAAGCACAACTACATCGGGACGGAGCACATCCTCCTCGGTCTGTTGCGCGAGGAGGAGGGGCTCGCGGCACGCGTGCTGGAGAGCCTCGACATCACCGTCGAGCGCGTCCGAGCGCAGGTCGTGCGCATCGTGGGGTCGGGTGAGGAGGTCACCTCCGGCCAGATCCCCTTCACGCCCCGCGCCAAGAAGGTCCTCGAGCTCGCGCTGCGCGAAGCGTTGAGCCTCGGGCACAACTACATCGGCACCGAGCACATCCTGCTCGGGCTGGTCCGGGAGAACGAGGGCGTGGCCGCCCGCATCCTCCTCGACTTCGACGCCGACTCCGAGAAGATCCGCAACGAGGTCATCCGGATGCTCTCCGGTCCGGGCGGCCGTCGGCAGACCGCCGGCTCCTCCGTCAGCGGCCCGGGTGGGCAGGCCGGCGAGGGCACGACGCAGAAGCGCTCCTCGAAGGTCCTCGACCAGTTCGGTCGCGACCTGACCAAGCTCGCCGCGGACGGCAAGCTCGACCCCGTCGTGGGTCGCGAGAAGGAGATCGAGCGGATCATGCAGATCCTCTCGCGCCGCACCAAGAACAACCCGGTCCTGATCGGCGAGCCGGGCGTCGGCAAGACGGCCGTCGTCGAGGGCCTCGCCCAGCAGATCTCCTCGGGCGAGGTGCCCGAGCTGCTGCGCGACAAGCAGATCTACACGCTCGACCTCGCGGCCCTCGTGGCCGGGTCGAAGTACCGCGGTGAGTTCGAGGAGCGCCTCAAGAAGGTGATGAAGGAGATCGCCAACAAGGGCGACGTCATCCTCTTCATCGACGAGATCCACAACCTCGTCGGCGCGGGTGCCGCCGAGGGCGCGATCGACGCCGCATCGATCCTGAAGCCCGCGCTGGCCCGTGGCGAGCTGCAGACCATCGGCGCCACCACGATCGACGAGTACCGCAAGTACCTCGAGCGCGACTCCGCGCTGGAGCGCCGCTTCCAGCAGGTCCGCGTCGAGCAGCCGTCGACGGAGGAGGCCGTGCAGATCCTGAAGGGCCTGCGCGACCGCTACGAGCAGCACCACAAGATCGAGATCACCGACGAGGCCCTCGAGGCCGCCGTCGAGCTCGCAGACCGCTACATCTCCGACCGGCAGCTGCCGGACAAGGCGATCGACCTGGTCGACGAGGCCGCGTCGCGCAAGCGCATCCGCTCGATGAGCTCGCCGCCGGTGTTCCAGGAGGTCGAGGAGCAGATCGCCGAGGCGCGTCGCAAGAAGGACGCGGCGATCGAGGCGCAGGAGTACGAGACGGCCGCCTCCCTCCGCGACGAGGAGCGCAAGCTCGTCCAGAAGAAGCGCGAGCTCGTCGAGAAGTGGGAGCAGGGCGAGGGCGACCAGCCGCGCCTCTCCATCGGCGAGGAGGAGATCGCCGACATCGTCTCGATGTGGACCGGCATCCCCGTCTTCAAGCTGACGGAGGCGGAGACCCGTCGCCTGATGCGCATGGAGGAGGAGCTCCACGAGGCCGTCGTCGGCCAGGAGCAGGCCGTCAAGGTCGTCTCGAAGGCCATCCGGCGCTCCCGCGCCGGCCTGAAGGACCCCAAGCGCCCGACGGGCTCGTTCATCTTCGCCGGGCCCACGGGCGTCGGCAAGACCGAGCTCGCCAAGTCGCTGGCGAACTTCCTCTTCGGGGACCCCGAGGCGATGGTCCGCGTCGACATGTCCGAGTACATGGAGAAGCACGCCGTCTCGCGGCTGGTGGGCTCGCCCCCCGGCTACGTCGGGTACGACGAGGGCGGTCAGCTGACCGAGGCCGTGCGGCGCAAGCCGTACTCGGTCCTGCTGCTGGACGAGATCGAGAAGGCCCACCCGGACGTCTTCAACCTGCTGCTCCAGATCCTGGAGGACGGCCGGCTGACCGACTCCCAGGGGCGCACGGTCGACTTCCGGCACGCCATCGTGATCATGACCTCGAACATCGGCGCGTCCGAGATCGCCAAGTCGACGCCGCTGGGCTTCCAGCTCGGCGACGAGGACGAGGCCGTCACGTACGAGGACATGAAGCAACGGGTCACCGGTGAGCTGAAGAAGGCGTTCAAGCCGGAGTTCCTGAACCGCATCGACGAAGTCATCGTCTTCCACAAGCTGACGAAGCCGCAGATCACGACGATCGTCGAGCTGATGATCGACCGGGTCCGCAAGTCGCTCCGGGACCGCGAGCTCACGCTCGAGCTCTCCGACGGCGTCAAGGACCTCCTGGTCGAGAAGGGCTGGGACCCGGCGATGGGCGCCCGTCCGCTCCGCCGGGCGATCCAGCGCTACATCGAGGATCCGCTCGCGGACTTCGTGCTCGCCAACCAGGTGCCGCCGAACGCGCTCGTCAAGGTCGACGTCGCGCCGGACGACGACACCGAGAACGCGGTCGTGCTCTCGATCGTCGAGGGCGTGCCGGTGCCGGCCGCCGTCGGCGCCACCGATGAGGACGGCTCCGAGGACGCGGACGCCACGGTCGACGAGACCGAGGGCGACGCCACGCCGCAGGACGCCTAGGACGCACGGCGTCCCAGCTGGTCGCTCGTGAGGGGCGGGGCCGTCGGCCCCGCCCCTCCTGCGTTCCGGGCTCCGGTGGGCGCCGGTCGGGTGCGGTCCGCGCCGGGCGAGCGCACCGGGTCGGCCGGCCGGGCGGCGCTAGGGTTCCCCGCGTGATCCGTTTGCCTGCTCCGTGTCCGAGCCACGACGGCTCCGCCCGGCGACCGGGGGGTCCCCGGTCGTGAGCCCCGCTGACGACGAGGTCCCCACGGACGACGGGCAGACCCGTCCCGGACTGGGCGGCGACGCGGTGCCCGCCGGCGACGCCTGGGTCAAGGGCGAGGCCGGCGTCCTGCCCCGCGGACTGGCCGCGGCGGCCCGCGCGCGGCTGGACCGCCAGCGCGAGCGGATGGCCGCGGCGCGTGGCGGGACGGTCCCGACCCCGTCGTCGGACGAGGCGGAGGGCCCGCGACCCGACGGTCGCCCCGCCCGGGGCCCCGCGGCCGCCGAGC
>NZ_JAURWA010000085.1 GCF_030655195.1 Patulibacter sp. | reverse complement strand
CGCCCCGTGCCGCGCACCCGCCCTGCCCGCCGCGCCGCGTCGGCGTCCGTCGTCGCCCTGCTGGCCCTGGCGGGGTGCGGGGGAGGGGACGACGGCACGACCCCGGCGGCGACCACCGCGCCGGTCGCGGCGGACCGCTCGGCCGCGCTGATCACCGCGGTCTGCTCGGCGGCGACCAAGCCCGTCCCGCCGGTCCCCGGACCGGGGACCTCGGCCGCGGACGGCCGCACGTACGTGCGTGCGGTGGCCACCGCCACCGCGACGCTGGCCTCGGACCTGGACCGCCTCGCGAGCCAGGAGGCGGACCGCCGCGACGTCCTGGCCGAGCTGGCCGCCCGTGCGCGCGGAGTCAACGCCGTGGCCCGCCGCACGCGGGACGGCCGGTCCGCGGGTGGGGCCGCCAACGACCTGGCGGGGGCGATCGCGCGGCTGAACGTCGCGGCGACGCGCGACCGGCTGCCGCAGTGCGGGTTGTGACCGCCGTGCGGTCACGGGCCGGGCGCGGGCGAGCGACCGGGATGGTTCCGGGCGGTCCCCGAGTCCTGTGAAGATCGGCAGGAGGGACGGCGTGATCGTCGTCTAGGTTCTGCCGGTCCGCTGCTCCCCACGGCGACGGTCAGCTCATGTCGTCCCGAGGTGCAGTCCCGTGCACACGCAGTCGTCCCGTCCCCACCAGGCGTCCGTGGCCCCGGCAGGCCCGGCGGTCTCGTCGTCCCGCATCACCGCACGTCAGCGCGAGATCGTCGCGCTGGTCGTGGAGGGCCACACGAACATCGAGATCGCGTCGCTGCTCCACATCTCGGATCGCACGGTCCAGTCGCACGTCGCGGCCGCCATGCGGCACCTGGGCTCGACCTCGCGCACGCAGCTTGCGGTCACGGCATTGCGTGTCGGCCTGGTCCCGCTCTTCCCGAATGACCTCGGCGGAACGGGCGCGTGGCGCCTCCGTGCGTCGGACACCCGTCCGTCACCCACGTGTGGCGACGGCGGGATGCCGACGATGAGGGCATGACGCCGCTCGAGGGATCCGCCGCGACCCGCCCCGCCTTCGGGCGCCGGTGGGTGCCGTCGCTCCTGATCACCGCGACCGCCACCCTCGCCGTCGCCCTTCCGGCCGGCGCGGCGGACGCGACCGTTCCGTCCGGGCCGTCGTCGCCGGCCGCCGCCGCGCGCACCGCGCTCGTCACGTTCGGTGATGACGACCCGGACGTCTCGGCCGCGGACGACGGCGCTGCCGACGCTGACCCGGACCTGGCCGACGACGGCGCCGGCGATCCCGTCGACGGAGCGGGTGCCGTCGACGACGGCAGCTCCGACGGCGACGGTTCCGCAGACGACGGTGCGGCCGACGACGCCCCGGACGACGTCGTCGAGGCGGTGGCGATCGACGCCCGGCGCCGGGCGTCCGTCCGCCCGAGGACGTTCGCGGCCAGGCGGGCGCGGGCCACGGGCCTGACGTGGACGGCCTGGGGCGCGCCGACGGCGACCGCCCGCGGCCGCGTGACGGTGGCGAAGAAGGGCCGCCACGGTAAGACGGTCCGGGCCGCCGGCACCGTGACGTTCACCCGCTTGACGCGGTGCGCCGACGCGACGTCGGTCTACCGGCGCGCCGTGATCACGGTGGCCGGGAAGAAGGTCGCGAAGGTGTCGCTGCCGGGGTGCTCCGCGCTGCGGTGACGGGTCTCTGGCATCTGCCGTCGGCTGATCGACGGCTCTGCCCGTCGCACGGGCGCGGTCAGGAGGTAGCTGGTCGTTCACACAATTCCCCGTGCACCGTGCATGCCGACGGCATCGTTGGGGGATAGGTCACAGACCATGAGCTGGGTCCCCCTCCTCCTCGCCGCCTGGATCGCCATCGACGCGCTGGTCATCGGCGTGATCGCTCGGACCAGCTTCAAGCGGGCGCGTCGGCGTCTGGCCACCGACTCCGCGTCCTCCGGGACGACGTCGGGTACGCCGCGGCACAAGCGGCAGCTCGTCCACTGATCCCGGGCCCGCTCTGCTGCGGGCCGGATTGTGGCGACCAGAGATGTGTCGCCTACCGGTCGAAGGTCACTCGACGCCCTCGTAGGATGGGCCGATCGACGCTCGGCCCTCACCCTCTGCGGCGCCTGCGTCAGCAGCACGGCGGCAACTGCTGCTCTTGGCCGTCGCCGCCGTGGCGACGGCTCTCGCCGTCGCGCTGCGCGTCTGGGTCCAGGTCGTCGGTCCGCTCCCAGGAGAACGCTGGGCCTTGGCCGAGTTTCCGCCCTGGCCCCCTCGCACGGGCGTCGTCGGCGAGCTCGTCGTCTTCTTCGACCTGCTGGGCCGCCCGCTTTTCGCGGCCGCAGGGCTTGCGATCGCGGTCTGGCTGCTGCTCCGGGCGTCACGTCGCCGCGACGCCGTCCTCATCGTCGCGGCCAGCGCCGGCGTCGCCGTCAACGCGGTCCTCAAGGTCGTCTCCGGCACGACGCCGCTGTGGGCCGAGTCCCACGCCGATCCCGGGCTGAACTACCCCAGCGGCCACACGGTCCACATCGTCGTCTTCGCGGGGGCCCTCGCCGTGATGGCCCACCGTCAAGGCCGTCGCGATCTGGTCTTCCTGGCGCTCATCCCGATCGTGCTGACGGGACCGACCCGCGTTCTGAACGGTGCGCACCTGATCAGCGACGTCATCGCTGGCTATCTGATCGGCGTGGCGTGGCTCGCTCTGGTTGTCGTGCTGGTGGGACGTGGCGCTCGACGAGAGTTGCGTCGCTGGCCCCCACGCTCTCACTCCACTTAGGTCGCGCGGGGCGTCGCGCCGTCAGCGCCCAGTCAGCTTCCCGGCGGGCACCCGTAGGTAGGGGACTTCGCTCCCCTCCCCCTCCGCCTCCACGCGGGAAGACCCTCCGAACGCCTCCGGCGCAATCAGCTAATGGTGTGACGACCTGTCCAGTCCGCTCGTCGATATCTTGACCAGCCGGGACAGTTCCTGCCTCTACTGGGTGATTTGATGTTCGCAATGAGCAGGGCTGATGAGGACCCGAACCGTGAGCCCATCGGCGTGATCGGTACCGGATACGTGGGGTTGGTGACCGCGGCGGGGTTCGCCGAACTCGGCAGCGACGTCGTGTGCGTCGACATCGACGCGGAGAAGATCGCGCGGCTGGAGCGGGGCGAGATCCCGATCTACGAGCCGGGTCTGGCCGAGCTGGTGCAGAAGAACCGCGAGCGCCTGACGTTCACGACCGACATCTCGCAGGCGCTGTCGCGGGCGCGGCTGCTGTTCGTGGCGGTCGGGACGCCG
>NZ_JAURWA010000084.1 GCF_030655195.1 Patulibacter sp. | reverse complement strand
GCCCGCCGACCGCCGACCGCCGACCGCCGCCCGCCACCACCGCCGTCGCCCCGCCCTGCCTCGCCCCGCCCCGCCCCGACCACAACGACCCCAAGCTCCCCGGGCGGGTGGGTCCCGGGCGCTGCCGGGGCGGGCGGCGGCGCACGGGCACTAGGTTCAGGACATGGGCTCGGTGCAGTACCCCCAGATCCTCGAGGACCCGCTCCGCAACCGCGGCACGGCGTTCACGGCCGAGCAGCGACGGGTGCTCGGGCTCGACGGGCTGCTGCCCCCGGCGATCGAGACGTTGGACGAGCAGGTGACCCGGTCCTACGAGGTGTTCCGCCGGCGCCCCAGCGACCTCGACAAGTACGTGAACCTGCGGACCCTGCAGGACACGAACATCGTGCTCTTCTACCGGCTGCTCGTGGACCACCTCGAGGAGGTCCTGCCGATCGTCTACACGCCGACCGTCGGTCTCGCGTGCCAGCGCTTCCACCGGATCTTCCGCCGCCCCCGGGGCCTGACGCTGAGCTACCCGATGCGCGACCGGCTGCCCGAGCTGCTGCGCAACCGCCGGCAGAAGGACGTCGACGTCATCGTCGTCACCGACGGCGAGCGGATCCTCGGTCTCGGGGACCAGGGCGCCGGCGGTCTCGGCATCCCGATCGGCAAGCTCGCGCTCTACACCGCCATCGGCGGGCTGAACCCCGGTCGCACGCTGCCGATCGTGCTCGACGTCGGCACGAACAACCAGGACCGCATCGACGACCCCGGCTACCTCGGCTGGCGGCACGAGCGGATCGAGGGGCAGGAGTACGACGACTTCGTGGAGCGGTTCGTCACCGCGGTGGAGAACGAGCTGCCGGGCGTGCTGGTCCAGTGGGAGGACTTCGCGTCGCGCAACGCCCGGCCGATCCTCGACCGCTACCGCGACCGGATCTGCACGTTCAACGACGACATCCAGGGCACCGCGGCCGTCGCGCTCGGCGCGCTGATCGGTGCGGTCGAGGTGGCGGGGACGCCGCTCCCCCAGCAGCGCGTCGTGATCCTCGGTGCCGGGTCCGCGGCGATCGGGGTGGCCGACGAGATCCGCCACGCGATGATGGACGAGGGCCTGACCGCCGAGGAGGCGCGCCGTCGCTTCTGGGTGGTCGACGTCGACGGGCTCCTCACCGCCGACCGCACCGACCTGACCGACGCCCAGCGCGTCTACGCCCGCGAGGACGTCGGCGGCGCCGGGGCGGTCGCGCCCCGCGGGTCGACCACGCCGGCCGCCGAGCGCACGACCGGGCCGCTGGGGCCCGGCGCCGGGCTGGCCGACGTCGTCCGCGCGGTGCGCCCGACGGCGCTGATCGGGCTGTCCACCGCGCGGGGGGCGTTCACGGAGGAGGTCGTCCGCGAGATGGCCGCCCACGTCGACCGGCCGATCGTCCTGCCGCTGTCGAACCCCACCGCGCGGGCCGAGGCGGACCCGAGGGACCTGATGCGGTGGACGAAGGGGCGCGTCCTGATGGCGACGGGCTCGCCGTTCCCGGAGGTCGAGTACGAGGGCCGCTCGGTGCGCGTCGCGCAGTCCAACAACGTCTACGTCTTCCCGGCGGTGGGGATGGGCGTCGTCGCCGCGCAGGCCGCGCGCGTCACGGACACGATGCTGCGGGCCGCGGCGCGGTCGCTCGGGTCGCTCTCCCCCGCGCTGCAGGATCCGCACGCGCCGCTGCTGCCGCCGATCGGCGCGCTGCGCGACGTCGCGGACACCGTCGCGCTCGCCGTGGCGCGCGCGGCGGTCGACGACGGCGTCGCACCGCAGCGCAGCGACGACGACCTGCGGGACCGCATCGCCCGGGCCCGCTGGGACCCGCGCTACGCGGACTGACCCGCGGCGTCGCGGACTACCGGCGCAGCAGGCCGCGCAGGGCGGCGAGGCCCGTCGCCTTCGGCTGCTGCTGGGTGCGACGGCGACCGAGGCCACGGCGACCGGCGGGCGCGCCACCGGTGCGGCCGCGGTTGGCGCTGGCCAGGGAGAGGATGCGGCGGATGATGTTCATGCCAGGCGGCTACCCGCTCGCGACGAGCGCGAACGCGCCACGCGCGATCGCCCGCCGAACGTCCAGGACGCGGCCCACCGGGCGGCCAGGGCGGCCCCGGCCGCGATCCGGCACCAGACCGGAACTGCCTCCTGGGCTCGTCCGCCTAGGTCCGCGGGACCCCGTCGAGCACCAGGCGCGCCCGCAGGCCCCCGGCCGGCGCGTCCGTCAGCTCGAGCCGGCCGCCGTGGAGGCCGGCCTGCTGCTCGACGATCGCGAGGCCCAGGCCGGAGCCCGGGGTGTCCGCGGAGGCGCCGCGGGCGAACCGCTCGCGCAGGCGATCGCGCTGCTCCGGCGGGATCCCCGGCCCGTCGTCGTCCACCGTGATCCGCACCTCGCCGCCGGCCTGCTCGACGGTGACCGCGATGGCCCCGGCGGGACGGCCGTGCGCGACCGCGTTGCGCAAGAGGTTCTCGACCGCGATGCGGACGCCCGGCGGCCACGCCTCGCGCACGAGCTCGGACGGCGCGTGCAGCTCGATCGCGGTGCCGTCGGGCGCCGAGCGGCGGACGGACGCGACCGCCTCCTCGACGAGCTCGACGAGATCGACGGGCTCGCGCTCGAGGCGCCCGGCGGCGTCGCCGCGGGCGAGCGTCTGCAGCGACTCCAGGAGCGCGACGACCCGGCGGTGCTCCTGTCGCACGTCGTGGAACGCGGCGTCGCGGTCGGGACCCTCGAGCTCGGGGTGGTCGGCCAGGGTCTGCACGCCGGCGCCGATGGTCGCCAGCGGCGTGCGCAACTCGTGACCCGCGTCGGCCGCGAACCGGCGGGTCGCCTCGAGGGCCGCCCGACGCTCGCCGTCCGCGTCCTCCAGCCGGGCGAGCATGGCGTTCAGCGTGCTCGACAGCTCGCGGATCTCCTGCGGCCCGCGCGTCGCGTCGACCCGGGTGGCGAGGTCCGCGGTCACGGCGACCTCGGCGGCCGTG
Organism: Patulibacter sp.; assembly: GCF_030655195.1. Taxonomy (GTDB): domain Bacteria; phylum Actinomycetota; class Thermoleophilia; order Solirubrobacterales; family Solirubrobacteraceae; genus Patulibacter. The sequence goes on along the minus strand of NZ_JAURWA010000084.1, from coordinate 494 downwards.
CGGCGCAGGCGGCCCAGTGCGCGCAGCACGGCGCCGACGAGCAGGAACGCGATCAGCAGCGTCGCGGCGACGCCGAGGACCCCTGCGACGGCCACGCGGTCGCGCAGCGTCGCGGCACGCGCGTCGACGGGCCCCAGCGGCGCCGCGGCCTGCACCACGAGCGCGTCGGAGATCGGGCGCTGGACGATCCGCCACGGAGCCCCGCCGGCCTGCACGGTGGCGGGCACGTCGTCCGCGCGGGCGGGCAGGCCGGGGTCGGCGACGCTGCCCAGCCGTTCCGTGACGGTGCCGTCCTGCAGGATCCGGACGAGCGCGACCTCGTCGCCCAGGCGCTGGTCGGCGGGCCCGAGCAGGCGCCCGGGGGCGACGGGCACGGCGGTGGTGCCGCCGGGTGCCGCGGTCGACCCGCCGGACTGCGCCGGGGCGCCGGAGCCCCCGGATCCGCCGGCGGACGGGGAGCCCGCGCCGGGCGTCGGCGGCTCCGGGGACGTCGA
>NZ_JAURWA010000079.1 GCF_030655195.1 Patulibacter sp. | reverse complement strand
GCGACGTCGGCGACCGCGCGCGGGTCGTGCTGCTCGACGACGTCCCGCGCGGCGGCGGCGACACGGGGGCCGCCGAGGCCGCGCAGCTGGCGTTCCTCGACCGCGCCCTGTCCTCCGCCGGCGACCGCTGGGTCCTCGTCGCGTTCCACGACCCGCTCGACCGCACCGCACGCGGCCGGGCGATCCGCGACCGCCTCGCCCGTGCACCTCGCGTCCTGGCGACGATCGGCGGGGACACCCACCACGACCTGGTCCAGCCCGTCCGGACCGCCGCGGGCGGCTACTGGTCGATCACGACCTCGGCGCTGGCCGACTGGCCGCAGCAGGGCCGTGCGCTGCGCGTGCGCGAGACCGCGGGCGGCGGCGCGGTGCTCGAGACCTGGAAGCTCGACACCGCCCCCGACCCCCTCGGCGACGTCGCCCGCGAGCTGGCCTACCTCGACGCCCAGGGCGGGCGGCCGGGCGGCAACGCCGGTGCGGCGGCGGACCGCAACGTGCGGCTGTTCAAGCCGGCGCCGCGGTAGCCGGGGCAGCGCGGAGCGGCGGGTGGCGAAGCGGCGGGTGGCGAAGCACCCCGCGGCGCGTCGTGCGTCGCCCCGTCCGGGCCCCGCGATCGCCATGATCCGGCGATGGCCTCGACGGTGCTCAGCGGCGGTCTCCTCCTGTGGCGGCGGTCGTCCGCCGGCGGGGGCGTCGAGCTGTTGGTCGCCCACATGGGCGGGCCCTTCTGGGCGAAGAAGGACGAGCGCGCCTGGTCGATCCCCAAGGGCGAGTGCGAGCCCGACGAGGAGCCCCTGGCCGCCGCCCGCCGCGAGTGGACCGAGGAGCTCGGTCTCCCCGCGCCCGAGGGTGACGCGATCGACCTGGGCGAGGTCCGCAACACGAGCGGCAAGCGCGTCCGCGCCTGGGCCGTCGAGGGCGACCTGGACCCGGACGCGATCGTCCCGGGGACGTTCGAGACGGAGTGGCCGCCGCGGTCGGGCCGCACCCAGTCGTTCCCGGAGGTCGACCGCGTGGCGTGGGTCGCCCCCGACGTCGCCCGCGTCAAGCTCGTCGCCGCGCAGGCCGCGTTCGTCGACCGCCTCGAGGAGCTGCTCCCCGAGGCCGGGTGACGCCCGGATGGTGAGATGCCGCTCTTCGTGCCCCGGGCCCGGGGCACGCCATCGCTCGTCGGCCCCGGGACGGCGGGCGCAGCGACGCTCGACGACACCGGTCGTCGCCGCCGGACGGCCAGGCGCTTTGACGCGCTGTCAAGCGCACGTCTAGGGTGCGCGGGTGCCCTCCGTCGCCCTGCCTCGTCCACGGTCCGCCCCGTGGCCCCTCCCCCGCGACCTCCGGGCGATCGCGCTCGTGCACGCGGCGCTGCTGGTCTTCGGCGCGGTGGCGATCCTCCTGCCGGCGCCGGCCCAGGGCTGGGCCGTGCTCGCCTGTGTCGTCGGCTACAACGTGGCGCTGCCCCTCGTGGCGCGCAGCGTCGGCCGCGCGGACTGGGTGGCGATGTGGGCGTTCCTGCTGCCCGTCTCGATCTTCCAGGTGCTGCCCGACTGGATCCTCGCGGACCTCGTCGGCACCCTGGCGTTCCCGGACGTCGGGGGCCCGCGGGTCGACGACGTCATCCCCGTCGCGATGGGCGGGATGTGGGTCGCCCCGCTCTTCGCGGCTCTGGCGCTCGGCGGCGGTCGTCCGGGCCGGACCGCGGCGCTGGCCGCCGGCATCTTCCTCGGCACCGAGCTGCTCGCCCCGGTGGTCGACCTGTGGGAGCCGACGGGCGACACCACCCGCGTCCTCGGCGTGGCGATCTACGTGATCCCCGCCGAGGCGGCCCTCGGCTGGGCGGCGGCCGTCGGTCTGGGGCTCGTCCGCGACCGGCCCGCGGCCGTCCGCGTCGGGGCCGCCCTGGCGGTCTCGACCTTCTACCTCGGCGCCCTCGTGATCGCCCACTTCCTCATCGACATCGCGGGCTGGCGCATCACGGCCTGACCGGGGCGGCGCGGTCCGGTCGACGTCGGGGGGCGCGGACGATCGCCGCCCCGGGCCGATCGACGCAGCAACGTGCCGCCGGAGGGCACGAACCTGCGTCGCCCGCCGCCCCAAGCCGACCGACGCAGCAACGTGCCGCCGGACGGCACGAACCTGCGTCGTTCCCCACCCGCGCCCGGCGATCCGCCCGGCAGACCGGCGACCCGCGGTCCCCCTCAGCGCGCGGGGTGCGCCGTGGTCGTCACGACCTGGACGGCGCCGACCGGCACGAGGACGACGTGCATCGCCTCGACCGTGCGGCGGACCGCGTCGGCGACCGGGCCCTGCGGCGCCGGGGCGCCGTCGGGGTCGTCGCCGGCGATGCGGGCCGCCCGGGTCTCGGCCGCGTGCAGGTCCTCGGGCTCGAGGCGCGCGACGAGCCCGCCGTGGTGCAGGTAGGCGATCAGGGCGCCCATCGCGACGTCGTGGGACTCCTGGCCGTCGAGGACGGCGCGGACGAGGTCCCGGTCGCGCTCGAGCGCCCCGAGGTCGGCCACGCGCAGCGCCTTGCCGAGCGGCACGCCGAGGATGCGCCGCGGGACGCGGGTCAGCAGCCCGAGCTCCTCCAGCACCTCGGTCGACCGGTGGCCGGCCCGGCCGGAGACCTTGGCCGCCAGGCCCTCGAGCTGCCGGTCGCCGTCAGGGCCGTCGGGCAGCTCGTCGCGGACCCACGCCTCGAACGGGTCACCGGCGTCGCCGTCCCCGCGCACGTAGGCCGCACCCTCGCGTCGCAGCGCCCCGTCGTGGAGCAGCTGCAGCACGGCCGCACCGAGCAGCAACGGGCCTGGCCCCCCGATCTCGACGGGCGGTCGACCGTCCTCCCGCGCGAGGACCCAGGCCAGGCGCAGCGGCAGGGAGAGCCCCGCCGAGGCGGTCGACCAGGCGGTGGCGGTCATGCCGTGAGGGTATCGCCCGCCCCCGGCCGCCCCCGCCCGCCCCCGGCCGCTCTCGCCGGACCTCGCCCCTCCCGCGCCCTCAGTCCTGCTGCTCGGCCGCCTCGCGGCCGGCCTGCTCGAGGCGCCGGACCTCGTCGTCGGAGAGCTCGATCTCGGCCGCGGCGATGTTCTGCTCGACGTGGGCGACCTTCGAGGTGCCCGGGATCGGCAGCATCACGGGGGAGCGGTGCAGCAGCCAGGCCAGGGCGAGCTGGGCCGGCGAGCTGCCGTGCTCCTTCGCGATCTCGTCCAGCGGCCCGCCGTCCTTCGCGAGCTGCCCCGTGGCGATCGGGAACCACGGGATGAAGCCGATCCCGAGCTCCTCGCACCGGTCCAGCACGTCCTCGGCGTCGCGCTCGACGAGGTTGAACTTGTTCTGGACGGTCGCGACCTTCACGCCCGCGTCGATGGCCGCGTCCAGCTGGTCGACCGTGATCTCGGAGAGCCCGACGTGCCGGACCTTGCCCTCGTCCTGCACCGCCTTGAGCGTCTCGAACTGCTCCTCGGCGGGGGTGTCCCCGTCGATGCGGTGCAGCTGCCAGAGGTCGATGGTGTCGACGCCGAGACGGCGCAGCGACCCCTCGAGCTGCTGACGGAGGTAGCCCTCGCGGCCGACGGGACGCCAGTCGCCGGGGCCGGGGCGGGTGAGTCCGGCCTTCGTGGCGACCACGACGTCGGCGTAGGGGTGCAGGGCCTCGCGGATCAGCTCCTCGGAGACGAACGGGCCGTACGAGTCGGCGGTGTCGAAGAGGTCGACGCCCAGCTCGGCGGCGCGGCGCAGGACGGCGACCGCCTCGTCGCGGTCGGCGGGCGGGCCCCAGACGCCCTTCCCGGTCAGCTGCATGGCGCCGTAGCCGAGGCGGTGGACGGTGAGGTCGCCTCCGACGTCGAACGTGCCGGAGGCGTGGGCGATGGGGGATGCGGTGCTCATGGGTTCCTGTGTGCGGGGGGCGGGGCGGGAGGTCAGTCGCGGACGCTGAGCAGGTTCTCGACCCGCTGCACGCCGTCGACGGCCGACGCGTCGCCGACCAGGCGGTCGCGCAGCTCGGCCGTGGCGACCGACCCGCGCAGGTGCACGACGCCGTTCTCGCTGTCGACGACGACGTCGCCCTTCGGCGAGTCGGCGGGCCGGAAGATCTCGCTCTTGACGCGGTCGGTCAGGGTGCGGTCGTCCAGCTCGGCGCGACGGCGCTCGTGGCGGGCGGCGGCGCGCTCCTGGTCGGCGGCGACGACCGCGGCCGCGTCGGCGGCGACCTTCTCGGCGTGCAGGCGGCGGCGGGTGGCCCGGCGGGCGATCGCGAACGACACCGAGCTGCCCGCGGCGGCACCCGTGAGGAGCAGCGTGACGGAGCGGATCGGACGACGCTTCGCCTTCGTCGCCGTGCCGTGGGCGGCGTGCTTGAGGGTGACCTTGGCGGCCTTCTTGGCCGCCTTCTTCGCGAGGTAGGACTTGGGGTTCGCCATGGCGTGCTCCGGGATGGGGTGCAGGTCGCGTACCCCCTGCCCACCCCGTCAAACGACGGCTGCCGCACTGGACGATCGCGGACCGCGTCCGTCCGCGTCCCCGGGGATCCTCGGTCCGTGCCCGAGGTGCTCTCCGTCCGCCGCCTGAACCGCGCGCTCCTCGCTCGGCAGGCGCTCCTGGACCGCGTGGGCGACACCGCCTCGGCGATGGTCGAGCGCCTCGCGGGCGTGCAGGCGCAGGAGGCCGCACCGCCGTTCGTCGGACTCTGGAGCCGCATCGACGGGTTCCGCCGGGAGGACCTGCTCGCGGCCCTCCGTGACGGGGAGGTCGTCCGGGCGACGGCGATGCGGGGCACGATCCACCTGCTGAGCGCGGCGGACTACGCGCGCCACCGGATGACGCTGCAGCCCGTCCTGCGCACCGCGCTGCGCATGCCGGAGATGCGCGCGGTCGCCGAGGACGCCGACCTCGACGCCGTGCTCGCCCTCGGCCACCGCCTGCTGACCGACGAGCCGCGCACGATCGCCGCGCTCGAGGCGCCGCTGCACGACGCGTTCCCGCAGCTGGACGGCCACGCGGCCGCCCAGGTCGCGCGGATGCTGCTGCCGCTGGTGCAGGTGCCCACGCCCGGCCACCCCGACGGCTTCGCGCCGGGCAGCACCCGCTTCGCGCCGGCCGAGCAGCGGCTCACGGAGCCCCTGGCGCCCGAGGGGCCCGCCCACGAGCTCGTGCGCCGGTACCTCGCCGCGTTCGGGCCGGCGACCGCCGCGGACGCGACGAAGTGGAGCGGTCTGACCGGCATGCGCGAGGTGCTCGGGCAGCTCGACGGCGTCGTGGTCCTGCAGGACGAGGCCGGCCGCACGCTCTACGACCTGCGGGATGCGCCACGGCCCGCGGAGGACGTCGCCGCCCCGGTCCGCTTCCTCCCCCGCTTCGACAACGCGCTGCTCTCCCACGTCCACCACGAGCGGATCCTCGACCCGGCGCACCGCCCCCACGTCTTCACGGTCAACGGGATCATCTTCGGCACGGTCCTCGTCGACGGGTTCGCCGTCGCCACCTGGACCTCGTCCTCCGGTCCCGACGGGGCGAGGATCCGGGTGGTGCCGTTCCGGCGGCCCTCCCAGCGCGCGGCGGCGTCGATCCGGGCGGAGGGTCGGCGGCTGCTGCGGTTCCTCGCGCCGGGGCGCGGCGCGCGCGAGGTCGAGATCGCCCCGGCGGTCGGCGCGGCCTGAGCCAACGGGACGGGGCGGATCCCGCCCCGCCGGCGTCCGTCGGCGGACCTGCGGGGCCGAGCAGCGCCGGTGACGGGACGGGTCCCGCCGGCGCACCGCCGGCCGTCCGGCGGACGGCCCGCCGAGTCAGCTCGCGGGATCCGCCGCGCCGTCGCCCGCGAGGTGCGCCGTGAGCTCCTTGCGCAGGCTCCGCGCGAGCATGCCCCGCAGCGGCGGCAGGGCGAGCGCGTTGCCCTTGAACCCGATCGCCTGGACGCCCCAGCGGCGCGCGTCGAAGACGTCGACGTGCTCGACGATCAGCCCGTCCCGGAAGCGGAAGCGCGCACGGACGTCGTTGACGACGTCCCGACCGGACTTCGAGAAGGGGTAGGTCGCCACCCAGTGCGCGGAGCCCGTCGTCGCGTCCGCCTCGATCTCGTCGGCGACGACGCTCATCCGCTCCGCGCTGCCGAGCAGCATGTCCCACATCCCCGGGACCTCCGGGCCCCGCAGGTCGTGGAAGAACGGGTCCGAGAAGGTCGCGTCGGGGGCGTAGCACCGGGCCATCTCGGCGGCCTCGCCCCGGTGCAGAGCGGCGTAGAACCGGCGGATCAGGGCGACGTTCTCGTGCGGCACGCCCCCACCGTACCTGCGGGGGGCGCGGGTGCCGGGACGCCGAGCGGGATCGGGGTCCGCCCGGCGACACGACACGACACGGCCCGGTCCGCGACCGCCCGGGCCCACGGGCCGCCCGTCCCCGGCTGCCACCATGGAGGCATGAGCGACATCGCGCTGTCGGTCCTCGACCTGGCCCCCGTCCCGCAGGGCTCCACGCCCGGGCAGGCGCTCGGCAACGCGGTGGACCTCGCCCGGCACGTCGAGGCCCTCGGCTACAACCGCGTGTGGGTCGCCGAGCACCACAACATGTCGGGCATCGCCAGCTCGTCGCCGCCGGTGCTGATCGCGCACCTCGCCGCGAACACCGAGCGGATCCGCCTGGGCTCCGGCGGGGTGATGCTCCCCAACCACGCCCCGCTGGTCGTGGCCGAGCAGTTCGGGATGCTCGAGGCGCTGCACCCCGGGCGGATCGACCTGGGTCTCGGCCGGGCTCCGGGCACCGACGGCCTGACCGCCGCCGCACTGCGCCGGTCCAGCGACCCGTTCTCGAACGAGGACGACTTCCCCGCCCAGCTCGCGCAGCTGCGGGGCTTCCTCAAGGGCGAGCTCCCCCGTGAGGATCCCCTGCACCGGATCACGGCGGTCCCGAACAACGGCTACGAGCCGGCGATCTGGCTCCTGGGCTCGTCGGGCTACAGCGCGCAGCTGGCCGGCGAGCTGGGCCTGCCCTTCTCGTTCGCCCACCACTTCAGCGCCCAGAACACGGTGCCCGCGGTCGACCTCTACCGCGCGTCGTTCAAGCCGTCCGAGGTCCTGCAGCGTCCGTACGTGATGCTCGGGACGGCGATGGTCGCCGCGGACGACGACGCGGAGGCGGAGTTCCTGAACGGCCCGAACGTCCTGCAGTTCCTGCGCCTGCGTCAGGGACGGCCGGGCCTGCTGCCCACGCCCGAGGAGGCCGAGCGCGCGCTGAAGGACCCGGGCAGCCGGGCGTTCGCCGAGCAGCGCCGCGCGTCGCAGATCGTCGGCGGCCCCGACACCGTCCGCCGCGGCATCGAGGAGCTGCTGGCCCGCACGAACGCGGACGAGCTGATGGTCACGTCGGTCGTGCACGACCACGACGCCCGGAGGCGCTCCTACGCGCTGGTCGCCGACGCCGTGGACCTGGCCCCGCGCGAGGCACGTCCGGCGGTCGCGGCCGACTGACCGCGACCGCTCGGCGGGTCGAAGCCAAGCGCGCCGCCCCGCCCGGTGCGGGGCGAGGCCGACGACGAGGACGACGTACGTGGGCCAAGTCCGGCCCGCTCCAGGAAACGACGAACGCCCAGGAGGACCGGGGCGTTCGGAGGACCGCGGTGGGCGGCGCCGGAGCGCCGCCCTGCTCAGATCTGGACGTGCAGGACCGGGTCCGTCGTCGGGGTCTGCGACCCGGACTCCGGCTCCGAGGTGACGAGGACGTCGTCGACGCCCTTCATGTCACCGGGGACCGTGGCGGTGCCGTTGCCGCGGGCGTCCACGTCGAAGAGGACCGTCGTCGGCTTGGGCGCGGCGTCGCCGGACTTCAGCCACACCTGGTACTTGCGGCCGGTGCCGGCCTTCTCGAAGCCGCTGAGCTTCAGGCGGCTCTGGTCCTTGTCCACGACCATCCGGACGGTGGCGTTGGCCCCGGCGACCGGGGTCACCTGACCGTTGACCTCGCGGACGTCCGACCCACCGCCACCGCCGAGGGCGATGCCGCCGACGATCAGCGCGACGATGACCGCGGCCAGCGCGGTGGCACGTGCGGGGCTGGTCAACGCGGCCATGAAGGCATTGCGTCGGGGACTGGGCGCCGGGGCGCCGGTGCCGCGGGGCGCCTCGGTGCTCGCCCGCGGCGCGGACGGCGCGGGAACCTCCTGCCGGCTGACGATCGCAGCGCGCTCGCCCGTGCTGGCGGCGGCGAACAGCGACGCCTCGGCCTGGACCTGCTCCATCACGGAGCGCTTCAGGTCGACGCCGGGGGTGACGTCGTCGAGCGTCGTCGGGACCTCGAGCAGCGCGTCGTGGACGACGTCGAAGGACTCGACCTCGGCGCGGAAGGACGCATCGACCTTCATGTGGGCGCGGACCTGGGCGTGCTCCTCGACGGAGCACGCACCGAGGACGAAGGCGCCGATGAGGTCGCGGGGGTCGTCGGTGCTCATGCCGTTTCTCCGGGAGACAGGACGTTGCGCATGCGCGCGAGCCCGCGGTTCATGCGGGCCTTGACGGTGCCCAGCGGCAGCTCGAGCATCTCCGAGATCTCGCTGTGCGAGTAGCCGGAGTAGAAGGACAGCTCGATCACGCGACGCTGGTCGTCGGACAGTTCGTTCATCAGCTCACGCGTCTCGCCGGCCTGCGCGTTGCGCAGGGCGGTCGACTCGGTGTTCTGGTCCTGCGGTGCCGGGTGGCGCTCGGCGAGGGCTTCGTCCGCGACCTCGCGCTCCTTGGTGCGCGTCACGCGGCGGAGGTGGTCGATCGCCCGGTTGCGGACGACGGCCAGGATCCACGACCGGGCGTTGCCCAGGTTCGCGTCGTACCGCGCGGCGGAGCGCCAGACCGAGAGGAAGGCCTCCTGGCAGACGTCGTCGGCGGGCTGCCTGCTGCCGACGATCCGGTACGCCAGCGCGTAGGCGCTGGAGACGTGCCGGTCGTAGAAGACCTCGAAGGCCTCGGCGTCCATCTTCGCGACCCGCTGCATCAGGGCAGCGTCCGAGAGGGAGCTCAGGTGGTCGGAAGGGGGCGCCATCTGCATCGGAGCTTAGACCGCCTCGTTGCGCGGGGCGGAAGCGACCGGGGCCACCTGCGCCGGCGCGTCGCGCTCGTCGGACTCGCCGGAGAGGGAGTCCTTGAACTCGCGCAGGCCCGAGCCCATCGACTTGGCCATGTCGGGGAGCTTCTTGGGGCCGATCACCAGCAGCGCGATCACGAGCACCACGACGATTTCCATGGGTCCGATTCCGAGGGGCATGTGCTCTCCTGCTGACGCGTTGTGGGGCAGTGCCGGCGAACCGGCCGGGAAGCGCCTCTCGGCGTCCCATACACCCATACAACGCCACGGGCGCCCGATCGGATGCGCCGACGGGCAGACCCGGGAACGGCGTACGCCCCTACGGCGGGGGCCTCAGGGCTGCAGGCGCTCCCGCTTCCAGGCCCCGCCCTCGCGGGTCCACAGGAAGCGGTCGTGCAGGCGATCGGGCCGGCCCTGCCACAGCTCGATCTCGTCCGGCTCGACGCGGAAGCCACCCCAGTTCGTCGGGGTCGGGATGGCGTCGTCGTCCGGGAAGCGGGCGCCGAGCTCCTCCATCCGCTGCTCGATCGCCTCGCGCGACGCGATCGGGGCGCTCTGCTCCGACGCCCAGGCACCGCGACGACTGTCGGCGGGGCGGCTGGCGAAGTACGCGTCGACCTCGTCGCGGTCGACCTCGACGCACGGACCCGAGACGCGGATCTGCCGGTAGATCGGCTGCCAGTGCAGCGCCAGGGCGCAGTAGGGGTTCTCGCGCAGCTCGCGGCCCTTGCGGGAGTCGAGGTTGGTGAAGAACGTCAGTCCGCGCTCGTCGAGGTCCTTCAGCAGGGCGATCCGCACGGACGGGCGGCCGCGGGCGTCGGCGGTCGCGACGGCCATCGCGTTGACCTCCGTGGCCTTCTCGAGCTCGTCGCGGGCCTCGGCGACCCACCGGGCGACCTGCACGAGCGGGTCGTCGTGCAGGTCGGCCTCGGTCAGCGGGGTGCCGTCGTAGGTCCGGCGGAGGTCGGCGAGTCCCATCGCCCGATCGTACGCACGGGGTGCCGCGGTCGGACGACGCGTCGGACCCGGACGCTCAGACCGCGGGAGCCGGGGCGCCCAGCGCGTCGCGGAACCCGGCGCCCAGACGCGCGACGGCCTCGTCGTCGAGCGGGCCGAGCAGCTCGTCCTCGATCGTCCTCGCGGCGGCGTCGGCCTGCGCGAGGCGGGCGCGTCCCTCGTCGGTGATCCGCACGATCATCCGGCGACGGTCGCGGTCGTCCCGACGGCGCTCGACGAGACCGCCCTGCTCGAGCGCGTCGAGGACCGGCACGAGCTGCGCCGGCAGGAGCGAGCAGAGCCGCGCCAGCTCGGCCTGCGAGCCGGGCGCGTCGTTGCTGAGGACGGCCAGGAGCGCGTAGTCGCGGCCGTCGATCCCCAGCTCCTCGAAGTGCGGCGTCATGCGGACGAAGAGCTCGTTGGCGAGCTTGTAGACGAGCAGGCCCCGCCGCTCCGCCACGCCCTGCGGCAGCACCGACAGGCGGTTGGGGTCGTCCTGGGCCAGACAGGCCTGATCGTCGATCACCGGACGAGCATAGCCCATGAATCATTTTCCTCTTGAATGATTTCGATCCGTGCCCTATCGTCGCCGCGACGAATCATTCACCGCCTGAATCGTTCCCTACCCGGACGGTTCCTCGCAGACCACGGAGCACCCGCCATGTCCTCGCCCACCTCCCCCACCCCGACCGCCGCGCCGCCCCACGTGCCGTCGGCGGCCCGGCCCGCCGGCAGCACCGACGGCCTGCCGGACCCCCGCCGCTGGCGCGCCCTCGCGGTCCTCGCCCTGGCGCAGTTCATGGTCGTCCTCGACGTGACGATCGCCAACGTCGCGCTGCCGGCGATCCAGACCGACCTCGGCTTCTCGGCCCTCGACCTGCAGTGGGTCGTCGGCGCGTACACGCTGGCGTTCGGCGGGCTCCTGCTGCTCGGCGGCCGGACCGCCGACCTGCTCGGCCGTCGCCGCATGCTGAGCGTGGGCCTCGGCGTCTTCGCGCTCGCCTCGCTCGGTGCGGGCCTCGCGCCGAGCTCGGGCGCGCTGATCGCCTTCCGCGCCCTGCAGGGCGTCGGCGCGGCGCTCCTCTCCCCGGCCGCGCTGTCGATCGTCACCGTGACCTTCGCCCCCGGGCGCGAACGCGGGATCGCACTGGGCGTCTGGGGCGCCCTGGCGGGCCTCGGCGGCACCGCGGGCGTCGTCGCCGGCGGCCTGCTCATCGACTCCCTCGGGTGGGAGTGGGTCTTCTTCGTCAACGTCCCGATCGCCCTGGCCGCGCTCGTCGCCATCCCGGTCTTCATCCGGGAGAGCCGCGCCGACGCGAGCGCGCGGTCCTTCGACGTCACCGGCGCGGTCCTCGCGACCGCCGGCGTCAGCGCCGTCGTCCTCGGCGTGATCCGCTCCGACGTCATGGGCTGGGGCTCGGCCGAGGTCCTCGCCCTGGTCGGCGGCGGTGCCCTCCTGCTGATCGCCTTCGCGGTGGTCGAGACCCGCGCCGCCGCCCCGCTCGTGCCGCCGCGCCTGGCGCGGTCCCGCCCGCTGGCGCTCTCCGGCGTCGCCCTGGCGCTCAACGGCAGCGCCTTCATCGGCATGTTCTACCTCTCCGCGATCTTCATGCAGGGCGTCCGCGGCGCCTCGGCGATCGAGACCGGCCTGCAGTTCGTGCCGATGGGGGTGACCGCGGTGGCCGGCGCCATGGTCGCCCAGAGCCTCGTCGGCCGGCTCGGCGCACGCCCCGTCATCGCCCTCGGCGCCCTCCTGGGCGGCGGCTCGCTGCTCCTCCTCTCGACCGCGACCGCCGGCGGCTCCTACGCCGGCGACCTGCTGCCGGGCTTCCTCCTGTTCGGCGCGTCGATCTCCCTGATCGGCGTGCCGGCCCAGATCGGCGCGGTCACCGAGGTCACCGACCAGGACGCGGGCGCCGCGTCCGGCCTGCTGTCCGCGGGGTACCAGGTGGGCTCCGCGCTCGGCCTGGCCGTGATCACGACGATCGCCACGGGCCACGTCGACGATTTGCTCGGCGGCGGCGCCACCCAGGCGGTCGCCCAGGCCGCCGGCTTCGAGCGCGGCCTGCAGGTCGCCGCCGGACTGGCCGTCGCCAACCTCGTCATCGCGTTCGCGCTCTCGGGCCGGCGCGTCCCGGCGCACGCCCTCGCGGCCGACGCGGCGATCGTCGACGGACCGGTGCCGGTGCCGCTGGCGCACTGAGGAGCGTCCCCCGCGCCGCTCAGGCGGCCGGGGCGCGGCGCCCCTCAGGCCGCCGGGGCGCGGCGCCGCTCAGGCCGCCGG
>NZ_JAURWA010000078.1 GCF_030655195.1 Patulibacter sp. | reverse complement strand
CGGCGTCGAGCGCCGCGCCGCACTCCGCCACGGGCTCCTCGGCGGGCGTCCGGGCGCCGCGCAGACCGTCGCCCTGCGCGTGGCGGGCGACGCCGACGCCGACGCGATCCGCCTCCTCGCCGAGCGCGACGGGACGGGTCGCCGCCCCGGCGCCCCGCTGCTCCTCGCCGAGCGCGACGGCGTGCCGGTCGCGGCGATCGGCGTCCTGGACCGCCGCGTCCTCGCCGACCCGACCACCGACACCGCCCACGCCGTCGACCGGCTGCAGGCGCGGGCCGCCGAGGTCCGCGGTCCGCTGCGTCGCGCCCGGTGGGCCACCCGTCTGGGCGGCGCCGCGCGGCGCTGACCGGCACGCGGCCCGGTCCGGCAGGCGCCGGCCGGCCGCGCACCCGCCGGGATCAGGGCGTCAGGCTCTTGGCCTGCGCCGGGGACTCGAGCTGCGGGTCGCTCTCGGACGCGCGCAGCTCGTAGCCGGCACGCGCGGACGGGTCCGCCTCGATCAGGGTCTTGTCCGCACCGATCGCGCGGGCGACGCTCTCGCGACCGCGACGCGGCAGGACCCCGATGACGGTGTTGGCCACGCCCGCGGCCTTCGGCACGTAGACGTCGAAGCGCGGGACCTTCAGCGCCTCGACGATCGCCTCCGCGACGTCCTCCGGGGTGACCTTCTTGACCCCGCGCGTGTCCTTCGTGCCGGCCGCCAGCTCCGTCTGGACGATCGCGGGCATGACGCACGTGATGTCGACGTCGACGCCGGCGTGGTGCATCTCGCCGCGGAGGGCCTCGGACAGGCCGACGACGAAGTGCTTCGTGCCGCAGTAGGTCGCCGCACCCGGCACGCCGGCCTTGCCGGCCATCGACGCGACGTTGACGAGGTGCCCGCGCCGGCGCTGCACGAAGCGCGGCAGCACCTCCTTCGCGCAGTTGATGACGCCGTTGACGTTGATGTCGATCTGCCGACGGGTGCTCTCGTCGGTCTCGTTGAGGAACGTCCCCAGCGGCATGATCCCGGCGTTGGAGTCGAAGACGTCGATCGGGCCGAGGTCGCGCTCGATGCCCTCGACGAACGCCCGCACCGAGTCGCGGTCGACGACGTCCAGCGCGTAGGCGCGGATGTCGACGCCGTTGCCGCCGCGGCCGGGCAGCGCGCGGCGCAGCTCCTCCGCCGTGGCCTCGGCCGTCGCCAGGTCGAGGTCGCCGATGCCGACCTTCATGCCCTCGCGCAGGAGCGCGCGGGCCGTCTCCTTGCCGATCCCGCGTGCGCCGCCGGTGATCGCCGCGGTCCGTCCGATCAGGACTCGGGGCTGCTGTCGTGCCATCTGGGTCTCCTCCTCAGGGCCGCCCGTGGGGCGGCCCGTCGCGTGGGCGTCGAAAGTGACGCCTCCGTCATGTTCGACCCTACCGGGGGCGGGCCGGGACGCGCAAGGCCGTCGGTCCCGCGTCGGACGCGCCGACCGTCCTCGCGCGGGATCATCCCCCCGTGTCCCGCCACCCCGACCTCCGCGTCCCCGACCTCGCGGCGCTCCACGCACGGCGCAGCGAGAAGTGGGCCGGCCACGACCCCGACGTGCTGGTCTCGACGATCGCCGAGATGGACTTCCCCCTCGCCGCTCCGGTGAAGGAGGCGCTGCGCGCCGCGATCGATCGCGACGACCTGGGCTACGCGCCCGAGGCGATCCCCGGGCTCGCGGCCGCGTTCGCCGGCTTCGCTCAGCGCCGGATGGGCTGGCGGGTGGACCCCGAGCAGGTCACGCTGGTCCCGGACGTGATGGCCGGTCTGACCGGCCTCGGCCGCATCCTCGCCGGCGACGCCGCGGCGGTGGCCTTCGCCAGCCCGGCCTACCCGCCGTTCTTCGGCGCCCCGCCGCGGGCGGGCCTGCACCCCCGGCCCGTGCCGCTGGCGCCCGGCGGCGAGCTCGACCTCGACGCGCTGCGGGCCGAGCTCGCCTCCGGGACCCGCGTCCTCCTGCTCGCCAACCCGCACAACCCGACCGGCCGCGTGCTGCCGCGGACCGAGCTGGAGGCCATCGCCGAGCTCTGCGCCGAGCACGACGCCTGGGTGCTCGCCGACGAGATCCACGCCCCGCTCGTCCTGACCGGCGCGTCGCACGTCCCGTGGCTCGAGGTCTCCGACGCCGCCCGCGAGCGCGGCGTGTCGCTCATCTCGGCGTCCAAGGCGTTCAACCTGGCCGGCCTGAAGGCCGCGCTCCTCGTCACCGCGTCGGACCGCGCCCGGGCGGCCGTCGCGCGGCTTCCTCCCCTCGGCGACCACGCCGGCCTGCTGGGCATCGTGGGTGCCGAGGCCGCGTTCACCGACGGCGACCCCTGGCTGGACGCGGTGCTCGCGCAGCTGGACGCCAACCGGAGCCTGCTCGGGGAGCGCCTCGCCGCCGAGCTGCCCGAGGTCGCGTGGTCCCCGCCGGGCGGGACGTACCTCGCGTGGCTGGACTGCCGGGCGCTGGGCCTCGGCGACGACCCCGCCGACGCGTTCCTCCGTCGCGGCCGGATCGCCCTGGGCCAGGGCCCGCGCTACGGCGCCGAGGGCCGGGGCTTCGTCCGCGTGAACTTCGGCACGAGCCCCGAGCTCGTCGCGGAGGCCGTGCGACGGATGGCCGCCACGGTCTGACGGGATCGGCCCGTCCGCCCGGCCGGGGCGGTCGATCAGCGTGCCGGCGGCTCGCCCCACGCCGCACCGTCGCGCTCGACCCCGGCACCACCGAGCACGACGCGGACGGTCATGACGAGGATGCGGGCGTCGAGGCGCAGGGTGCGGTGGGCGACGTACCAGCGGTCGAACTCGATGCGCTCGGGCCACGAGAGCGTCGTGCGGCCCTGGACCTGCGCCCAGCCCGTCAGGCCGGGACGGACGAGCAGGCGCTCGACCTGACGCTCGTCGTAGCGCTCGACCTGCACCGGAACGGTCGGGCGCGGGCCGACGATCGCCATCTCGCCGCGCAGGACGTTCACGAACTGCGGCAGCTCGTCGACCGACGTGCGCCGGAGGAGGCGGCCCAGCCGGGTGATGCGCGAGTCGCCCTGCACGATCGCCAGCCCGGCGCCCATCGTCTCGGCGCCCTGCACCATCGTTCGGACCTTCAGGACGTCGAACTCGCGGCCGTCGCGGCCGACCCGGCGCTGGCGGAAGATCGGGCTGCCGGGCGACTCGAGGCGCACCACCAGGAGCACGAGCGCCAGGGGGACCGCCAGGACGACCAGGGCGAGGCCGGAGACGACGACGTCGAACGCGCGTCGGACGAGGTCGGCGGGGGTCCGTCGCGGGCGCCGCAGCGGACCGTCGGGACCGACGGCGCGGCCCGATGCGCGCATCCGGGCGCGCAGGTCGGCGTGGGCGTCGGGCCCCCGACCGGTGAGGTCGTGGGTCCTCGGCACCGCGCTCATCGCGTGCCCTCCGCCGGGTCCCAGCCCGCCGGGGTGCCGTGGCGCAGGTGGTCGGCCAGGCCGACCGCGATCGAGGCGGTCATCAGCACGTAGTACCGGGCGAGCAGCAGCGGCCGGGACGGCCGGGCCCCGGCGGCCGCGGCGGCCGCGAAGAGCGCGAGGTGCGCCGCGAGCAGCAGCACGTGGAAGGGCGGGCGGGTCCGGGTCGACGCCCCCGGGGCGCGCCGTCCCGCTGACGATGCCCGCGGCACACCGCGCAGCACGACGACCCCGCCGGCCACGAGGGCGAGCGCGTGCAGGAACGGGCTGGCGTAGCGCAGGTGCCGGTGGCCGACGAGCGCCGCGAGGTACGGCGCGGGGACGCCGCGAGGATCGAGGACGCCGCCGCGCAGCCCGCCGCCCTCGCCGCCCCGCAGGACGACCCGCCACATCTGGTTCATCATGCGCCGCTTGCGCCGCCACTCGCCCTCGACGGTCGGGACCATCGGCTCGCTCGCACGGGCGCTCGGCCGGTCGAGCGCCAGGGAGCCCAGGCGGATGATCTGGTGCGGCAGGGCCAGGTCGTGCCCGAACGCGGTGCGCAGGCGCGGCCACAGCGCGGCCCGCACCGCGTAGATCGCGCCGTTGCCCGCGGTGACCGACCACCAGTCGCTCTCGAGGCGCCGGAGCGCCATCTCGAGCCGCCAGTAGGCGCCCTCCTGGTTCGTGCCGCCGTCCGCCGACGTGAAGGTGACGCGACCGCACGCGTAGCCGACCGCGGGGTCGGCGAAGGCGGCGACGAGCTCGGTCAGCGCGTCGGGCTCCCACGACGTGTTCGCGTCGCTGAACGCCAGGACGTCGCCGTCCGCCCGGGCCACGCCGGCCTCCTGGGCGGCGTGCTTGCCGCCGCGGGGCAGCTCGAGCACGAGGTCCGCCCCGGCGTCGCGCGCCCGCTCCGCCGTCGCGTCCGGCGACCCGTCGCAGGCCACGACGATCTGCAGCCGCTCGCGGGGCCAGGTCTGCGCGGCGAGCCGACGGACGGTCTCGGCGATCGCGTCCTCCTCGGCGTAGGCGGCGATCACGACCGTCACGCGCAGGTCGTCCGCCCGCCCGGGACCGTCGGGGACGGACCCGCCGCCCGTCGCGGGTGCGGATCCGGGGGCCGGGGTGGCCGGGGCCGCCTCGCGGTCGTCGGTCACCCGCCCGAGGCCCGCGCGGCGCAGCAGGCGCACGGCGACGCCCCAGCCCACGTGGGTCCAGGCGAGCAGGCCGAGGGCGAGCAGGTGCAGGGCGCGCACCGGGGGATCGTCCCAGAGCGGGGCGGACGAGCCCGTGCGGTCGCGGCTCCCGACCCGCGGCGCGCCGGGATCCCGGACCCGCCGATGAGTTTCCGCAGGTCCCGCGGTCTGAAGGACGTACCCCACACCACGCGCCGCGCACTCCCGCCGGCGACCCCCAGGAGCCCCCCATGCGCATGATCTTCCCCAACCTCCCCGTGCAGGACATCCAGGCGTCCCGCGCCTTCTTCGGGGCCCTCGGGTTCTCGTTCAACGAGATGTTCGCCGACGAGACCACGGCCTGTCTGGTGATCGAGGAGAACATCATGGTGATGCTCATGGAGACCGAGAAGTTCCAGGGCTTCATCGAGAACGAGATCGCCCCGCGCGACACGACCGAGGTGCTGCTCGCGCTCTCCTGCGAGTCCAAGGACGAGGTCCAGGAGCTCGGTGGCAAGGCCCGGGCCGCCGGCGCCGGCGCGTGGAAGGACCCGATGGACATGGGCTTCATGTACGGCGAGAGCTTCCGCGACCTCGACGGTCACGTGTGGGAGCTCATGTGGATGGACGTCGAGGCCGCCGCACAGGCCCAGTAGAGAGAGGGGTCGGCCCGGGCCAGGACGACGACCGGGCCCGGCCTGCGTGACCGGCGGCCGCGGACCGGCCGTCGGATGCCCTGCCCCGCCGGCCCGGGCCTCCCGGGTCTCGGGGGCGCCGCCGCCGGGTCGGTCAGCGGGCCGGGCGCGCCGTGACCCAGATGCGGATCTGCGCGTGGGCGACCTCGACGCCCTTCGCGTCGGTGATGTGGATCTCCACCGGCAGCTCCTGCTTGTCGGCGAGGTGCTCGGGGAGCGCCAGCGTCGCCAGGGCGTCCAGGCGGCCCTGGGCCTTCGCGAGGTAGTCGATCGTCATGCCGCGGGGGATCCAGCGGTGGGTCGCCGGGACGGTCGCCTCCGCCACCGCCCCGAGCACGAACTCGGCCAGGTTGCACTGGGCGATCGCGTGGACCGTCCCCAGGTGGTTGCGCGTCCACGGCACGGCGCGCATCGTGGCCTCCGCCCGGCCGGGCTCCATCCGCGTGAGCCCGGCGGGGATCGTCAGGAAGTACGGCGCCGCGGTGCGGTAGATCCGCGAGACGGCGGCCCGCCCGAGCGGCAGGCCCTCGAGCTTGCGGTACGCGGTCGGCAGGTCGAGAGCGGGCATGCGGTGATCCTACCGGCGGTAGGGAGCCGGGTCCGTGCCGGGCGTCGTCACCGCCACGGCGGCGATCGGGGGGCCGCTCTCCGCCGGCGTCGGCGCGTGTGGGGCCTCCGCGGTCCGGGTCAGGCGACGAGCGAGCGGTAGACGCGCTGGTGGGCCTCCGCGACCGCGTCCCACGAGTAGGCCCCCGCCGCCAGCTGCGCCGCCCGGGACGCCAGGGCCCGGCGGCGGGTGTGGTCGCCCAGCAGCGTGCCCAGGGCGTCGGCGAGGGCGGCCGGGTCGCCGGGCGGGACGAGCTCGGCGGCCCCCTCGCGGGCGATCTCGGGGAAGCCCCCGACGTCGCTGAGGACCATCGGACGCCCGAACGCGAGCGCGGTGAACAGCACGCCGGACTGGTCGATCTCGCGGTACGGCAGGACGACCACGTCGGCGCGGCCGAAGTACGACGCGGCCTCCTGGTCGCTGACGAAGCGGTCGACGAACCGCACGCCCGCGGGGGCCGCGGCGCGCAGGGCGGTCATGTCCATCTTCGGCAGACCGACGATCCACAGCTCGGCCGGCGCGGCGGTCTCGCCGAGCCGCCTCCACGCCTCGAGCAGCACGTCCACGCCCTTGTACGGCCGCAGCAGGCCGAAGAAGAGGACGACCGGGCGCTTCGTGTTCGCGAACGCCGGGGCCAGCTCGGCGGGCGTCAGCGTCGTCAGGTGGCGGAAGGCGCCGTGCGGGATCTCGTGCACCTTCGCGGGGTCCACCCCGAGGTCGTCGACCAGGCGGTCGCGCCCGTGCCGCGAGTGGACGACGACCGCGTCGACCCGCTCGTAGAGCCGCCGCTGGGCGTCCCGCTGGCCGGCCCGGGCCTCGCGCGGCAGCACGTCGTGGGCGGTCAGGACGACCGGCCGGTCCTTCGGCAGCAGGTGCACGTCGAGGTGCTGGACCGCGAGCCACTGGAAGTGGACGACGTCGGCGTCGCGGGCGGTGCGGCGCAGCCGGCGCATGTCCGGCACGTGCTGGACGAGCTTCGCGGCCCGGCGGACGCGGGACCCGGCCGGCCCGACCGCCCGGCGGTAGAAGCCGTGCTCGATCTCGTAGCCCTCGGGCTCCGGGATCCGTCCGTAGGGGAACTCGCTGGTCACGAGCGTGACGCGGTCCCCCGCCCGCACCAGCGCGTTGGCGAGCGCGTGGTCGTAGGGCGGCGTGTACGCGGATGGGTCGATCAGGCGGACGTGCACGTGCCCCCACCGTATCCCGGCGGCGCCGCGGCACCGGAGGAGCCGGGCACGACCACGGCTCAGCGCACGCGCAGGCCCGAGGCCGCCCGTCGGGCGACCCGCTTGGCCCCGGCCGCCCGGTGCGCCCCGGCGATCAGCAGCACGCCGCCGGTCGGGCCGTTGGCCGGGAGCGCCGCGCAGACGCCGCCGTCGCCGCACATCGCGTACCGGCCGCCGCGGTAGAGGGCGCCCTCCGTGCGACCCGCCTCCGGCAGCCGCA
Source organism: Patulibacter sp. (assembly GCF_030655195.1). Taxonomy (GTDB): domain Bacteria; phylum Actinomycetota; class Thermoleophilia; order Solirubrobacterales; family Solirubrobacteraceae; genus Patulibacter. Next base: position 700 of record NZ_JAURWA010000078.1, on the reverse strand, counting down.
CGGGGAACGGCCGGGCGCCCGGCACCCCGACCACGGCGGTGCGACCCGGGAGCGACTCGACCACGAGGCGGACCGCGTCGGGTCGCTGCAGACGGGTGACGATCCGGGCACCGCCGTCGAGCTCCTGCACCGCGGTCTGCCGCCACCCCTCGGCGGTCGGCAGGTCGAGGATCCAGCCGCCGCCGCCGAAGCGGGATGCCCCGGCGGGGATCGCGGGCAGCGGCGCGGTCGACGGCCCCTTCGGCGCGGCGCGACCGGCCCGGGGGACCGCGGACGAGCCGGTGGAGCCGGTGCCGCCACGGCCGGAGGACGAGCGCGCGGCGCCCGCCGCGTCCGGACCGGCGGAGGAGGCGGAGCCGGACGCACCCGAGGGGCCGGAGCCGGACGGCGAGCGTGACGGTCTCGCGGCGCCGGTGGGCGACCCCGTCGTTCCCGAGCCGCCCGAGCCCGACGACGACGAGCCTCCGGGCCGAGCAGTGGACGTCCCCCGGCCGCCGCTCCCGCGCGATCCACCGCCGGACGATCCGCCGGGGGACGCGGCCCCCGCGCCGCCGCTCCCCGCCCCGCCCGTCGATCCCGCACCACTCGCGGACCCGGAGCCCGCCGACCCCGCCGACCCGCCCGAGCCGGAGGACCCCGCGCCGCCCGTTGAGGGCGTGCCGGACCCGCCGGCGGAGGGGCTCCCGCCCGTGCCCGCCGC
>NZ_JAURWA010000077.1 GCF_030655195.1 Patulibacter sp. | reverse complement strand
GCACGGGGCCGCGCCGGCCGGCGCGGCCCCGTGCCCGGATCCCGCTAGCGCGTGAGCGCCGTCGTGCGGGCCTTGCGACCCGTCACGACCGTGACCGCGCGGTCGGCGTCGCCGATCCGCGCCGAGACGCGGACGCGCGTCGTGCGCGCGAGCCTGCGACCCGCGTCCACCGTGAACGTCGTGCCGCCCGTGCGGGTGACCGTCCGCGAGCGCCCGGCGACCTTCACGGTGGCCCGGACCTTCGACCGGGCCTGGGCCTTCGTCGTCGTCCGGACGGTGCAGCGCACGGAGCGCCGGCCGTTGGTCAGGCGGCAGGAGACCGCGACGCGCGGGGTCGCACCCCGGGGGCCGCGTGCGCCCTTCGGGCCCTTGGGCCCGGTCGCGCCCTTGTCGCCCTTGGGGCCCGCCGCACCGGGGTCGCCGGTCGCGCCGGTGGCCCCCGTCGCCCCGGGTGCGCCGTCACGCCCGGGGGTGCCCTGCGGTCCGGTCGCGCCCGTCGCCCCGGGCGTGCCCGGCGCGCCGTCCGCGCCGGCCGGGCCCTTCGGGATCGTCGTGCTCGTGCCGCTCAGCGCGACGCGGTGCTCGCGGTCCGCCGTGTTCGTGTCGAACACGAGGGCCGCCGTCGACGTCGCGTTCTCCCGGGCCGGGGCGAACCGGACCAGGACCTCGCAGGACGCACCCGGCGCGATCGTGCGGTCCTTGCACGAGTCGTCGGCCAGCAGGAACTCGCCCTTCGAGGCGTCGTCGCCCGCGACGATCCTGGCGGCGGAGAGGGTCAGGTCCCGGTCGCCGCCGTTCTGCACCGTCACGACCTTCGTGGGGCTGACCGTGGTGGCCGGCTGGACGCCGAACGTCGGCACCGTCGCGGCGAAGCGCGGTCCGGGGCCCGTGGAGGCCTTCACCGCGATCGTCCGCTCCGTCGTGATCGGGGCCAGGGACGCCTCGTCGGTGTACTCGCGCATCGACTCGTTCGTGACCGCGACCTTCAGCGTGCCGGTCCGCAGACCGGTCAGCTCCCGCGTGCGGGGGTCGAGGATCGCCAGCTTGCCGGCCTTCCGGGCGGCGTCGGTCGCCGCCTCGCCCGACCCGACGGCCAGTCCGTCGCCGCTCCAGTGGACCGACATCGGGTAGGCCAGCGGCACCACCCGGGTGCCCGCCGCCACGCCCGACGGCTGCACGATCGAGCCGCTGAGGACGCTCGTCTCGCCGACCTCGACGCTCTCCGGGGCGTTCAGGGTGATCGACTGCGCGAACGCGTTGACGTCGGCGGTCAGCCACTGCTTCCCGGCGGGAGCGTCACGGTCGACGCTCCAGTCCATGAAGCCGGTGAAGCCGCCGCGGTCCGGGGTGCCGTACGGCGCCTTGCCCGAGGACGGGAGCACGGTGTAGGGGACGCCCTCGACGCGGTGGACGTCGGCGATCTGGGCGTGGGAGCCGACCATCGAGACGCCCTTGTCGCTCGCCTCGCGGAAGTCGGTGAGGAGCCGCTCGATCAGCGCGACCTCGTCGCGGTCGCCCAGCTGGCTGGCCTTCGTCTCGGCCGGATCGTCGACCGGGTGGTGCGCGAAGACCATGACGTTCTTCACGCTGTCGTCCGTCCGCGCGGTCCGCAGCGCGTCCTCGAACATCGCGAGCTGCCCGAAGTCCGACCCGCGGAGCGAGCCGAGCGCGCTGTTGAGCAGGATGAACCGGGTGCCCTTGTGGTCGAACGTCCGGTAGGGACGGCCGAACTCGGCGGTGAACGCGTCCAGCGCGCCCTGACCGGCCGCGGTGTAGGCCTCGTGGTTGCCCGGCACGTAGTAGCAGGGCACCTTGCCCGTCGAGGCGTCCGGGGTGCTGTCCGGCGCGGGCTCCGCGCCGACGGCGATCAGGTCGCAGCCGCCGGCCTCGAGGGTCTCGCGGGCGAGGTCCAGGTCGGCGGGGGCGCCCAGGTCGACGATGTCGCCGTTGAGCACCACGAGGTCCGGCCTGCTCTTGCGGATCCGCTTGAGTGCGGCGATCCCGACCTTGGCCAGCGTCGGGTCCGCGGCGGTGAACTGGACGTCGGACAGGGTCGCGAAGCTCCAGTCGTCCTTGCCGTTCGTGGTGCCGTCCGCGGAGAACAGGTCGTCCTCGCGCAGCGGCTCCTGGGCGGGCAGCTCGACCGCCGGGGCGTTGTCCGCCTCGATCTTCTCGATGACGAACGAGCCGTCGGCCTGGCGGCCGGTGTTCGTCTCGACGACCTGGAACTCGGACACCTTGACCGGGAACTTCGTGTCGGACGGCATGTCCCACTCGCGCGTGTTCCAGCCGGGCTGCAGCCCGGGCTTCAGCTGGCTCTTCCGGGCGCCGGACGCGTCGATCCAGGCCAGGTTCGAGTACTCGGTCGCGACGTCGGCCCAGACCCGCACCCGCAGGCGCAGCGGCTGGCCGGCCGCCGGGATCGCCGAGGCCAGCGGCTGCTTCGTGATGCCCATGTTGCGGGCCTTCGCGTAGCTCAGCTTGAGGCCCTCCGGGACCTTCGAGAGCGTCTTCGTGGTCCCGGCGGTGCCGTTGGTGACCCACTGGGCCGTCTCGTCGGCGTGGTCGAAGCGGTAGAGCTCCGTGGTCTCGACGCCGACCGTGGTCGGCACCTTCACCGTCCGTCCGCCGGCCTTCAGCGTGATGACGGTGCCGCCCGTGGCGAGCGGGGTGATCTTCAGGGAGCTGCCCGACGGCTGGACCTTCACGACCTTCGCGTCGTAGTCGAGGTCGAGGTCGACGGCCTCGACCGGTGCGGCGTAGCCCTCCGCGTCGCGGCCGGTGACCTTCAGCGTGACGGGCGTGCTGGTGTCCGCGATCGACAGGCGGCGGCTCGAGCTCTCGAGCGTGCGCAGGCGGCCCAGGACCCGGACGGGCGTGTCGGCGCGGGCGCCGTCGGTGGTGCTGCGGACGACGACCTTCGTGCCCGGCGCGTCGGGGGCGCGGAGCTGGCCGCCGTCGACGGACCCGGCGTCGGCGCTCCAGCGGACGTCCCCGCGGGCGATCGCCACGGGGTACTGGTGGTCGTCGACCGCCGAGGCGGTCAGGGTCCGGTGCAGGCCCGGGAAGACCCGCGGGGCGTCGCCGGCGGCGCGGACGACGAGGTCCTCGACCCGGCCGTTGCCCTTCGTGACGATGACGCCGACGCCGTTGGGGTCGCTGCGCTCGTTCCCGTCGGACGGCACGTTGCGGACCGTCGCGTCGGGCAGACCGAGGCCGCGCCCGACCATCGTGGTCGAGCCGCCGCCGTCGAGGTTGACGGCCGTCTCGGCACCGAGGTCGTCGAGCATCCTCGCGACCTGCGGCAGCGTCGCGCCACCCTTGCCGGTGCCGCCCGGGCCGTCGACGGTCAGGAGGATCATCGTCCGCCCGCCGTCGGCGAAGCCCATCGCGGTGCGGGGCGCGATGGCGGCACCCGACGCGCCGGCGTTCGCCTCGGCGTCGGGGACGGCCGCCCCGTCGCGCACGAGCTGCGCGTCGGTGCCGACCGCGAACTTGAACTCGGAGGCCGCCTCGGGCGAGATGCCGAAGGAGAGGGCGACCGCGTCGCCGACCTTCAGCGCCTTCAGGGCGTCGGCCCCGGCCTCGCGACCGACCAGCGCGCTGGTCCCGGCGGGCAGGGTGCCGGATCCGGGGGCCGCGGCGGCCTGGACGACCTTGCCGTCGGCCACGCGCACCTCGGCGACGTCGCCGGACCCGGCGACCTGCGTCGCCCGGTCGTAGGAGCCCCACGTGCTGGTGTAGACGCCGATCCCGTTCGCGGGGACGCCGACCTGGTTGAGGCCCGCGACGGGGTGGTCCGTCCCGCCCCAGGTCGCCTTCGCCGCCAGCGCCAGGTTCGCGAGCCGCCCGACGCCGCCCTGGGTGACGCCGATCGACTGCCCGTTGTTGCGCGTGCCGCTCTTGCGCAGCGCGCCGCCGGCGATCTCGAAGCCGAGGCTGGCGTTGGAGTTGCCGATGTCGAAGAAGTCGCCGTTGACGCCGGCCACGGCGTCCGCGGCCTTCGCCTGCTTCGACAGCGCCGAGCCCTGGGCCACGGAGTCGGCGTGGAGCAGGTCGGTCGTGACGGCCGGGTTCCTCAGGTCGACCTTCAGCACCTGGCGGTCGACCCAGCCGGTCGCGGCGAGGTACTTCTGGTGGCTGAGCTCGACGCCGGGGCCGAGTGGCTCGGTGTCGTCGACGAGGGACAGCGGCGGTGCCGCGGCGTGGGCGACGGTGGGCAGCGCCAGGGCGACCGCGACGGCGGCGGCCGGTGCGCGCCACCGGCGGCGGGCCGGGAAGGGTGATCGGGACACGGGGGCTCCTGCTGGGGGGGGGGACGTGGGTCGCCCGCGGATCGACCCGCGACCCCGACGAGGGGCCCGGACGTCCGGGCCCTCGACCGCGGTGGGCGGGCGAGGGTGCGACCGGGCCACTCTGAGCGGCGTGGCGCCATCTCCTGTCACCGGACGGTGACGCGCTCGTGAACAACCGTGAACGCCCACGGAAACGCCCATGGCGCGTGCCCCGCACACCCGAGCGGTCCCCCCGGTCGTCCGGCACCCTCGCCCCGCACGGCGTGGCCGGGCCGCGCGCGGATAGCATCGGCGACCTCATGAGCCAGCGTCTGCAATCGCCCGAGACGTTCGAGGACAAGCTCGAGCTCCTCCGCGACCTCCGAAACCAGGCGATCCACTCGGCGTCCGAGAAGGCCGTCGAGAAGCAGCACGCCAAGGGCAAGTACACGGCGCGCGAGCGGATCGAGAAGCTCCTCGACGAGGGGTCCTTCCAAGAGCTGGACACCTTCGTCCGGCACCGCACGCACGACTTCGACATGCAGAAGCAGCGGGCCTGGGGCGACGCGGTCGTCACCGGGCACGGCACGATCGACGGCCGCCCCGTCGCCGTCTTCTCGCAGGACTTCACCGTCTTCGGCGGCTCGCTCGGCGAGGTCATGAGCGAGAAGATGTGCAAGGTCATGGACCTCGCCGGCAAGATCGGCTGCCCGGTCATCGGCATCAACGACTCCGGTGGCGCCCGCATCCAGGAGGGCGTCGTCTCGCTCGGCGCCTACGGCGACGTCTTCCAGCGCAACGTCGACTCCTCCGGCGTCATCCCCCAGATCTCGCTGATCATGGGGCCGTGCGCCGGCGGCGCGGTCTACTCGCCCGCGATCACCGACTTCATCGGGATGGTCAAGGAGACCTCCCACATGTTCATCACCGGCCCCGACGTCATCAAGACGGTCACCGGTGAGGAGGTCGAGATGGAGGAGCTCGGCGGCGCCATGGCGCACAGCTCCCGCTCGGGGGTCGCGCACTTCGCGTTCGACGACGAGGACCACGCGCTCGAGGAGACGCGCTACCTCCTCTCGTTCCTGCCGCAGAACAACCTCGAGACCACCCCGGTCGTCCCGACGGACGACCCGTGGGACCGCGAGGAGCTCGAGCTCAACGAGGCCGTCCCGGCGAACCCGAACAAGCCCTACGACATGCGCGTCGTGGTCAAGCTCGTCACGGACGACGGCGAGTTCTTCGAGGTCCACGAGAACTTCGCGAAGAACATCCTCTGCGGCTTCGGCCGGATCGAGGGTCACGCGGTGGGCATCGTCGGCAACCAGCCCAACCAGATGGCCGGCGTGCTCGACATCGAGGCGTCCGAGAAGGCCGCCCGGTTCATCCGCACCTGCGACGCGTTCAACATCCCGCTGATCACGTTCTGCGACGTCCCGGGCTTCCTGCCGGGCACCTCGCAGGAGTGGGACGGCATCATCCGCCACGGCGCGAAGATGCTCTACGCCTACGCAGAGGCGACCGTCCCGAAGGTCACGGTCATCACGCGCAAGGCCTACGGCGGCGCCTACGACGTCATGGCGTCCAAGCACCTCGGCTCGGACTTCAACTTCGCCTGGCCCCAGGCCGAGGTCGCGGTCATGGGTGCCGAGGGCGCGGTCAACATCATCTACCGCCGGGACATCGCGGGCTCGCCGACGCCGGACGAGCGCCGCACGGTCCTGATGGACGACTACAAGGCGCGCTTCGCCAACCCGTACGTGGCGGCCGAGCGCGGCTACATCGACGACGTCATCGAGCCGTCGCTGACGCGCCAGAAGGTCGCCGGCGCCCTGCGCGTCCTGCGCACCAAGCGTGTCGCGCAGCCCAAGCGCAAGCACGGCAACATCCCGCTGTAGGGGGAGGCGGCCGGGCCAGGACTTCGGCCGGGCCGGTTCCGCCGCTTCCGGCGGCCGGGCGGCGGCCATCCGGCGGCCGACCCTCGCCGGCCCGACCGCCTGAGGGGGAGGCGGCCCCTGACCTGAAGGCGGCCGGGCCAGGACTCCGGCCGGGTCAGTTCCACCGCTTCCGGCGGCCGGTCGGAGGCCATCCGGCGGCCGTCCGTCACCGGCCCGACCGCCTGGGGGGAGGCGGCCGGGCCCCTCACCTGAGGGCGGCCGGGCCAGGACTCCGGCCGGGCCAGCGCCACCGCTTCCGGCGGCCGGTCGGCGGCCATCCGGCGGCCTTCCGCCACCGGCCCGACTGCCTGGCGTTCTCCGTCCGAGGCCTCGTCGAGATCGGTCGCCCGCCGGGGACGACGAAGGACCGGGCGCCGATGGCGCCCGGTCCGGTGCTGCGGGGGTGACCCGTGGGTCAGCGGTGCTTCGCCCTCGCGGCCGAGGCGCCGAAGGTGGCGGCGGCGGCGAGGAGGACGATGGTCAGGGCCGCCCAGACCGCGGTGCTGCTGGTGCCGACCGCCCCGAGGACGAGGAGGAAGGCGACCACCACGAACAGCGGCAGCAGGAGGGTCGGGTTCATGCGCTTGGACTGCTGGGACATGACGTTCCTCTCGGTCGGGTCGGTACGGGCCGGATCAGGTCGCGATCGCGATGGCGGCCGCGCCGGTGGCGGCACCGAGGCCGGCGCCGACGGCGAAGCCGTCCTTGAAGTCGCCGAAGTCGAACGGCGCGACGAACTCGTCGAGCTCCTGCACGCCGAGGTCCAGGTCGCCGGGGGTGGCG
>NZ_JAURWA010000076.1 GCF_030655195.1 Patulibacter sp. | reverse complement strand
GGGCGTCGCGAAGCCCGGACGCGGGGCCGGCTGGGCCAGGCGCGCGGCCTGCCCGTCGCGGACCTCCTGCTCGAGCGCGTCGAGGCGCTCGGGCGACGTGCCGGCCCATTCGCGCAGGCGCTGGAGCTCGCGTCCCTGCGCGAACACGAGGACGGCCATGGCGACCACGGCGACCAGCGAACCGAAGCCGATGTACGGCCCGATCTCGTCGAATTTGCTGGCGAAACCGGCTGCCAGCGCAGGGACCCCAAAGGTCATAGCGGACCAGTGTAGGCGCTGGCGCCGGGATCGAGTCCACCCGTCGACCGGGCCGCCGCCGGGGAGTCTGGCCCCGGACGGCCCCCGTCGTCGTCGGTCGGGAGCGCGCCGGCGGCACCCCGCGGCGCGGCGCCGAGGTCCGGCGTCGCGGTCTCCGCGGCCCGGTGGACGCGCTGGAGCTCGGCGACCTTCGTGGCCACCCCGTGGGCGTCGCCCTCCAGCACCAGCAGCGCGATCTCGTCGAACATCGTCTCGACCGTGGCGGGCGGGAACAGGGTGCGCTCGGCGCGGCTGATCCGCTCCGCGTCGGTCGGCCGCGGCGTCTCGAACGGGTTGAAGAGCTCCTCGTGCAGCTTCTCGCCCGCGCGGGCGCCGACGATCTCGATCGCGATGTCCTCGCCGGCCTTCAGGCCCGACAGCTCGATCATGTCCTTCGCCAGCTGCATGATCCCGACGGGCTCGCCCATGTCGAGGACGAGGATCTCGCCGGTGCGGCCCAGCGACCCGGCCTGGATGACCAGCTGCACCGCCTCCGGGATCGTCATGAAGTACCGGGTCATGCCGGCGTCGGTCACCGTGACCGGTCCGCCGCGGGCGATCTGGCGCTGGAAGATCGGGACGACCGAGCCGCTGGAGCCCAGGACGTTGCCGAAGCGCACGCACGAGAACCGCGTGTCGGGCCAGCGCTGCGCGGCGCTCTCGACGGCGAGCTCGGCCATCGCCTTGCTCGCCCCCATCACCGTCGCGGGCGTGACGGCCTTGTCGGTCGACACGAGGACGAAGCGGCCGACCCCCGCCTCGCCGCACAGGCGGGTCAGGAGCCGCGTGGCGATCGAGTTGTTGCGGACCGCCTCCACCGGGTTGGCCTCCATCAGGCCGACGTGCTTGTAGGCCGCGGCGTGGAAGACCGTCGTCGGCCGGTGCTCGGCCAGGACCTCGCGGATGCGGTCGCCCTCCTTGACGTCGGCGATCACCGAGGCCACCGCGCCCTCGGGGACCTGGCGGTCGTCGAGCAGCTCGCGCTCGATCGCGAAGAGGTTGTCCTCGGCGTGGTCGAGGATCACGAGGCGCCTCGGGCCGACGCGGGCGATCTGGCGGCAGAGCTCGGACCCGATCGACCCGCCCGCACCCGTGACGAGCACGACCTCGTCCTTCAGGTAGGCGCCGACCCGGTCGAGCTCCATGACGACGGGGTCGCGCCCCAGGACGTCCTCCACCCGGACCTCGCGGACCTGCTGGACGACCTTGCCGCCGCCCTCGCCCTGCAGCAGCTCGAAGACCGTCGGCAGCGTGCGGACCGGGACGCCGCGGCGCCGGCCGGCGCGCAGGACGTCGGCGCGCAGCGTCCCCGGGGCGGACGGGATGGCGATGAGGATCTCGTCGGGCTCGAGCTCCTCGATCACGCGCCCCAGGTCGTCGATCCGGCCGTGGACGCGCACCCCTTCCACGCGCGTGCGCTGCTTGGCCGGGTCGTCGTCGACGAAGCCGACGGGCACCAGGCCGAGCTGCGGGTTGCGGCGCATCTCGCGCAGCACCAGGCGACCGCCGTCGCCCGCCCCGACGATCAGCGTGGCCTTGCCCTCCCCGCGACCGAAGCGGAACGACAGCCGGCGCTCGGAGGCCGCACGGACGACGACCCGCACGCCGACGAGCAGGCCGACGCCGGCGATCAGCGCGACGGCGAGCATCCCGTACGGGACGGCGAGGACCCCGGAGTCCGTCGAGGCGAACCGCGGTACGGGACGCACGAGGTAGTTGACGCCGACGAACACCATGAGGCCGACGACCACGCCCTGTGCGGCCCGGGAGAGGTCGCGGACGTCCGCATAGCGCCAGCGCCGGTGGTAGCCGCCGAACGCCCAGACGGCGAGGACCACGCACCCGGCGAAGATGAACCACGTGTGGTTGAAGAGGTTCGAGTAGCGGTCGCTGACCTTCTCGAGGTCGAAGCGCACGCGGAAACCGAGCCAGAAGGCCCCTGCGGCCAGCACGAAGTCGACCAGCGCCTGCAGGGGCGCGAGTCGATGGAAGTGCAGCGCGGCGGGCCGTCGGCGCATCCGCCGGATTCTCGCACGGGGTGGTGCAGGCGGTCCGCGGGGGGTCCGGACGACCGCCGTCGGGCCGTCTCGCGGGGACCTGCATGAGGTCTTCCGCACGGCGGGCCCCCGGACCGTCACCATCGGGTCCGTGGACCGCGTCCCCCGCCAGCCCGCCCCGCGTCCCGCCCGCGACGACGACGCCACCCGTGCCATCCGCCGGGAGGACGGCCCCGGCACCCTCGGCGGGGTCCCGGACGATGCCCCGACGCGCATCGTGGACGCCCGGCGCGACGATCACCGCGGGGCCCCCGACGACGAGGCCGCCACCCGCGTGACCCACCTGCGGGGCGACGGACCGCACGACGCCTTCGACGAGTCGGTCACCCGCGTCGCCCACGGGCGGGGCGACGGATCGCACGACGCCTTCGACGACGCCACGACCCGCGTCGTCCGCCGGGGCGGCGTCGTCGGCCGCGGCCCGTCGGGTCGTCGCGAGGCGGTGCGGCCCGTGCCCCGGCGTCCGCGGCCGG
>NZ_JAURWA010000071.1 GCF_030655195.1 Patulibacter sp. | reverse complement strand
GGTCGCCACCGGGGTGCGTGATTGACCCCGCGGCTAGGTCGCGGAGCTGGGTCTTGCGATGTCAATCACTGTCACTTCTCAGGAGAGAATCCACATGCTGCACAAGGCCATCAGCAACTTGAAGAACCAGGACGGCGAGGGTGAGGGCGGCTTCACGCTCATCGAGCTGCTCGTCGTCATCCTGATCATCGGCATCCTCGCCGCGATCGCTCTGCCGACGTTCCTCGGAGAGTCGGACAAGGCCAAGGACTCCTCGGCCAAGTCGGATGCCCGTAACGCCGTCTCGCAGGTCGAGTCCTGCCTCGCCGACGACAGCACCGCCGTCTCGACCTGCATCACCAAGGCCGGCAACTCCGACCTAAACCAGTTCGGCACCTTGGCCGACGGAACGGCCGTGGGGACCACGGGCTACAAGCTGACGACGACGTCGAAGACGAACAACACGTTCTCGATCACCAAAGCCTCGCCCGGCGGATACACCCGCTCTTGCACGATGACCGGCGGGAAGGACAACGCAGGTTGCACCGCCGACGGTGCCAGCTGGTAGCTAGAGGCTCCGGCAATGGTCAGCACGGCGGTCGTTCGCCGCGGTAGCTGCGGCTGACTACCAGTGTCGTCGCACGGATGGCCCGCCATCCGTCCGGCGGCTGGTGGATTCCGCCGGATCGAACTCCAGGTGTCCGATCGAGAACCATGAGCGGTCTGCCTCGCTTTTCTCCGATAGTCGCCGCCATCGCGTTGGCCGCCACCACCCTGGTCGCGGCCTTCGGGCTGCAGGAGTTCGCGTTCTCGGACTACGAGGCCGAGGTCCTTCCTGCGGCTCAGGCGCTCGGAGACGGCGACGTCACGCTCTTCCTCTCCCGGCTCCCCGGGTATGCCGGGGCTGTCGAGATGCAGGCGCCGTTCGGACTGCTCGGCGGGCTCGTGGGCGGCGACACGGATCTCTGGACCTGGAGGTTCCAGGCGCTCCCCGGTCTCCTGCTGCTCCTGTGTCTCGGAGCCGTGTTGGGGTCCTTCGTCGCAGAGCAGGTCGGGGGCGTTCGCGGAACGCTCTACGGCGGTCTCTCGGCGCTGATGGTCGCCGGTTCTCCGTTCGCGATGCGCGCCGAAGTCATGGGGCACCCCGAGGAGCTCCTGATCTCGGGCCTGGCCATCTCGGCCGTCCTCGCCGCGATCCGGGGCAGGATGATCCCGGCCGGAATCCTTATCGGCGTCGCAGCGGCCGCGAAGCCATGGGCCGTGGTCGCCGTCCCGGTTGTGATGCTCGCTGCCCAAGATCGGCGCGCCCTGGCCGTCAGCATCTCGTCGATGGTCCTGGCGGGTGTCGCGCTCACTTCTCCCGCGCTCCTCGTGCACGGTGTCGGCGGAACAGCCGGCCTCGTCCCGACCGCGGGCGGCGACATCTTCAAGCCGTCGCAGGCCTTCTGGTTCTTCGGCTCCGAGAATCCCGTCGGACACGCCGCACGGAGTGCCGCTGGCACCCTCAACTCCACGGCGGGCGCGCCGTACGCCGACCGCCTCGCCGTCGGCTGGGCGAGCCGGATCTCGCATCCTTTGATCGTCCTCGTCGCTGGCGCCCTCGCCCTGCTGTACGCGCGACGGCCCCTGAACACCCGACGAGGCCCGGACCTCCTGCTGTTGCTCGCCGCGGCTCTCTGGTGGCGATGTGTTCTCGACACCTGGAACGCCGACTACTACGCGCTCGGTGCGCTGCTGACGCTCGCGGTGTGGAGCGCGATTCGTGCGCGAGCACCTTGGTTGGCGATCGCGGTCACGGTTGCAGCCTGGATCACGTTCCGCGGGCCGGCCGCCTGGTGGAACGTCACGCCCGACGCGCACACCGCGATCTACCTGGCGTGGGCGGTGCCGCTCGGCGTGGCGCTGTCTCTCCGGGCGGTCGCACCCGAACGGTGGCGTCGCCTCGTTGCGTCAATCAAGCCGTCACGACGATCCATCCGCGGCCGCTCGGAGGACCGGACCGATGCCCCCATCGTCGCGGCTTGAGCGACAAGCTCGGGCGGAAGGATTGCGTGACCGCGCCGCATCGTCCTCATCCGGCGCGAGCATCGGCCGGCCCGACCGGGGTCTGCTCCTTCACCGTTCGGAGACCTCCTAATGCGGTTGAGCGTCGGGTCCCTGCTCACCCGCATCGCGGCCGTCGGGATCCCGGTTGCGGTGGGCATCCATGCCGCTCACGGCGTGCAAGCCGGCCGGTCGTCGTGGTTCACGTCTGCCGTCTGCGCTTCGGGAGCGCCAGGCAGCGGAGCACGGTGCGACACCGACAGGGCGGTGGCGACGGTGTCGCCGTACGTCCTGCCGGTGTTCAGTGCGGTGCTGGAGACGTGGCTTGCCGTCGTGCTCCTGATCGTCATGCTTCGCGGAATCGAGCGTGCGGTATCGCGCCGTCGTTCGACGGAACCGACCGGATCCGCTTCTCCGGGGTGGCCGGTCGCGACGGATCCCGCCCGCCGACCGCCACGGCGGCGATGACTCGCGGTTTCCCGCGGACTCGGAGATTCGTGGGCCTCGAAGACTCCGCACCCTGCCTGCCCGACGTCACTCGGAAGGCGAGCCCGGCGAGACCCTTCTGCGGCCGGCTCGTCCCGTCACGACGGCGAGTCGACGGACTTCGACCGAGGGCGTGCCCCGGCGTCCGGCGCGTACTCGAGGCCCCTCACCCCACGACCACCCGATCCCGCCCCTGCTCCTTCGCCTCATAGAGCGCCGCATCCGCCCGCCCCACCAGCGCGCTGGCCCCCTCGGCCCCGTCCCACGTCGCCACCCCAAAAGAGCACGTCACCTCGACCGGCATGACCCCACGCAGCCGCTCGATCACGCGGCTCGCAACGTTCGACCCGACACCCGGCAGCACCAGGAGGAACTCCTCGCCGCCGAAGCGGCCGACGATGTCGTGGCCGCGGAGCTCGGCGCGCCACGAGGAGGCGAGCTCGGAGAGGAGGCGGTCGCCCTCGGGGTGGCCGTGGGCGTCGTTGTAGGCCTTGAAGCGGTCGACGTCGACCATGGCGACGGTGATGGGGCGGCCGGTGAGGCCGGCGCGGCGGACGCCCTGGTCGAGGGCCTCATCGAGGGCACGGCGGTTGGGGAGGCCCGTCAGGCCGTCCACCAGGGCCTGCTCGCGCAGGCGGGCGACGAGGTCCGCGCGCTCGATGGCGACGGCGGCCTCGGCGGCCAGCAGGCTCGAGATGGCCAGGCGACGCTCACCGGGGCTCTCCACGCGCTCGGTCCAGCCGGCGACGAGGACGGCGATCGGGCGGTCGTCGAGGAGCACCGGCTCGAAGAGCATGGAGACCACGCCGGTCGTGTCGGCGGCCGAGTCGTCGGCCACCGCGTCGGTGCGCACGTCGGTCACGAAGCGTCGGGTGGCGGACCGCAGGACGTCGCCGCAGACGGACGAGCCGGGGGAGGAGCCCACGCGCAGGTTCACCGGGTCGCCCGACGTGGCGCGGACGACCAGGGCGCCGTCGCCGTCGGGCTCCAGCAGCATCGCCAGGTCGCAGCCGATCAGCTCCTCCGCGGCCAGGCAGACCGTCCGTCGCGCGTCGCCGCGCCGGCCGATGTCGCGCGACACGCGGGCGAAGACGGCCAGGTCGCCGGCCAGGTCGGCGCGCCGGCGGTGCCGGGCACCGTCGATCGTCACGACCATCAGGAGGACGCACGCGGCGGCACCGAGGACGGTGGCCAGGACCGTCGTGCTCACGTCGATCCCGCCGGCCGTCGCCGTCGGTGCCGCGCCCTCGTGGAACGAGACGGCCGCCATGCCGGTGTAGTGCAGCCCGGCGACCGCGACGCCCAGGCCGATCGCCGCGCCCAGGCGGCCCCCGGCGCTCCAGTCGCTGCGTTCGCCGTGCATGGAGGCGACCGCCCCGAGGGCGAGGAGCGACGCGAAGAACGCGACCACCACCGACGCTGCGACGACGAGCGGACTCCACGACTGGGTGGCCGTCGTCTGCAGGCTGGCCATACCCGTGTAGTGCATGGCCGAGACGGCCAGACCCATGAACGACGCGGCCAGCACCAGGAGCCGACGGGTCACGCGCGCGCGGGCCACGATCGCCAGCGCGACGGTCGATCCCGCGGCGGCGAAGAGGATCGACAGGACCACGAGGTCCAGCCGGTAGGACATGTCCATCTCGGTGCGCATGCCGAGCATCGCCAGGAAGTGCATGCCCCAGATGCCGCCGCCCATCGTCAGACCCGAGACGACGAGCAGGGGACGGCGTCGGCGCTCCGGCGCGCGCAGGGCGCGGGCGGCGATCTCGAGCGCGACGAAGGCCGTGACGACCGCCGCGATGAACGACACGATCGCGACGCCGGGGTCCACCCCGAACGAGAGGTGTGACGCAGACCCCCCGTGCATCCCGTGATCCATGGGCGTCCGATCGGCCGAAAGGGCTCCCGCCTTGAGCGTTGCGGCGAGACCTGGACACCACGCACGTCGGCGTCCTGCGCTCCGTGGTCCGGCGACCCGGAGCCGGGGCGCCGCGAAGTTTCTGCGCGACGTCGCCGGGTAGCGCGAACCCCATGGCTACGAAGCTGAAGAAGGGCGACAAGGTCTCCTGGAAGTTCGGGGGCAACAAGACCAAGGGCAAGGTGAAGGAGCGCTTCACCGAGAAGGTGACGAAGAAGATCAAGGGCTCGAAGATCACCCGCAAGGCGTCGAAGGACAAGCCCGCCTATCTCGTCGAGACGAAGGACGGCAAGAAAGCGCTGAAGTCCGGGAAGCAGCTCAACAAGCGGTGACCCGCCACATCCCGGTCGTCCGCTGACCTCGGGCGGGGTCGACACGACGCCACGGGGGCGTCGTGGCGCCTCCCCGTCCGGTGTGCCCGCGTGACACTCGGCGCCGAACTGTTCCCATGGCGCGGCTACGCGCCAGTAGCCTGCGCCGATGAAGCGTCCATCAGGGGTCCGTCCCACCCTCGCCGGTCTCGCCACCATCGTCCTCTGCGCCGTCGCGGCGCCGCCGGCCGTCGCCGCCGATCGCTACGACGTCACCGTCGCTCGCACCGAGTACGGCATCCCGCACATCAAGGCCAAGGACTTCGCGTCCTTGGGCTACGGCTACGCGCAGGCGCTGGCCGAGGACGACGTCTGCACCGTCGCCGAGACGTACGTGACCGTCGGGGCCGAGCGCTCGCGCTGGTTCGGCGCGGACAAGACGTACGAGCTGCGCGGCAACGGCTCGCGGGCGAAGAACCTCAACTCGGACTTCTTCTTCCAGCGGATCAACGACCGCGGCACCGTCGAGCGGCTCGCCGCCGTCCCGCCGCCGATCGGTCCCAAGGACGAGATCCGCCAGGCCGTCCGGGGCTACGTCGCCGGCTGGAACACCTGGCTGAAGGGCAAGGGCGGCACCGCCGGCATCCCGGACCCGACCTGCCGCGGCAAGGGCTGGGTCCGTCCGATCACCGAGATCGACGTCTATCGGCGCTTCCACCAGCTCGCGATCCTCGCCTCGAGCTCCGTGGCCATCGACGGCATCGCCGAGGCGCAGCCGCTGACCGGCCCCGTCGACGCGCAGGCCGCGGCCCGTTCGGTCGCCCCGGGCGAGCTGGACCGGCGCCTCGGCGGCCTGGGCTCCAACGCCTACGCCATCGGCAAGACCGCGTCGCGCAGCGGACGCGGGCTGCTCTACGGCAACCCGCACTTCCCGTGGCAGGACTCCGAGCGCTTCTACCAGGCGCACCTCACGGTCCCGGGCAAGCTCGACGTGACCGGCGGCTCGCTCCTGGGCGTGCCGATCGTGCTGATCGGGACCACGAAGGGGATGGCCTGGAGCCACACCGTCTCGACCGCCCGGCGGTTCGTGCCCTACCAGCTGCAGCTCGTCCCGGGCCAGCCGACGAAGTACGTCGAGGACGGCAAGGTCAAGGACATGCGGGCCGACCGCGTGACCGTCCGGGTGCCCGGCGCCGGCGGGCGACTCGAGCCGCGGACCCGCACCCTCTACTCGTCCGAGCAGGGACCGATCTTCACGTCGCTGCTGGGCCTGTCGCTGTTCCCGTGGTCGCCCGTCAACGCCTACGCGATGCTCGACGGCAACGACGACAACTTCGGTCGTCTGATGAACCACTTCTTCGAGATGGACCAGGCGCAGTCCACGCAGGACGTCGAGGCGGTGCTCAAGCGCTACCAGGGCATCCCGTGGGTCAACACGATCGCCGCGGACACCGCAGGCAACGCGTACTACGCGGACATCGGCACGGTGCCGAACGTCAGCGCCGCGAAGTACGGCGACTGCCAGACGCCGCTCGGCCGGACCACCGACCTGCTGCAGCGCCTGCCGATCCTCGACGGCTCGCGCACCGCGTGCAGGCCAGGCAACGACCCCGACGCCGTGGTGCCGGGGATCCTCGGGCCCAAGAACCTGCCGTCGCTGCGCCGCGACGACCACGTGTCGAACATGAACGACTCGTACTGGCTGACCAATCCCGACAAGCCGCTCGAGGGCTTCAGCCGGATCATCGGCGACGAGCGGACGGCCCGCTCGCTCCGCACGCGGCTGGGCGTCAAGCAGCTGCAGGAGCGCGTCGCCGGCACCGACGGTCTGCCGGGCAAGGGCTTCGACCTCGAGAACCTCATGCAGGTCGGGATGGGCAACCGGGTCTACAGCGCCGAGATCTGGCGCGACGCGCTCGTCGCCGGCTGCGACTCCGAGGCCTGCCGCGTGCTGCGCGGCTGGGACCTGCACAACGACCTGGACTCGAAGGGCGCGGTCCTCTGGCAGCGCTTCGTCGAGCGGCTCGGGGTCGTGCTGCCGGGCATCGTCACCGGGCTGCCGGTCGTCACCAACGTCGTCGGGCCGTTCGCCACGCCGTTCGACCCGGCCCGGCCGGTCGACACCCCCGGGGGCCTGAACCGCCTGACGCCGACGGTCCCGATCGCCCTGAACCAGGCCGTCGCCGACCTGCAGGCCGCCGGCCTGCCGCTGGACGCCACGCTGCGACGCGGGCAGACCGTGACCCGGCGCGGCGAGACGATCCCGATCCCCGGCGGGCCCGGGCCGAGCGGCATCTTCAACGTCATCACCCCGACCTGGAACCCGAAGAAGGGGTACACCGAGGTCGTCCACGGCTCCTCGTTCGTCCAGGCCGTCGACCTCAAGCCGGGATGCCCGGACGTCCGCACGATCCTCACCTACGGGCAGTCGACGAACCCCGCGTCGGTGCACTCGAGCGACCAGACGAAGCTCTTCAGCCAGAAGCGCTGGGTGACCGCCCCGTTCTGCGAGAAGGACCTCGAGGCCGACCGCAGCGCCGACCGGATCCACACCGCGGAGGACGGGTCGACGCTCGTGACCGTCCACGAGGCGCGCGGCAAGGGCCGCCCGCGGGTGGACGTGACCCGTGCGTCGGGGAAGCCCGCGAGGGTCACGGTCAAGGTGCGGCGCGGGAAGCGCCTGGTGCGCACCGTGGTCCGTCGCGGAGCGGCCGTGACCACGTCGCCGACGGTCAAGCGCGGCGCGTACCGGATCGACGTGACCGTGGGTAAGCGGACGCTGCGGGTGACCGCGAAGCAGCGCTGAGCGGAGCGGCGGAGGGCGGTCGGCGCAGCTCGGCGCCGGTTCGCGCGGCTCGCCGAGGCGGAACGCCTGGGGCGCCGGTGGACCTGACCCTCAAGCCCCGGGGGCCAGCGCCCGATGGGTGATGGAGACGTCACAGAACCGGCACCGTCCGCCGGTCCCGTGGCGCTGTAGACGCCGTAGCGTCGAGCCACCACCTCCCTCCCCGTGACCCTGATGCTCATCGTCCTCGCCGCCGCCTTCGGGCTCCTCATCGGGTCGTTCCTCAACGTCGTCGTGTACCGCCTGCCCAACGGGCTGTCGGTCGTGACCGGCCGCTCGGAGTGCCCGGAGTGCCACCACCAGATCCGTGCGTACGACAACGTGCCCGTGCTCTCCTGGCTGGTGTTGCGCGGCCGGTGCCGGGACTGCGGCACGTCGATCTCGGCGCGCTACCCCCTGGTCGAGGGCGCCACGGCGCTGCTGTGGGCGCTGGTCGCCGCGGTCGCCGACGACACCGTCGACGCGGTGCTCGGCATCGTCCTGGTCACCGCGCTGGTGCCGATCACGCTGATCGACCTGGACCACCGCCGCATCCCCAACGCGATCACCCTGCCCGCGGCCGTCATCGCGCTGGTGGCCGGCACCGCGATCGACCCCGGCGGCGAGCTCGGCCGCGTGGCCGCGGGACTGGGTGCTGCGATCTTCCTCCTGATCCCCGCGATGCTGCGCCCGGACGGCATGGGCATCGGCGACGTCAAGCTCGCCGGCGTCCTCGGGCTGTGCCTGGGCCCGGCGGTCGCCGTCGCCCTGCTCGTCGCCCTGCTGTCGGGGACGCTCTTCGGCGTCGTCCTCGCCGCGCGCTCCGGCGTCGAGAAGGCCCGCAAGACGCAGATCCCGTTCGGGCCGTACCTGGCGTTCGGCGGGGTCGTGGCGATCGCCGCCGGCCAGCCGGTCATCGACGCCTACCTCAACAACTTCTGACGTACTCCTGCAGACCCGTCGCGGTCAAGTCGGACAGTCGTCCAAGCCCCGGCGGTTCGGTCACCCGACACCGCGCCGGGCGTCGATAGCACGCCTGAACCCACGGACGAACCCCCGGTCCCACACCATGCCCAGCCGCCAGCTCACCCTCCCCAAGATGCCCAAGCGCCTGCCGTCGCGCCGGGCGCAGAGCACCGCGCCCGTCGCCGGGATCCGCATCGGCGCGACCCACGTCTCGATCGCGCTGGCCGCACCCGCCGCCGGGCCGCTCGCGCCGCGGGTCGCAGCGTCGGCTCCACTGCCCACCGGCGCGGTGAAGAACGGCGAGGTCATCGACGCGGTCGCCGTGGCGGGCGCCATCCGACAGGCGATCGCGGGGCACTCGGGCCTGGGCAAGCAGGCGCGCATCGGCATCGGCTGCCAGAAGGTCGCCGTCCGCGTGATCGACCTGCCGCCCGTGCAGCGCGAGGAGGACATCGTCGCCGCCGTCCGGATGCTCGCCAAGGAGCGGATCCCGACCGCCGCAGAGAACGCGCTGATCGACTTCCGGCTGCTGCCCGACGCGCCCGCCGAGGCCGGCGGCGCCCCGACCAAGCGCGCGCTGGTCGTCGCCGCCCGCCGGGAGCTCGTCGACGGGCACGTCGCCGCCGTCCGCGCCGCCGGCCTGGACCCCGTCGGCGTCGACCTGCTGGCCTTCGGGCTCTCGCGCTGCGTCCGCCCGACCGAGCCGACGCTCCTGCTCGACCTCGACGGGGTCACGACGCTCGCCGTCGCCGGTCCCGACGGGTGCCGGTTCGTCCGCACGATCCCGGCCGGCATCGGCACCGTCGCCGAGGACCTGGCGCAGCGCACCGCCGCCGACCCCGCCGCGGTCGAGGCCGCGCTCCTGGGCGACCGCAGCGGCGTGGACTACGACGTCGCCGAGGAGGAGCCGGCCGTCGGCCGGACGATCCGGGCGATCGCCTCGACCGTCCGCACATCGATCGACTTCCACATCGAGCAGGAGGACGGCGTCGCGCCGGCCACCTGCGTGATCAGCGGCCCGCTGGCCGCCCTCCCCGGGGTCGCCGCGCTGCTGCACGAGACCCTGGACCTGCCCATCGAGCTCGCCGGTGCGCTCGCCGGCGGTGCCGACCCCGTTGCGCTCGGTCTGAGCGTCGAGGAGGTGCGCTGATGCGCGCGATGAACCTGCTGCCCGTCGAGGAGCGGGGCGGATCACGTCCCACCCGCGGCGCGTCGAGCTCGCTGACCGTCAACCACGCCATCGCCGGCGCCGGCGCGGTCGTCGTCGTCGGCCTGGTCGGGCTGTGGGCCGTGACGAAGAGCGACACCGCGACCGCCCGCGAGGCCGAGGTCGCCGCGGTCGCCGCGAGCGCCGCTGATCAGGCGCAGGTCACGCGTCTGGCCCCGGTGGTCGCGTTCGACGCGCGGCGTCAGGCCCGGGAGTCGGCCGTCCTGCAGCTGGCCTCGGGTCGCACGGACTGGGCCATGGTCCTGCGGGCGACGGCCGGATCCCTGCCGTCGAACGTCTCGATCACCACGCTGCAGCTCGCCGCCGCCAACGCGACCGGCGCCGCCGCCGGCGGCACGACGTCGACCGCGACCCCGGCGGGCCTGGCCGGCACGGGCTCGGTCACGCTCCAGATCTGCGCCGACACGCAGCCGCGCGTCGCCACGACGCTCCGCCGCTTCCGCGCGCTGCCGCAGGTCGAGGACGTCGCGCTCAGCCAGACCGCCCGGTCCGCGAGCGGCTCCGGCTCCTCCGGCGCGTCGGCCGGCGGTGGGGGCTGCTCCCGCGTGACCGCCGACGCCGCTCTGGGCCTCTCGGCGCAGACGATCATCGACGGGGCCGCCACCGCGGCGGCGGCGACCACCGGCACGGCGGCCACGCCCGGCGCCGCCGCGACCCCCGACGCGGCGACCACCACGTCGTCCTCCACCACGACCACGAACGGGACCGGCCGATGACCGCCCAGATGCAGAAGGTCCTCCTCGCGCTCGGCGTCGTCATCGTCGCCGCGCTGCTCTGGGTGGTCCTGGTGAGCCCCGCCCGCGACGACCGCACCGCCGCGCAGGACGCGCAGGCGCAGGCCGAGTCGCAGGCCGCCGCCGTCGCGGGGCAGCTCGCGACGGCCAAGGAGGCCGCGAAGCGCACGCCCCAGAACGAGGAGACGCTGGAGCGCCTCGCGATCGCGGTGCCCGAGAAGGTCGAGGCCCCCGCGCTGATCGACGGCCTCGACAGCACCGCCAAGCGCTACGGCGTCACCTTCGACGTCCTGAAGGTCACCAACGGCGCGGCCACCGCGACGCCCGTGGCCCCGGCGACCGCGACGACGACCGGTACCACCGGCACGACGTCGACCACCGCGACCACCGCGACGACGCCGGCGACCGCCGGCACCCCGGCGGGCACCGCCGCGGACGGCAGCGCCGTGCCCGGCACGCCCGGCACCGCCGCGGCCCCCGCGGGCAGCGTCCCCGTCCAGCTCAACATCGAGATCGCCGGGCGCTACACCGGCGTGACCAAGTTCCTCAAGTCGATCCAGAGCGAGGTGCGGGTCCGCGAGGGCGGCCGCGTCAGCGCCAAGGGGCGTCTGCTGCGGGTCGACTCGGTCGACCTGGCCAGCGGCGGCACCTCCGGCGGCCGGACGCTGAAGGGCACCCTGTCGGTCGTCGCCTACCTGCTGCCGAAGGACGCCGCGGCCACCGCGGCGACCGCCACCGCAGCGCCGGCCGCGGGGAGCCAGCCGTGAGCCGCTTCGGGAGCATCGGGTCGCTGCGGTCGCGCTCGTCCTCGGGCGGCGGCTCGAAGAGCGCCATCGACGTCGATCCGGTCATGGCCGCGATCCTCGGCGTGGTCGTCCTCGGCGGGGGAGGCCTCGCGCTCTACGGCGCGTCGCAGGAGACCGAGCCCGACCCGGCCCCGGCGGCGATCGCGCAGCCGAGCGATCCCGTCGTCGAGCGCGCGCTGCGGATCGTCGAGCGGGTCGACGGGACAGCCGCCGCGGGGGAGGGCGTCAGCACCGCCGACGCCGCCCGCGAACGTCGCCGGGCCGCGCGCGCCAGCGCCGCCGGCCGGTCGGCCGATCCCTTCGCCGCCATCACGTCGGGCACCGATGCCGTGACCGGCGTGACGGCGACCGCGACCCCCGGGTCCGCCTCAGGGGCGGCGTCCGGCTCGTCGTTGACGGGGTCGTCCGCGACGGCCGCGGGCGGCTCCTCGTCGTCCGCCAAGACCGCCCGGGAGCTCGCCGAGCGCGCCGCCGCCCAGTCCGCCGCGGCGAACGCGGCGGCGGGCGGAACCTCGTCGGGCGGTTCGACCGGGTCGACCGGCGGCACCGGGTCGACCGGCACCGGGTCCAAGAGCGGCTCCGGGGCCAAGAGCGGCTCCGGGTCGACCGGCTCGCCGGCCGCACCGACCGCCGCCGCCCGGCGCGCGGCCGTCCTCCGGGCCGTCGCCGACCGCCCCGCGAAGATCAGCCTGCGGGTCAACACGGCGTCGGGCCGCAGCACCCGCAGCAAGCGCAGCATGGGCCTGCTCGTCCCGTCGTCGACGAAGACCGTCGCCCGGGTGGTCGGGGTCTCCCGGACCAACCAGGTCGTGACGCTGCGGCTGCGCGAGGGAGCGGCGCTGACGGGCAAGCAGTCCAAGGGCACGCGCTGCGTCGAGCGGCTGAGCTCCGGCGACTGCCGGCTGGTCCGTGTGCACACGGGGCGCACCGCCGTCATCCGTGCGCCCAGGTCCGCGGGCGGCCGACCCGGCGCCGTGACCGCCCTGCGGGTCACGGCGATCTGGCGCGGCGGGTACAAGGTCGCGGGCTGACGTCCGGGCGGCGCGACCGCCCGGGCCAGGGACCCGTTGATCCACGGACCGGGCGCCCGATCGCCCTGGGCGGGCGCGGCGCCCGCACCCGGGCTCCGGACC
Organism: Patulibacter sp.; assembly: GCF_030655195.1. Taxonomy (GTDB): domain Bacteria; phylum Actinomycetota; class Thermoleophilia; order Solirubrobacterales; family Solirubrobacteraceae; genus Patulibacter. Next base: position 11,621 of record NZ_JAURWA010000071.1, on the reverse strand, counting down.
CCCGGGCCCCCTGGGGGCGCGGGGCCGCACCGGCGGCCCGCCCGTAGAATCGGACGTCATGTCGCTGACCCTCTCCACTGCAGGTGAATCGCACGGACCAGGGCTCACGGCGCTCGTCGAGGGACTGCCGGCCGGCCTGGAGCTCGACCGCGAGGCGATGAACCGCGACATGGCCCGTCGACAGCTGGGCTTCGGTCGTGGCGGTCGCATGAAGATCGAGACGGACACCGCCGAGGTCCGCTCCGGGGTCCGGCACGGCCGCACGCTCGGCGGCCCCGTCGCCCTCTGGGTCGTCAATCGCGACTACCAGAACTGGGAGGAGCGGATGAACCCCTGGCCCGTCGAGGCCGAGGTCCCGCCCGTCCACATGCCCCGCCCCGGGCACGCCGACATGGTCGGCGTCTGGAAGTACGGCCACGACGACGTGCGCAACGTCCTCGAGCGCGCCTCCGCCCGCGAGACCGCCGCGCGCGTCGCCGGCGGCACCCTGGCCAAGGCCTTCCTCCGCGCGCTCGGCGTCGAGATCCGCTCCCACGTCACGCAGATCGGCTCGGTCCACGCGCCCGCCGTGGACCGCCCGCTGCAGGTCGCGGACTTCGAGGGCATCGACGACGACCCCGTCCGGACCCTCGACGCGGACACCTCGAAGGCGATGGTCAAGCACATCACCGTCGAGCGGAAGAACAACGAATCGATCGGCGGCGCCTACGAGGTCCTGACCTTCGGGCTGCACCCCGGGATCGGCTCGCACGTCTCCTGGCAGGAGCGCCTCGACGGCCGCCTCGCCCAGGCGATCTGCTCGATCCAGGCGCACAAGGGCGTCGAGTTCGGCGAGGGGTTCGGCCTGGCCGGGACCCCCGGCTCGCAGGCGCAGGACGAGATCTTCGGCACCGCCGACGCGGAGGACGGCGACGTCGCCACCGGCGCGGTCCGCCGCCGCACCAACCACGCGGGCGGTCTGGAGGGCGGCATGACCAACGGCAACACGCTCGTCGTGCGCGCCGCGGTCAAGCCGATCCCGACGATCACCAAGCCGCTGCGCTCCGTCGACCTGTCGACGGGCGAGCCCGCCAAGGCGCTGCGCGAGCGCACCGACTCGTGCGTCGTCCCGGCCGCCGGCGTCGTGGGGGAGGCGATGATCGCGATGGTCCTCGCCTCCGCCTACCGCGAGAAGTTCGGCGGCGACCACATCGACGACGTCAAGGCCGCCGTCGCCGCCTACGAGGCGCGCATCGGCTGGACGCGCTGAGCCGATGACCGGCCGCCCGCTCCAGCCCGCCGCCCCCGGCGGCCGCACCGCCGTGCCTTCGGTCGGCCGCACCCGGAGGGCCCACCGTGTCGGGTAGGCGCCCCGCCATCGTCCTGATCGGCTTCATGGGGGCCGGCAAGACGACCGGCGCCCGCATGGTCGCCGGCGCCCTGCGCGCCCGCATGGTCGACACCGACAAGCGGATCGAGAAGCAGGTCGGCTCGACCATCCCGCAGTACTTCGCCAAGCACGGCGAGGGCGCGTTCCGCGAGGTCGAGGAGCGCGTGACGCTGGAGATCCTCGACCGCGCCGACGGCGACGTCGTCTCGCTCGGCGGCGGCACCCTGGGCTCCGCGAAGGTCCGCGAGGCGCTGCGGTCCCACATCGTCGTGCTGCTCCAGGTCAGCCTGCCGACCGCGTGGCGCCGCGCCAAGCGCTCCAGCCGCCCGCTGGCGAAGGACCGCAGGGCGTTCGAGGCGCTGTTCCACGAGCGCCAGGCGATCTACGAGCAGGTCGCCGACGTGATCCTCCCCGAGGTCGACCGCCAGCTCCTGCGGCCGGCGATCCCGGTCATCCAGTCGGTGAAGGACGCCAAGGGCGCCCAGCTGCTCTGGGCCCACACGGACTCCGGCGGCTACCCCGTCTGGCTGCGCCCCGGCCTGCTGCGCGACCTCCCACCGTGGCCGCTGCCCGAGACCTCGCGCCGCATCGCGGTCACCGACGAGCACGTCGCCGAGCACCACGCCGGCCGCGTGCCCGGCCTGGCCGGCCTGATCGAGTTCCCGCCCGGCGAGGCCCACAAGACGCTCGCCACCTGCGAGCGCGTCTGGGGCGCGATGATCGACCAGGGCGCCACGCGCAGCGACCACGTCGTCGCGATCGGCGGCGGCGTCGTCGGCGACCTGGCCGGCTTCGTCGCCGCCACGTTCCAGCGCGGCCTGCCCGTCGTCCAGGTGCCCACGACGCTCGTCGCCCAGGTCGACTCGGCCTACGGCGGCAAGACCGGCGTCGACCTGCCGGCCGCCAAGAACTACGTCGGCGCGTACCACCAGCCCGCCGCGGTGATGGTCGACCCCGACGCGCTGGAGACGCTGCCGCGCGAGGAGCTGGCGGCCGGCTACGCCGAGGTCGTCAAGACCGCCCTGATCGCCGGCGGCGCCCTCTGGGACCAGGTGTCCTCCGGCGCCCCCGTCGACCCGCTGACGGTCATGCGCTGCGCGCGCACGAAGCTGCAGGTCGTCGCCGACGACGAGCGCGACGGCGGCCGCCGACAGGTGCTGAACCTGGGCCACACGATCGGCCACGCGATCGAGACCGTCACGGACTACCGTCGCTACCGCCACGGCGAGGCCGTCGGCCTGGGGCTGCTGGCCGCCCTCCGGCTCTCGGGCCAGGAGGCGCTGCGCGACCAGGTCTCCGGGCTGCTGTCCCACGCGGGCCTGCCGACGACCATGGACGCCGCGATCGACGTCGACGAGGTCCACGCGGCCACCGCGAAGGACAAGAAGCGCGTCGGCTCGGCCCCGGTCCCGTTCGTCGTCGTCCGCGAGCCGGGCGACGTCCGCTTCGGGCAGCAGCTCGCCGCGAAGGACGTGCGGGCGGCGGTCGCCGAGCTCGCGCCGTAGCCGCACGGGCAGCGGGTTCCGGCCCGACCGTGCGAGGATCAACGGCATGCGTCGCTTCCGTGTCGCCGTGGTCCACGGCGTCAACCTCGATCAGCTCGGCCGACGGGACCCGAAGCACTACGGGCCCCTGACCTTCCGGGAGCTCGAGCGGCAGGTCGACGAGTGGGCGGGCGAGCTCGAGCTGATCCCGCGGTTCTTCCAGACCAACCACGAGGGCGCGCTCGTCGAGTACCTGCACCGGGCCGAGGGTCTGGTCGACGGGATCATCCTGAACGCCGGCGCCTGGACCCACTACTCCTGGGCGCTGCGCGACGCCCTCGAGCTGGCCGACGTGCCGGCGATCGAGGTGCACCTCTCCGACGTCGAGGCCCGCGACGAGTGGCGTCGCAGCTCGGTCTTCGACGGCCTCGTCCTGCAGAAGATCTCCGGCCGGGGGCCCGAGGGCTACAAGGCCGCGCTGGAGGCCCTGCAGGCACACCTCGTCGAGGTGGCGCCCGAGCGCGTCCCCGCCTCCGGCACCCCGACGGAGGAGCACCTCTCCAGCTCGGACACGCCGCAGATCACCGACCCGACGGAGCCGACGCCGCCCGGTCTGCACGACGACAACGACGCCGACCCCGCGGCCGCGCCGCCGATGCCGGCCCAGGACCCGACGCCGCCCACGAGCATGACCTCGCCGCCGGCCGCCGGCCCGGACGGGGGCGCGCTGTGAGCGCCCCGGCCACCCGCGCGGACCGCCTCGACGCGCTCGCGAAGAAGCAGGGCCTCGACGCCCTCGTCGTCACGAACCTCCACGACATCCGCTGGCTGACCGGCTTCACGGGGTCCAACGGCGTCGTCGTCGTCGGCCGCGACTCCGAGGGCGACCCGATCCGCCGCTTCATCACGGACTTCCGCTACGTCGCCCAGGCCAAGGACCAGGTCCTCGACCCGTGGCAGCGCATCGACGGCGGTCGGGACCTCGGCGGTGCCGGCCTGGCCGCCCACCTGCCCCACGGCGTGCGCAAGGTCGGCTTCGACGACGCGCAGCTGACCGTCGCGGCCCACCGCCGCCTGAAGAACGCCGTCGAGATCGGCCAGGAGCTCGTGCCCGCTCAGGGTCTCGTGTCCGGGCTGCGGGCGGTCAAGGACGCGGACGAGCTGGACGCGATCCGCGCCGCCTCCGAGCTCGCCGACGCCGCGTTCTCCGAGATCGTCCTCGAGGGCGGCGTGGTCGGCCGCACCGAGCGCGAACTCGCGCTGCGCCTGGAGACCCGCATGCGCGAGCTCGGCGCCTCGGGGAGCAGCTTCGACCCGATCGTCGCCGCCGGCGCCCACGGCGCCCTGCCGCACGCCTCGCCCCGCGACGAGGTCATCCCGAAGGGCGTCCTGCTGACGGTCGACTGGGGCAGCGTCCTGGACGGCTACTGCTCCGACTCCACGCGCACCGTCTCGACCGGCGGCATCTCCGACGACGCCCGCGCCGTTTACGACCTCGTCCTCGACGCGCAGCTCCAGTCGCTCGCCGCCGTGAAGGCCGACGCCGACGCGCGGGCCGTCGACAAGGTGGCCCGGGACATCATCGCCGCCGGCGGCCACGCCGACCACTTCGGTCACGGCCTGGGCCACGGCGTCGGCCTCGAGGTCCACGAGGCCCCGACGCTGAGCCCCCGCGGCCAGGGCAAGCTCGTGACGGGCCAGATCGTCACCGTCGAGCCGGGCGTCTACGTGCCGGGCCACCACGGCGTGCGGATCGAGGACCTCGTCGCGGTCACCGACGACGGCAGCGACGTCTACACCACGGTGAGCAAGGACCTGATCGAGGTCACCTGAGCGGCGCGCCCCCGGCGGTCCCGGCCTAGCTCACCAGCGTGTAGCGGATGCGCCGGGTGCCCTTGCTGCAGGTGTACCGCACGAACGGGTCCGCGCCGTTCGACGCGTCGCTGGACCCGCTCAGCCGGCAGCGGTAGCCCGCGACCTCCGGGGTACCGGACGTCTCGTCGGCGAAGGCCTTCGCCAGAGCGGAGCGCACGAGCCGCACGGCGCTCTTGCAGGTCACGCCCTTGACCTCGGCCGTCGCGAAGCTCGCGGCGTACTTCTGCAGCGGCTTCACGGAGGACGGCGAGCAGGACCGGTACGACGCCGCCGACGCGGTGGACGGTCCCGCGGCTCCGGCGATCGCGGCCACCGCGACGGCGGTGGCGAGGGCTGAACGGCGACGGATCGCGGTGGTGCGCATCGGGGCAGCCTAGCGACTGCACGGCGATCAGGGTTACGCCGTCAGCCGTGGTGTCGGCGTCCTCTGCGCCACCCGGATGCCCGGGGTCGCCAGGGTGTCCGGAGGCCCGAACCGCCCGAATTCGTTGACCCGCCTGGGGTCCAACGAACGCCGGGCCCGCGGTGCCCCGACGGTCCTCAGTCCGCGATCGGCACGACCGGCGCACCGGCCGCCCGGTCCGCTCCGACGGCGCGGGTCGGCCGCGTCCGGTGCGCGGCGACCGCGACGACCAGCGCCAGGACCGCGACGACGGCGCCGAAGATCCGGAACGTCGGCAGCAGTCCCAGCGACGACGTCGTCAGGCCGGCGGCGAGCGCCGGGATCGACAGCGACGAATAGGCGACGAGGTAGAACGCCGACATCGTTCGGGCGCGGGTCTCGGCGGGGATGACCGCGGTCAGCGACCGCAGCGCGCCGAGGAACGCGGTGCCCCAGCCCACGCCGGTCAGCACCGAGGCGGCGAGGAACAGCGCGCCGGAGTTCAGCGACAGCGACCCGACGACGCTCGCCAGACCGACGGCGAGGACCACGGCGCCCCCGGTCGTCAGGCGGTGCGGTGCCGCCCGCTGGAAGACGAGCTGCGCGATCGAGCCCGATCCGGTGAGGGCCAGGATCGCCAGTCCGCCGGCGACGTGGTTGTCCGTCCCCAGCTCGATCGCCGCGAGCTGCGGGCCCAGCGACATGAACAGCCCGCCGATCGACCACGAGGCGAGGACGCCGAGGCCCGACAGGACGAACGCCCCGCGGATCGCGGGCGGCACGTGCGGGGCCTCGAAGCGCAGGTTCAGCGGCCGGCGGTGAGCGACGGGCTCGGGCATCAGCAGCGCTCCGACGAGCAGCGCCCCGAAGACGACGAGCAGCACGAGGTAGGGGAGGCGCATCGGGATCGGCCCGTACTGCACGAGGACCGCCGCGATGAACGCGCCGAGCCCCATGCCGGCGGTGCTGAAGAAGCCGTTGGCCAGGCCCGCGCTGTGGCTGTCGCGCCGCGGGTGCAGGTCCAGCAGCGCCGCGCCTGCGGACCCGAGGGCCACGCCGGTGGCCACGCCCTGCAGCGCCCGCGCCGCGAACAGCCACAGCACGGAGTTCGCCGCCACGAACATCGCGGTCGACAGGAGGAGCACGACCAGCGACCCGACCAGGACGGGGCGGCGACCGACGTCGTCGGAGATCCGCCCGGCCACGAGCAGCGCCGCGAGCACCCCGGCGGAGTAGACCGCGAAGATCGCCGTCAGGACGAAGGACGAGAAGCCCCACTCCTCGCGGTAGGTCGCGTACAGGGGCGACGGGGTCGCGGACGCGAAGAGGGCCAGCCCGATGATCGCGGCCATCAGCCAGTACGCGGCGGTCGGGGGCAGCTCGTACCGGCGGTGGGTCGGTGGTGCGGCGGTCGGGGAGGCGGTGGTCATGGCGGGCGATCCTGTTCGGCGGCGGCCGGTGCGTCGTGAAGTTCCAAACGTTTGGAACAACTGCGTTGTAGCATAGGGGCGTGTCCACTCCCGCGATCAGCACCGGTGACGTCGCGACGGCCGTGGCTCGCCCGACGCCGGCGGACGCCTCGCCCGACGCCCCCCGCGGGAGCGTCGCCCCCGCCGTCGCGCGCGACACGATCCGGCACCCGCCGGTCGACGCGCTCGACCTGGCCCAGGCGCTGCGTACCGTCGGCGATCCACTGCGTCTGCAGATGGTCCGCACGCTGGCCGACCAGGGCGAGCTCCTCTGCGGCGCGCTGGGCGATCAGCTCGGCCTGCCGAAGTCGACGTGCTCGTACCACGTGCGCCTGCTGCGCGAGGCCGGTCTGACCCGCACCCGGCAGGCGGGCACGCAGCGCTTCATCTCGCTGCGTCGCGACGACCTCGAGGCCCGCTTCCCGGGGCTCGTGGGCGTCCTGACGGGCGCCTGAGCCGGGGCCGCCCGACGGCGACGCCCCGGAGCCTGCCGACCCGGTCGCCCGACCTGGTCGCGGGGGATCGGGAGCTCCGGTCGAAGGCTCCGTCCGGTGCTCCGCGGGACTCGCGCGGGGCCGGGCGTGCGCTTCCGCCTAGACTCTCCGGAGCTCATGATCTCCACGAACCAGTTGAAGAACGGCAACCACATCGAGGTCGACGGGGTCGTCTTCAAGGTGCTCGAGACCCAGCACGTCAAGCCGGGCAAGGGCGCCGCGTTCGTCCGCTCGAAGCTCCGCCGGGCCAGCGACGGCAACGTCATCGACAAGACCTTCCGCGCCGGCGAGAAGTTCCGCTCCGTCCACACCGAGGCGCGCAACATGCAGTACCTCTACGAGGACGGCACGGAGGCGCACTTCATGGACACGCAGTCCTACGAGCAGCTCGCCATCCCGATCGCCGCCGTCAGGTCGGCGCTGCGCTTCGTCCGGGCCAACGACGAGGTCCAGATCCTCTTCATCGACGACCAGCCCTCGGACGTCCAGCTGCCCTCGTCCGTCGAGCTCGAGGTCACCTTCACCGAGCCCGGCCTCCGCGGCGACACCGCCTCCGGTGGCGGCGACAAGCCCGCCACCCTCGAGACCGGCGCCGAGATCCGCGTGCCGCTCTTCGTCAACATCGGCGACCGCGTCAAGGTCCAGACGGAGTCCGGCGACTACATGTCGCGGGCCTAGCGGCCCCGGGTGCCCCGGCGCCTGCCGGGGCCCGTCGCGCGGCGGGAGCTTCCCCGGCCGTCGATCGCGGAGCGGGTGGCGTAGCCTTCCCGCCGAATGTCACGTCGGAGCGACCAGCGGCGGGAAGCCGTCTTCACCGTCTACCAGCACGATCTGACCGGGCGGCCGCTCCACGACCTGTTCGACACCGACGCGGCGATGTTCACCCGCTCGCTCGCCCACGCGACGACGGACCACCAGGACGAGTTCGACGCGCTCATCGGCAAGCACGCGAAGGGCTGGAGCGTCGAGCGCATCAACCCGCTCGAGCGGTCGATCATGCGGGTCGCCCTGCTCGAGATGCTGCACCCCGACGTGGTCCCGGCCGACAGCCCGATCCCCGCCGAGGGCGCGATCTCCGAGGCCGTCGACACCGCGAAGACGTTCTGCGACGCCGAGGCCCCCGGCTTCGTCAACGGCATCCTCTCGGCGATCCTCAAGGACCAGGGCTCGCGGCCTCCGGCCGACTGAGTCCCGGTTCTCGACGTCGTCCCGACGCCGACCTGGGGCAGAGCCGGACGCCCACCGGCGGCGGGTCCGGGCCCGGCACCCGGGCGCGGGCGCGCCACGGTCCGTCGATCCTGCACACTGTGGGGGTGAGCGATCCGGCCGCCGACCAGGACCTGCAGATCCAGATCGCCCGTCTGGAGCACGCCCTCGGCCGGGTCGCCGACGACGCGGCGGACCCCGACCAGCAGGTGACCGCCGCCGAGCAGGTCGCCCAGACGGCGACCGACGCCGGTGCGGCGTTCGACCGCCTCGTGCGCGAGGCCGCCGGCCGATGAGCGGTCCCTACCCCGACGACCTCCGCGCGGCCGTCGACGCGTACCTGACGGCGCTGCGCTTCCCCGCCCGGGCTCCCGCCGTCGGCGGACTCGAGGAGGCCATGCGCTACTCGCTGCTGGCCGGCGGCAAGCGGATCCGTCCCGTCCTCGCGCTCGCGACCGCACGGGCACTCGGCCTGGACCAGCGCGCGGCGATGCCGCTGGCCGCCGCGATCGAGCTGATCCACACCTACTCGCTGATCCACGACGACCTGCCGGCGATGGACGACGACGACCTGCGTCGCGGCCGGCCGACCTGCCACGTCGCGTTCGGGGAGGACGTCGCGATCCTCGCCGGCGACGCGCTCTACGCCGAGGCGTTCAAGCACCTCCTGACCGCGGGCCTGGCCGCCGGCGTCCCGGCCGAGAACCTGCTCGTCGCGGCCGCCGAGCTCGCCGACGCCACCGGCGTCGACGGCATGGTCGGCGGCCAGTTCCTCGACGTCACGGCGGACAAGGCGCTGGCCGCGGCCGAGAGCGGGGCGGGGGACCCGGTCGGGTTCGACGCCGCGGCATCCCCGGCCGACGACGTCGCGCCCGGCCCGGAGACGCCGTTGCCCGCCGCGGCCCCGGGCTCGGGCGGCCCGGCCGGTCCGACCGTCGCCGTCCCCGTCGCACCGGTCGTCACGGCCGAGGACCTCCGCGTCCTGCACGAGCTGAAGACCGGCCGCCTGATCGGCGCGTCGGTCGGCTGCGTGCTGGCGATCGCCGGCGTCGACGACGACCGCGCCGCCGCCCTGCGGGGCTTCGCCGCCGACCTCGGCGTGCTGTTCCAGGTGGTCGACGACATCCTCGACGTCACCGGCACGGACCTCGACCTCGGCAAGCCGCAAGGCAGCGACGAACGTCACGGGAAACGCACGTACGTGACCGAGTACGGTCTGGACGGAGCCCGCAGCATGGCCACCGAGCTGCACGACGCCGCATCCACGGCCCTCCGCTCCGCCGTACCCTCGACAGGAGCCGAGGACCTGCACACCCTCACCGCGTTCATCCACACGAGGACCAACTGACCCGTGACCCGCCTGCTGGACCGCATCGACCGCCCGCAGGACCTGCACGGCCTCTCCGAGGAGCAGCTGCAGCAGGTCGCGCAGGAGGTCCGCGAGCACATCATCGACACGGTCGGTGAGATCGGCGGCCACTTCGGGGCCAACCTCGGCACGTGCGAGATCGCGGTCGCGCTGCACTCGCTGCTCGACAGCCCGACGGACAAGATCCTCTGGGACGTCGGTCACCAGTCCTACCCGCACAAGATCCTCACGGGTCGACGGGACCAGCTCGGCACGATCCGCAAGTACGACGGCATGGCGCCGTTCTGCTCGATCCACGAGTCCGAGCACGACATCATGGGCGCCGGCCACGCGTCGACGTCGATCGGCTACGGCGTCGGCCTGCGCGAGGGCATGCGCATCCGCGAGGCCAACTCGAACGGCGCGGAGGTCCCCGGCAAGGTCGTCGCGGTCATCGGCGACGGGTCGATGACCGGTGGGGTGGCCTTCGAGGCCGCGCACCAGGCCGGCGGCCTGGGCACGCCGCTCGTCGTGATCCTCAACGACAACGGGATGTCGATCTCGCCGAACGTCGGCGCGCTGTCGCGGTACTTCCAGGGCGTCCGGCTGCACCCGAAGCTGTGGCACGGCCGCGAGAAGGTCGAGGAGCGGCTGACCGACCTCCCCGGTGTCGGCGGTCTGGTGGAGAACGTCGGTCCCAAGCTCAAGGGCTCGATGAAGCTCCTGAATTCCCACGGCGAGCTGTGGGAGTCGCTCGACTGGGCGTACGTCGGCGTCGTCGACGGCCACGACGTCGCGGCCCTGCGCGTCGCCCTGCGTCAGGCGTTCAAGGCCGACCGGCCCGTCGTCGTGCACGTCAAGACCGTCAAGGGCAAGGGCTTCGCCCCGGCCGAGGACGGCGGGCTGGAGGGCATGGAGAAGTGGCACGCCGCCAAGCCCGGCTCCATCGTCCACGGCGCCCCGGCGCCCAAGGTCGCGGTCGATCCCGACGCACCGCCCAAGCCCCCGACCTACACCCAGGTCTTCGGCGAGCGGATGATCGAGGAGGTCCGGGCGGACCGCCGCGTCGTCGGCATCACCGCGGCGATGAACACGGGCACCGGTCTGAACCTGCTGCAGGTCGCCGAGCCCGATCACTACTTCGACGTCGGCATCGCGGAGCAGCAGGCCCTGCTCTTCGCGTCGGGTCTCGCGCTCGAGGGCCTCAAGCCCGTCGCCGCGATCTACTCCACGTTCCTGCAGCGCGCGTACGACCAGATCGTCCACGACGTCTGTCTGCAGGAGCTCGACGTCGTCCTGGCGATGGACCGCGCCGGCCTGGTCGGCGACGACGGCCCGACGCACCACGGCGTCTTCGACATCGCCTACCTGCGGCACCTGCCCAACATCGTCCTCGCCGCACCGCGCGACGAGTCGCAGCTCGTGCACCTGCTGCACACCGGCATCCAGCACCCCGGCACGTTCGCGCTGCGGTACCCGCGCGGCGAGGGCACCGGCGTCCCGCTGCCCGGCGCCGAGGGCCCCCGCGTCCTGCCGATCGGCAAGGGCGAGGTCCTGCGTCAGGGCGACCGCGTCGCGATCCTCGGCTACGGCTCGGGCGTCGGCGTCGGCCTCGAGGCCGCCGCCGTCCTCGCCGAGGCAGGCGTCGAGGCGACCGTCGCCGACGCCCGCTGGGCCAAGCCGATCGACGTCGAGCTGGTGCGCGACCTGGCGCAGAACCACGAGCTGCTCGTGACGGTCGAGGAGGGCGTCCTCCAGGGCGGGTTCGGATCGGCGGTCTGGGAGGCCGGGGACGAGCACGGCGTGGACTGGGGCTCGTGCCGCATCCTCCGCGTCGGCATGCCCGACCGCTACGTCACGCACGGCGCGCCGAAGCTCCTGCACGCAGAGGTCGGCTTCACCGGCGCCGACGTCGCGGCCCGCATCGGCGTCGCGCTGGGCGTCCCCGTCGGGGCGTCGGCCGCCGGCGACTGACGGACGCGCGGCGCCGCGCC
>NZ_JAURWA010000070.1 GCF_030655195.1 Patulibacter sp. | reverse complement strand
CCGCGGCCGACGAGGTCGGCCTGCCCGCGGCCCTGCTGGACCGGCCGCTCGCCCGGCTCTCCGGCGGGCAGGCCGCCCGGGTGGGGCTCGCGACCCTGCGCTGCAGCCGCCACGACGTCGTGCTGCTCGACGAGCCGACGAACCACCTCGACGACGACGGGCTGACGGCGCTGCGCCGCGTGCTGCGCGAGCACCGGGGCGGACTCGTCGTCGTCTCGCACGACCGCGCGCTCCTGACCGACGCCGTCGACGAGCTCGTCGTCCTCGGCGACCCGGACGCGCCGCCCGGGACCGCGGTCCACCACGGCGGCGGGTTCGCGTCGTGGGAGCACGAGCGGGCGGAGGCCCGCCGGCGCGCGGTCGCCGAGCACGACCACGCCGTGCGGTCCCGCGAGGCGCTGCGATCGGCCGCGGAGGAGACCCGCGCCCGCGCCGCCGCCGCCCACCGCCGGGCGGGGCACGCCACCCACGACGGCGACAAGAACTCCAAGGAGTGGGTGCGCAGCCGGGCCGAGGGGATGCAGCGCCGGGCCCGCGTGGTCGAGGGCCGGGCCGGCCGGGCGATCCCCGAGCGGCCGCGCGAGCCCGCGACCCTGCGCGTGTCCCTGACCGCCGCCGCGCGACGGGCGCCGTGGGCCGTCGCGCTGGAGGGCGCGACCGTGCGCCGCGGTGGGTTCGCGCTGGGGCCGGTCGACCTCGAGGTCGGTCACGGCGAGCGGCTGCTGCTCGCCGGGCCCAACGGCAGCGGCAAGTCGACCCTCCTGGGCGCCCTCGCCGGGACGACGACGCTCGCCGCCGGTCGGCGGCTCGTCGCCCCGGGAGCGGAGCTCGCCGCCCTCGGGCAGGCGCGGGTCGCGCTCGTCGGTGAGCCGGACGGCACGTCCGACGCGGTCGCCCGGCTCGCGGGCGCGGACCCGACGGACGCCCGGACCGCGATGGCGACGTTCGGCCTGGCCGCCGAGGTGGTCGTGCGCCCGCCCGCGTCGCTGTCGCCGGGAGAGCTGACCCGGGCCGAGCTCGCCGTCCTCGCGCTGCGCCGGACGACCTGCCTGCTGCTCGACGAGCCGACCAACCACCTCGACCTGGCGTCGCTCGAGGCGCTCGAGGCGGCCCTGCGCGACTGGCCCGGCGCCCTCGTGGTCGCCAGCCACGACGAGCGGTTCCGCGACGCGTTGGGGATCACGCGGACGGTGCGGCTCGGGGCCGGTGGCTCGATCGCCGACTGACCCGCGCGTGCCGCACCGCGATACTGCGCCCATGGACCTGGACATCGCGGGGCGGACGGCGATCGTGGGCGGCGCGTCCGCCGGGATCGGGCGGGCGATCGCCGAGGCGCTGGTGGCGGAGGGCGTGCAGGTCGTCCTGTCGTCCCGCGACCCGGAGCGGACGGCCGCCGCGGCGGACGAGGTCGGCGCGGCGGCCGGGATCGCGTGGGACACCTCGGACGTCTCCGGCGCCGATCGCCTCGTCGACGCCGCCGAGGCGGCGGTCGGCCCGATCGACATCGTCGTCGTCAACACCGGCGGGCCGCCGGCGGATCCGGACCCGCTGTCGTTCGGGGACGAGCGGTGGGAGGAGGCGCATCGCAACCTGGTCCGCTCGCCGATGGCGCTGCTGCGCCGCACGCTGCCCGGGATGCGCGAGCGCCGGTGGGGCCGTGTCGTCGGCGTGGCGTCGACGTCGGTCCGCGAGCCGCTGCCCGCGCTCGTGCTGTCGAACGCCGAGCGCTCCGCCACCCTCGCCGCGTTCAAGACGCTCTCCCGCGAGGTGGCCGGGGACGGGGTCACGATCAACACGCTCCTGACCGGGCGCATCGCGACGCGCCGGATGGAGGCGATCCACGGCTCGATGGAGCAGGCCCGCGCCGCCGCGGCCGAGGCCGTCCCGGCCGGTCGGCTCGGGCTGCCGGAGGAGATGGCCGCCGCCGCGGCCTTCCTCTGCTCGGAGCGCGCCGCCTACGTCACCGGCGCGGCGCTGCCGGTCGACGGCGGGCTGCTGCGGGGGATCTGACCGCGAGGGGCCGGACGGGGATCGGCCGGGGCCCCGGCCGACGCACCGCCCACGACGACCGACACCGGCCGAGCGGCCGGACCGCTACCCCAGCGCCTTGGCGTTGCGCAGGTTCGACGTGGCCAGGTCGACCATCCGGCCGACGCCCCCGCCCAGGACCGTCTTGCCGGCGGCCATCGCGAAGCCGCGGATCTGCTGCGCGCTGATGTGCGGGGGCATCGACAGCGCGTTGGCGTCGGTGACCACGTCGACGAGCACCGGACCATCCGTCGCCAGCGCCTTCGCGAGCCCGGCCCGCAGCTCGCCGGGGTCCTCGATCCGCAGCGACGGGATCCCCACCCCGGCGGCGATCGTGGCGTAGTCGACGCCGTCGTGGTCGGTGCCGAAGCTCGGCAGGCCCTCGACCAGCATCTCGAGCTTGACCATCCCCAGGGACGAGTTGTTGAAGACGATCGTCTTGACCGGTAGCGCGTGACGGCGGACGGTCAGGAGCTCGCCGAGCAGCATCGCGAGTCCGCCGTCGCCGGACATCGAGATCACCTGGCGCCCGGGCTGCGCGAACTGGGCGCCGATCGCGTGCGGCAGCGCGTTGGCCATCGAGCCGTGCCAGAACGAGCCCATCACGCGCCGCCGGCCGTTCGGGGACAGGTAGCGGGCGGCCCACACGTTGTTCATCCCGGTGTCGACCGTGAAGATCGCGTCGTCGGCCGCGAGCTCGTCGAGCACCGAGGCGACGTACTCGGGATGGATCGGCGAGCGCTGCTTCGCGTCCCCGGTGTAGGCGGAGATCGCGCCGGTGAGGATCTTCACGTGCCGCGCGAGCATGCGGTCCAGGAACGAGCGGTCGGGCTTGGCGCGCAGGAGCGGCCGCAGCGCGAGGAGGGTCGCCCGCACGTCGCCGTGGACGGCCACCTGGACCGGGGTGCGCCGCCCGATGCGGCCCAGGTCGCGGTCGATCTGGGCGGTCCGGGTGCCCGGCAGGAACTCGGGATACGGGAAGTCCGTGCCGACCAGGACGACGAGATCGGCGTCGTCCATCGCCTCGTAGCAGGCGCCGTAGCCGAGCAGCCCGCTCATCCCGACGTCGTAGGGGTTGTCGTACTGGAGCCACTCCTTGCCGCGCAGCGTGTGGCCGATCGGGGCGTTCGCGGCGTCCGCGAGGGCGAACAGCTCGTCGCGGGCGTCCTTGGCCCCGGCCCCGCAGAAGAGCACGACCTTCTCGGCGGCGTTGATCGCGTCGGCCAGCTCGCGGACCTGGGACGCCGGCGGGGCGAGCGCCCCGCGGGCCTCGACGAAGCCCTCGTCGCCGAGCGGGGCGTCGACCGGCAGGTCGGCGACGTCGCCGGAGAGGACGAGCACCGAGACCGCCTCGTCGCCGATGGCCCGCTGGACCCCGATCCGCGCGAGGCGGGGCATCTGCTCGGCGCGCGAGACCGTCTCGCACCAGCCGCTGCAGTCGACGAAGACGCGCTCGGGGTGGGTCTCCTGGAAGAACGACGTCCCGATCTGGTCCGACGGGATGTGCGACGCGATCGCCAGCACGGGCGCACCGGAGCGCTGCGCGTCGTAGAGGCCCTGGATCAGGTGGGTGTTGCCCGGACCGCACGATCCGGCGCAGACCGCCAGCCGCCCGGTCACCTGCGCGTCCGCTGCGGCCGCGAACGCCGCGGCCTCCTCGTTGTGGACGTGGATCCACTCGATCCCGTCCGTCCTGCGGATCGCGTCGACGACGGGGTTCAGCGAGTCGCCGACGAGCCCGTAGACGCGCTGCACCCCCGCCCGCTGCAGGACGTGGACGAGCTGCTCGGCGACGTTCATCGGGCAAGTGTCCCGCCGCGAGGACCCTTCGTGCCACCGTCGGGCGCCTCCCCCAGGGTGGGAATCGTCACGTGCGCCGTCCACCCGCCGTCAGCACCGGCGTCCGCGGCGCGACGACGGCGGAGGAGGAGGACCGGCGGACCGCCGGCGTGCGTCAGAGCACGACGAGGACCACGACCAGCACGGCGGTCGTCGCGACGCCGAGGGCCGCGACGACCGGGGCCGCCCCCGGTCGGCTCCGCCGCGCGGCGTCGTACCCCGGCGGCGGGGCGTCGGCCGGCGGCGCGTCCCACTTGGGGTGGTGCGCCTCGGCCCAGTCCGCGTCGACCTCGCCGGTCAGCATGCCGCGCATCGCGGGCTTCGTCGGCGGGTGGACGAGGGACAGGTAGACGTGCCCCGCGACGAGGACCAGCGCGACGAACATCGCCCCGTCGTGCAGCGGGATCGTGCCGGGCAGCCGGAAGGCGGTGTCGCGCTCCCCGAGCCAGAGCAGGACGCCGGAGACGACGAACAGGACCGCCAGCGCGGCCTGGACGATCGAGTGCGCCTTCTCCGCCGCGTTGAACCGGCCCTGCGGGATCCTGGCGCGCCATCCCGGTCCCCGGCGACGGTGGCGTCCCGGACCGAGCAGCCACCGCCGGTCGTCGGCGTCGAAGGTCTCGAGCTGGCGCACCGCCGCCCGGAGCGCCCGGCGGTCGCCGAGCAGGGGGACGACGACGAGCGCCGCCACCCACAGCACCGCGGCGGTCAGGTGGATCGCCTTGAGCGTCGGTCGGTCCGAGATCCGGGCGGACAGCGCCGGCAGGTACATGACGACGCCCGTCCCGGTCATGACCGTGAAGCCGGCGGCGTGGATCCAGTGGAAGGCCCGCTCCGTCGGCCCGAAGCGGAGCACCCGGCGGGGTGCCGCGAGGATCTGGCGTGCGGGCGCGGACTCAGACGCCATTGGAGCCGCCGACGTAGGCGTCCCGGTCGTAGCCGCGCTGCTCCCAGTAGCCGTCGGAGGCCTGCGCGGTCAGCGTGATCCGGCTGACCCACTTGACGCCCTTGTAGCCGTACATCTGCGGGACGACCAGGCGGGCGGGCGCGCCGTGCTCCCGGCTGATCGGTCCGTGGTCCATCTCGTAGGCGAGCATCGCGTCGGGTGCGCGGGCCTGCTCGAGCGTCAGGCTGTCGACGTAGGGCTCCTCCGCCGAGGCGAACTCGATCGCCCCCGCGGCGGGACTGACCCCGACGGCCGCGAGGAGGTCGGCGAAGCGCACGCCCGCCCAGTGGACGTCCGGTACCGACCAGCCGGTCACGCAGTGGAAGTCGGTCGTCTGGTCCGCACGCGGGAGCGCCTGCAGCTGGGCCATCGTGAACGTCCGGGGCCGCTCGACCAGCCCGTCGACCGTGAGCCTCCAGGTCGTCGGGTCGTACGTCGGGAACGGCGGGTTCACCGAGTAGATGCGCCAGCCGGTGCCGCCGGGCACGACGCTCTGCAGGCTCGACGGCAGGGCGCTCGACGCGTCCGACAGCCAGCGGGTGGCGACGCCGCCCCAGAGGAGCGAGGACACCCCGACGCCGACGATCCCCAGGAACGCGCGGCGCCCGACGGGACGGCCCTCGGCGTCGTCGGGGGTGGGGAGCGGCGCGGACACGACGTGCCCACGATGACGCCCCGGCCTGAAGGGGACGTATGGTGGCGCGCCGACGGTCGGCGGCGGTCGGCCACGGCCGGGCGGGGGGGGCCGGGGCGGGGGTGGCCGGGGCGGGGGTGGCCGGGGCGGGCCGTCGCGTCGGACGCCGTCGGCCGGTCCGGTGGTCCCGGTCGGCGGGCCACGACCCGGGACGACCCCGGGCCGGAGTACCCCCAGAGGGAATCGAACCCTCGCTACCAGCGTGAAAGGCTGGCGTGCTAACCGCTACACCATGGGGGCGGGCGCCCGTGGAGTGTAGAACGGGCCGCCGGTCCGGTGCTCGCGGGTGCGGACCGGACCGCGACGCCGGTGGGACCCCGGCCCGGAGCGGGCCCGGGGCCGTCGGACGAGGCGTCCCGCCATGGGGCGGGGCGTCGCTCAGACGTCCGCGTCGGCGTCGGACTCCTGGCCCTGGTCGGCCTGGATCGGCTCGTCGGACTCGCCGTAGAGCTCCGCGTCGGGCGCGCCCTCGAGGTCCTCGCCCGTGCGCGCGTCGCGCAGGATCTTGGTCGTGCCGTGCTCGTCGCCGTGGGAGGCGTTCTCGATCAGCGCCTCCTCGGCGAGCTCGAAGCCCTCGGCCTCGCCGCCGCCGGCCTCCTCGACCGGCGCGTTCGCCGCGCGCTCGCGCTCGATGCGACGGATCTCGGAGTCGTCGCCGGACGGGATGTCGGAGCTGCCCATGCCTCCGAAGCTACCCCACCGCCGCCGTCGGCACGCCCCGGGCGGGCGGTGCGGGGCCGCCTGTGGGCCCTAGGGGCCGGGGCTCCGCGACGTGCGTCCGGGCCCTCCCGTGAGTACCCTTCGCGGGGCGTGGGCTGCTAGCTCAATGGTAGAGCAAGGGCCTTTTAAGCCCGTGGTTCTGGGTTCGAGTCCCAGGCGGCCCATCTCCCCGATCGCGCGCCCCATATCCTCGGCCGGGTGAGCACGCAGACGGACCACACGAACCTGTACGCGATGTACGCGTCGTTCAAGGCCGCCCGCGGCCACCGGCGGGTCGACCAGGCCGGGCGCGAGCAGCTCGCCGCCGACGCCGAGGCCGCCATCACGGGAGGCGACGCGATCCTGCGCGGCGCCTACTCGACGGTCGGCTTCCGGGCCGAGGTCGACGTGCTGCTGTGGCTGATCGGCCCGTCCGCCGACGCCCTGCAGGACGCCCTCGTGGCGTTCAACCGCACGAAGCTCGGCCAGGCGCTCGACCCGTGGTGGACGTCGATCGGCGTGCACCGCGAGGCCGAGTTCAACAAGGCCCACATCCCGGCCTACCTCGAGGGAACGCCGGCGAAGAAGTACATCTCGGTCTACCCCTTCGTGCGGTCGCTGGACTGGTACCTGCTCGACCCGGCCGAGCGCTCGAAGCTGCTGCGCGAGCACGGCATGATGGCCGCGGGGTACAAGGACGTCCGCGCCAACACGATCAGCGCGTTCGCCCTGAACGACTACGAGTGGCTGCTGGCCTTCGAGGCCGACGAGCTCGAGCGGATCGTCGACCTGATGCGCGACCTGCGCGGCGCCGAGGCCCGGCGCCACACCCGCGAGGAGCTGCCGTTCATCACCGGCATCCAGAAGCCCCTCGTGGACGTCGTCGCCGACCTGCCGTAGGCCGGCCGGCACCGGCGGGTGCCGCGGGCCGGGCGGAGATCGGCGGGCGCGGTGCGGGCCCGCCCCGTCGGATCAGCCCCGCGAGAACGGCAGCTCGGCCGTCAGCCAGCCGAGGAACTCGCCCGGGTTGCGGCTCTGCGTCCACACCCTGCCGGGGCCCTGGAACTCGAAGACGAGGCCCTCGCCGCTCTTCAGCGACTGCACCATGCCCTTCGCGACCTTGCGGATCGAGAACTCGACGCCGTCCTCGTAGGCGACCATGTGGCCCGAGTCGAGCACGAACGACTCGCCGGCCTGCAGCTCGACCACGTCGATCGCCCCGTAGGCCGCGAGCACGACCTGGCCCCGGCCCTCCACCCGGACGAGGAACCCGCCCTCGCCGCCCGCGAGGTTCTTCAGGCCGCCCCACTTCGAGTCGATCTCCACGCCCTCGTCGGCGGCGAGGTAGCCGCCGCGCGCGAGGTTGAGCCCACCGTCGACCGGCAGCGTCGCGACGTCGCCGGGGAGCTTGGCGGCCACGTCGACCCAACCGCCCTCGGACGGAGCGGTGAACTTCGACACGAACACGGACTCGCCGCCGAGGACGCTGCGCTTGAACGCGCCCTTCAGGCCGCCCCGCATCTTCGACTCGACCTCGACGCCGCCGGAGGTGGCCATCATGGCGCCGGACTCGGCGTTCAGGGACTCGCCGGGAGCCAGGGTCAGGCGGGCGACGGCGAAGCTCGGGGCGTTGCGGACGGTGACGTCCATGGTGGACTCCGTGGGTCGAGGGACGCGCGGGGACCCGCGCGGCCCGACCCTACCGCCGGGCCGGGAGCGGGGCGACCGGTGTTCACCGGGGCGTCACGTGCGGCCGTCGTGCCGCGGGGCGGGCGGCGGAGGGCCGGCCGGTGGGGCGGGCC
>NZ_JAURWA010000069.1 GCF_030655195.1 Patulibacter sp. | reverse complement strand
GCGGTGGAATGGGCGGCGGTGCTGCGGGCGACGCCGCGGCGGGCGGCAGGGCGCCCGGGCAGGACGGGCGGCGCAGGGCGGGCGGCGGCCGGCCGGTCGGCCGGCATCAGGCCGACACCGGCAGCGCGGTGACGAGCACGGTGCGCGAGAGGGACGGGTGGGACTCGACGACGACGCACTCCGCGTCCCGCTCGATGACCTCGGTGCCGTCGTAGGCGACGGCGTAGTACGCCTCGACCCGGTTTCCGACGGCCAGCATGACCTCGCCCATCCGGCCCGGGCGGACCGCGCCCGACAGGCGGCCCGTCATGCCTGCGAGGTCGTCGGGCGTCATCCCCGACCACCCTATGGGCGGGCGGCCGGTTGCGGAAGGGGCTCCGCCGGACTCCTGGCCGGGTTCGCCGTCCCGGGTCCGGCGGAGCCGACCGGGTGCGTCGCCCACCCGACGGCCCCGCCCGCCCGGACGGTCGCGTCAGTCGGCCGCGACGATGCGGGGTGCCGCCCAGACCGCGGCGACCGCCGAGGCCACCAGGGGCGCCTGGTCGAGCCCCGCCCGCACGCAGCCGGCGCGGACGCCCGGGTCGAGGGGGTCGTCGCCCCGGGCCGCGAAGAACGCCTCGTCCGGCCGCACCACCAGCACGCCGGGGCGGTCCAGCGACGGACCGACCTCGGCCGCGTCGTCGGGCCGCGCGTCGCCGGCCTGCAGGACGACGACCCGGTCCGCGTCGCGGGCCAGGTCGGCGTTGGTGCCGGAGCGCACCCCACCGTCGACGTACCGTCGCCCGCCGATGGTCACGGGCGGCCACATGGCGGGGACCGCGCAGCTGGCGGCCACCGCGTCGACCAGCGGGACGCCCGAGCCGCGGTCGAAGACGACGAGCCGGCCGGTCGCCGCGTCGACCGCGGGCACGAGCAGGGGACGGTCCGGCCAGTCCGCGCCCGACAGCCGGGCGGCGATCACGGCCCGCCGGGTGGCCTCGTCGACCGTCGGGGTGGCCAGCGCGATCGCGGCGATCGCACGGCGGGCGGCCACGACGTCGCCGCCCTGCGCGAGCGCGTCCCAGACGGCGGCGCGCTCCGCCACCCGGACGGGATCGCGGTCCGGCGTGAGCTCCGACGTCGCCGGATCGAGCTGTGCGTCGACGAGGGCCTCGAGGTCCCGCGGGCCCCCGAGCTGCGCGGCGACCGTGGAGCCGGCCGACGTCCCGACCACGAGCTCCGCGGCGGCCAGGTCGACGCCCCGCCGGGCCAGACCGGCGAGCAGCCCGGTCTCCCAGGCGATGGCCGCCAGGCCACCGGCACCGAGGACGAGGGCGCGCTGCATCGTCCGACCGTAGGCGACGGGGTCGCCGGGGTGCGTGACGTGGGACGCGCCCCGCCCGCCGAGCTCCGCGTTCGGCGTTCCGAAGATCGTCCGCTATGGTCCGCCGCGAGCCAGTCGTACCCATCTCGATGGGTCAGGGAATCCGGTGCAAGACCGGAACTGACGCGCAGCGGTGAGGGGGACGGGCGGGGCATCGGCCACTGGATCCACAGATCCGGGAAGGCGCCTCGACCGGACGAACCCGAGTCCGAAGACCTGCTGGCTTGCGGCCCTCGGCGTGCATCGCACGTCGCCGGCCGGATCGCCGAACGGGCTCCGCGTACGAGCTCCTGATCGAAGGACCACCGCGTGAGCTCACGCACCGCCGCACCCGCGTCGACCCCTGTCGACGACCGTCCCGACCACCTCCGTGGCACGCCTGCGGCCACCGCCCGTCGCCGCCCCCTGGGCCCGCCCACGGCCACCGCGCCGCGCCGGCCCCCGGGAACGCCCGCGACCGCGACGTCCCGCCACCTCCGCAGGGCGCCGCTCGCCGTCGCGCTGCTCGCGAGCAGCCTGGCCCTCGCCGCCTGCGGCTCCTCCGACGACCCCGCCCCCCGCGCCGGCGCCGCGACGACGCCCGCCGGGCCCGTCACGGTCCAGAACTGCGGACAGCGACGCACGTTCGACGGGGTCGCCAGGCGCATCGTCGCCACGAGCAACTCCGCCAACGTCGGCACGCTGCTGCGGATCGGGGCGGTCTCGCAGCTGGCGGCGGTGTCGCTGACGAAGGGCAACGACGCCGTCATGCAGGGGCTCTACGGCCGGGGCATCGAGCGGGTGCCGCGCCTGACCAGCCCGATCTCGATGGAGGCGATCCTCGCGAAGCGCCCCGACGTCCTGATCGGCTCGTACTCCGGGCTGTTCGCGGGCTCGACCGGGGTCACCGTCGAAGCGGCGCAGAAGCGCGGCGTCGCGCCGTACGTCATCTCCGACAGCTGCCGGCAGGACCCCGCCGCGGGCACCGCGTCGAAGCTGGGGACGATGGACCCCTGGGACGCGGTCCGCGCGGACCTCGCCGGATACGGCCGGCTGACCGGGCGGGAACGCGAGGCGACCGCCGCCCGGCGCGAGCTGGACCGGCGACTGTCGGCGCTTCAGGCCGCCCCCCGGGCGGGCCGGCCGCCCAAGGTCCTGCTGTTCGACAGCGGCACGAAGGACCTCTACACCTCCGGTCGCAACGGCCCGCCCCAGGGCATCATCGAGGCCGCCGGCGGCACGAACGTCTTCGACGACCAGGACACGACCTGGTTCCAGGCGAGCTGGGAGCGCGTCGCCGCCGCGAGGCCCGACGCCGTCGTCGTCATGGACTACCGGTCGGGCGAGCCGGGCGAGGTCGCCCAGAAGCTGCGCACCCTCCGCGCCCGGCCGGGGCTGAAGGACCTGCCGGTGATCCGCCGGGACCGCGTCGTGACGCTGCCGCTCGCCCTGTTCACGAGCGGCTTCCCGAACATCGAGGCCGCCGAGCGGGTCCGGGACGCCCTCGAGCGCTTCGGGCTCGTCCCCCCGCGCGACCGCGCGACCGGGTCCCGCTGAGGTGCAGGACGCGGCCCTCCGCGAGGCGATCCGTCGCCTCGCCGCGTGCGACGACCGGCTGCCGGTCGACCCGGGGCGGGACGCCACCGCGCTGGCCGCCGACGGGTGGACGTCCGCGCACGTGCTCGTCGATCCGGACGCCTGGCCCGCGGTCGCGCAGGACTACGCCGCGGGGATCGGCAGCGCGCGCAGCACCGTCGGGGGCTCGTGCGCCCTGCAGGGCTACGCGTGGCGGGTCGCCGGCCTGGCGATCGGCGCCTGGGCGCTCACCGGCGCGGTGCTCGATCTGGGCCCGGGCCGCGTGTGGGTGCGGATGGAGGGCGGGCGGACCGTCGGCGTGGCCGCGCCCGACCCGCGGGCGGACGGCACGCCGCCGCGCGCTCCCGGCTCCCCCGCCGACCCGTCCCTCGATCCCAGGTCCCCCGCCGACCTGTGCCGCGACCCCGGGGCCCTCGCCGACGCCCCTGCGGACCGGCCACTCCACCCCGTCCCGCCGCCGCGGGACCCCGGGGCCCTCGCCGACGCGCTGGTGACCCGGCACCTGGCCCCGGTGATCGCAGCGTCGAGGACGGCCTCGCGCCTGTCGCAGCGCGTGGCCTGGGGCAACGTGGCGTCGGCCTGCGCGTCCGTCCTCGGGCTGCTCGACCGCGCGCTGCCCGCCGACGCGCGCCCCGGCTGGCGGGCCGACGCCGAGCGCTTCCTCGCCGCGTCCGCGTGGGCCTTCGACGACCTCGTCGACCTGGTGCGCGTGCCCGGACCCGACGGCGACGTGCTCGCGCACGAGCGTCGCACGTGCTGCCTCATGCGCCTGGCGCCCGGCAAGGGCGAGTGCGGCAGCTGCGAGCGCCTGGACCCGGCCGAGCGACGCGCACGTCTGACCCGGAACGTCGCGGACGGCGTCGCCCCCGGTCGGCTGGTGCCCGCGTGAGCGCGCCGGTCGCCGTCCGCCCGACGTCCCCGCCCCCCGCCGGCGCCGGCGCACCGGTGCGTCGACGCCGACCCCGCACGCCGATCGTCGTCGGGGCCCTCCTGGGCGCGCTGCTGCTCAGCGCGGTGCTGTCGATCGGGTTCGGCGCCGAGCCGCTGCCCCCGCGCGTCGTGCTCGAGGTCCTCGACCACCGGCTGCTCGGCGGCACCGCCGACCCGACCTGGGACGCGATCGTCTGGGACATCCGCCTGCCGCGGACCCTGCTGGCGATCGTCGTCGGCGCGGGCCTGGCGATCGCGGGCACCGGGATCCAGACGCTCGTGCGCAACCCGCTCGCCGACCCCTACCTGCTCGGCGTCTCGTCCGGCGCGAGCGTCGGCGCCACGGCGGTCATCACCACCGGCCTGTTCGCCGGGGCGGGCCTGTGGGCGCTGTCGCTCGGCGCGCTGGCCGGCGCCCTCGCCGCCGCGCTGCTCGTCTTCGGCATCGCCATGGCCCAGGGCGGCCTGACGCCGCTGCGGCTCGTCCTCACCGGCACGGTCCTGTCGTCGGCGTTCTCCGCGTTCGCGAGCTTCCTCGTCTTCCGCAGCTCCGATCCGCAGGCCGCGCAGTCCGTCCTCTTCTGGCTGCTGGGCAGCCTGTCGGGAGCGGCGTGGGACCAGCTCCTCCTGCCCACCGCGACGGTCGCGATCGTCGGCGGGCTGCTGATGGCCGGCTGCGGCTGGCTCGACGCGCTGGCGGCGGGCCCGGACACCGCGGCGGCGCTCGGGGTCCCCGTCCGGGTCCTGCGCAACGTCCTCTTCGTCCTGCTGGCGGCGCTGGTCGGGGTGCTCGTCGCCGTCGCCGGCGGGATCGGCTTCGTCGGCCTGATCCTGCCCCACGTCGCCCGGCTCCTGGTCGGGGCGCGCCACCGCGCGGTGCTGCCGGTGGCCGCCCTGGCCGGAGCGCTGTTCCTCGTCTGGGTCGACGTCGCCGCCCGTGTCGCGGTGCGCCCGACCGAGGTCCCGCTGAGCGTCGTCACCGGGCTGATCGGCGCGCCGATCTTCCTGCTGCTGCTGGGTCGCCGGACCTACCGCTTCGGGGGCTCGTCGTGATCCGCCGTCCGGTCCCCGGCCGCCTCGCCGCGGGCCGTCGCACGGGCCGTCCGGGGGTCCCGGCATGACCCACGGTGCCCGCTTCCCCGCCCCCGCCGACGATCCGCGGATCCCGCACCTGCAGGCCCGCGGACTCGCCTGCGACGTGGGCGGGCGACGCGGCCGGCGGGTCCTCGCCGACGTCGACCTGGCCGTCCGGCACGGCGAGATGCTCGGCGTCGTCGGCCCGAACGGGACCGGCAAGTCGACGCTGCTGCGGGTGCTCGCCGGCGTCCGGCCCGCGGCCGGGGGCGAGGTCCGCGTCGACGGGACCCCGCTCGCCGGGCGCTCGCCCCGCGACCGGGCGCGGGAGATCGCGATGGTCGGCCAGGAGGAGCAGCCGCAGTCCGACCTGCTCGTCGGGGAGGTCGTCGCGCTGGGTCGCACGCCGCACCGCCCGCCCTGGGCCGGCGGCGACGACGCGGAGCGCGATGCGGTGCTCCGCGCGCTCGCCGCGGTCGAGCTCGACCACGCGGTGGACCGGTCGGTCGAGCAGCTCTCCGGCGGCGAGCGCCGACGCGTGCTGCTGGCCCGCGGCCTGGCCCAGGAGGCGCCGCTGCTGGTCCTCGACGAGCCGACCAACCACCTCGACGTCCGGCACCAGCTCGCGCTCATGCGGATGATCCGCCGGCTGGAGCGCACCGTCGTCGTCGCGATCCACGACCTCAACCTCGCGATGGCCGTCTGCGACCGCGTGGCGATCCTGCACGACGGGACCGTCCACGCCGACGGCCCGCCCGAGGACGTGCTGACGCCCGCGGCGATCCGCGAGGTCTTCGGCGTGGAGGCCGTCCCGGTCCGGCACCCGGACACCGGCCACGTCCACCTGCTGTTCACCACCCACGAGCCGGCGGACGACCGGTGCTGAGCCGCCGATCGCCCCGTCCCGTCCTCGCAGGACCCGTCCCCCGATCCACCCCGGAGACCCGACGATGACCGACCGACCCACCCCGCGCCCGA
Source organism: Patulibacter sp. (assembly GCF_030655195.1). Taxonomy (GTDB): domain Bacteria; phylum Actinomycetota; class Thermoleophilia; order Solirubrobacterales; family Solirubrobacteraceae; genus Patulibacter. The sequence goes on along the minus strand of NZ_JAURWA010000069.1, from coordinate 9,300 downwards.
CGGCCGCCCGCCTGACCGCCGCCCTGCTGGCGACGACCGCCACCCTCGCACTCGGGGCCTGCGGCGGATCCGAGGCCGACCGGTCCGGCCCCGCGGCGGGCACGACCGCACCCGCCGGCGCGAGCGCCGCGTCCGGCCCGACCGAGGTCCAGCTCCAGAACTGCGGGAAGGCCGTCTCGTTCCCGCGACCGGCCCGCCGGCTCTTCGTCAACGACGGCAACATGATCTCGATGGCGCTGGCCGTCGGGGCGGGCGCGAACGTCGCGGCGGTCAGCTCGATGCAGCGCGACGCGCCCGTCCTGCGCAAGTACTACGGCGCCGCCGCGGTCGACGGGCTGCGGCAGGTCGCGAAGGAGTACCCGGCCCGGGAGACCGTCCTCGCCCAGCGGCCCGACGTCGTCGTCGCCGGCTGGAACTACGGCTGGGACGAGACGAGGAAGCTGACCCCGGCCGGGCTGGCGCAGCAGGGGATCGCGGCCTACACGCTGACGGAGAGCTGCCGTCAGGGCGAGGGGCGGGCGCGCGGCGTCGTCGACCCGTGGACCGCCCTGCGCACCGACCTGACGAACATCGGTCGCGTCACCGCGCACGAGGACGGCGCGCAGACGGCGGTCGCCGACATCGACGCGCGGCTTGCCGCCCTGCGCCGCGCACCGCAGGCGGGGCGGAAGCCGACGGTCTTCCTCTTCGACAGCGGCACGAACGCCGTGTACTCCAGCGGTCGCTTCGGCGCGCCGCAGGCGATCCTCGACGCGGCGGGCGCGAAGAACGCGCTGGCGGACCTCGACGACACGTGGACCGAGGTCTCGTGGGAGCGCGTGATCGCCGCGAGGCCCGACGCCTTCCTCTTCGTCGACTACCCGCCCCAGACGTTCGCGCAGAAGGTCGCCGTCCTGCGGGCCCGCGCCGGCGTGCAGGACCTGCCGGCGGTGCGGGAGGGCCGGTTCCTCAACCTGCCCTACGCGATGTGGACGAGCGGCCCGCTGAACATCGAGGCGGCCGAGCAGGCGCGCACGGCGCTCGAGGGCTGGGGCCTGGTGCCCCGCAGCGACATCCGGCCGCGGGACGGGAGCGACGCGGCGGAGTGAGGAGGGCCCCGACCGGTCCCACCCGCGGGGCCGGCCGACGCTCCCCCCCCCTCCACGGTGGGCAGGACCCGAGGTCACGGACCGCCGACCGGGCCCGGTCCTAGCCGGGGGGCGGAGCCGGCCCGGCCCGGCCCGCCGCCTTGCGCCCGCGCCGGAACGCGTGGAGCTGGTCCCCACCCGACCAGGCCGCGAAGACCAGGCCGCCGATCGTGCCCGTCACCGTCATCAGGACGCCGGCCGCGGCGGTCGCGGCGACGCCCTCGCTGCCGAGGATCAGGACGGCGGCCGCCGCGCCGGCGGCCGGACCGGTCGGCAGCTGGGCCAGGGTCGCCACGGCGATCAGGACCGCGACACCGTCCCAGAACGACGCGTCGACGCCCACGGCCCGCAGCAGCATCCAGTTGCGCACGACCTGGCAGAGGATCGCCACGAGCAGCGCGCCCGTCAGGAGGCTCGCGCCGCGCGGATGGCGCAGCACGGAGAGACCCGCCCAGAAGTCGCGGCCCGGGCGGTGCGAGAGGTGCCGCATCCACCAGCCGATCGCCGCCGCGACCGCGAACGCCCCCAGCGGGGTCCACCACGGCAGGCCCAGCGGCCCCACGAGCGTGAACGACGCGGCCGCGGCGAACACGAGCTCCACCGCGACGATCGGGAACTCCGCCGCGATCAGCGTCGGGATCTTCGGGGTGACCTCCGGCGACGAGCGGCGCAGCGCGGCGATCCGCATCGCGACGCCGAGCTGCCCGTTGATGATGCTCCCCAGGACCTGCATCGCCGAGGCCCGGAACAGCACCCGGCGCGAGACCGTCGCCCCCGCCCCGCGCACGGCCTGGTGCCAGGACTCGCTGCGGGCCATCAGCCCGAGCGTCTGCAGCGCGCAGGTCGCGACGAAGATGCCCAGGGGCACGTCGCGGATCGCCGTGGCGAACTCGTCGCGGCGGCCCCACAGGAGCGCCACGATGATGCCCGCCGTCACGATCGACCCGACGATCAGGATCGCCTTCTGGTGCCGGCCGATCCACGCCTTGACGCGGGACCACCCCGACGGGTCGGGTCCGAGGACCGCTGGGTCTGACGAGACCGTCACGAGGTCGCCCACGGTACCGGGCGCCCGGCCGCCCCGGCACCCGTGGCGCGCCGGGAGTCGCCCCACCGACCGGGGGGATCCGTCGAATCGGAGGTGCGGGCGGCGTGCACCGTCCCACGGCCGGGGATAGGGTCCCGTGCTGCGACGCAGGGTCGCATCCCTCGATGGAGTGCCGCTGATGACCGAGCCCCTGGCTGCCGACTTCCCACCGGTTCCCGACGACGAGTGGCGCGCCGCGGCCCTCAAGGCCGCGAAGGCCCCGGAGGACACCCCGACCCGGTCGCTCACCGAGGACGGGATCGAGGTCGACTGGCTCTACACGCGCGAGGACGCGCTGGCCAGCGATCCGGGGGGCGTCCCGGGCCGTGCGCCGTTCGTCCGCGGCACGAACGCGGGCACCGGCGAGGACGAGGCCGCCTGGCAGATCCGTCAGCAGCAGTCCCACCCCGACCGCCGCGCGGCCAACAAGGCCTTGATGGAGGACCTCGAGGGCGGTGCGACCGCCATCGAGCTGCGTCCCGACCGCGCCGCCCGCGGCGGCCACGCCCCCGGTTCCGACGCCTTCGCGGCCACCCGCGGCGTCGACGGCACGATGCTCTCCACCGTCGACGACCTCGAGACGGTGCTCGAGGGCGTCTTCGTCGAGCTCGCCCCGATTGCGGTCGACGGCGGCGCCCAGGCCGTCGCCACCGGCGCCCAGCTGCTCGCGCTCCTGCGCCGCCGCGGGGTCGCCGACGCCGACGCGATCGGCTCCCTGCGCATCGACCCGCTCGGCACGCTGGCCGCCGAGGGCGCGCTCGCCCAGGACCCCGCCGACGCGATCGCCACCGCCGGCCGCGTCGCCGCCCAGGTCGCCGACGCGTTCCCGAACGTCCGCGCGCTCGCCGTCGACACCCGCGCGTACGTCAACGCCGGCGCCACGCCCGTCCGCGAGCTGGCCCTCGCGATCACCACCGGCGTGGCGTACCTGCGCGCCGCCGAGGAGGCCGGCCTCGAGCCCGCCCGTGCCGCGACGCAGATCGAGTTCACGCTGACCGTCGGCACGAACCAGTTCGGCGAGATCGCCAAGCTGCGCGCGTTCCGGCGTCTGTGGGCGCGCGTGCTGGAGCTCTCCGGCGTGCCCGAGGAGGGCCGCCGCTCGTTCCTCGGCGCCCGCACGAGCGACCGCATGCTGGCGGGCATCGACCCGTGGTCGAACATGCTGCGCGCGACGACCGCCGGCTTCGCGGCCGCCGTCGGCGGCGCCGAGGGCCTGACCGTCACGCCGTTCGACACCGTCGTGGCCGACGCCGTCGGGGCCGCCGCACCCGGGGGCCTCGGCCGCCGCATCGCCCGCAACACCCAGCTCGTCCTGCAGGAGGAGTCCGCGCTGCGCCGCGTCGCCGATCCCGCCGGCGGCTCCTGGTACGTCGAGTCGCTGACCGACGCGATGGCCCGCGAGGCCTGGACCCGCATCACCGAGATCGAGTCCGCCGGGGGCGCGCTGAGCGTCCTGACCGGCGGCACGGTCGCGACCGACCTCGCCGAGCAGGCCGACCGCCGTCGCGGCGAGCTCGCCCGCCGCGACCGCGAGATGACCGGCGTCAACGTCTTCCCGCTGCTGGCCGACGACGGGGTCCACCCCGAGCCGGCCGACCGTGCCTCGTTCGTGCGCACGGAGAACGACCGGCTCGCCGAGCGCGCCGCGGTCGAGCTGCCGGACGCCCCGGCGCCCGAGGCCCTGCTGCGCACCCTGGTCGACGCCGCCGAGGCGGGCGCCCGGGTCGACGAGCTCGCCACGCTCGCCGGCTGGGGCCCGGTCGACGACCTCGACGCGACCGGCCTGCCGACGCGCCGCGACGCCGAGCCGTTCGAGCTCCTGCGCGCCGCGGCCGCCGGCGCGCCGGCCGGCTCGGCCGCCGACGCGGACGCCGTGACCTCCGGCGACGAGGGCTCGCCGGGCGACGACGACCTCGCCACGGTCGACGGCGTGGACGGGGACGCCGCCCGCCCCGGTGCCGTCACCGACGACGGCCCGCGCGTCTTCCTCGCCACGCTCGGCCCGCTCGCCGCGCACGCCGCGCAGGCCACCTGGGCGCAGAACTTCTTCGGCGTCGGCGGCCTGGCGACGATCCAGTCCGACCCGATCGAGGACCCGTCGACCGCCGGCGAGCTGCTGCGCGCCGACGGTGCCGTGCTGGCCGCCGTGGCCGGCGGCCGCAAGGCCGAGGACGACGCGCTGCGCACCGCGATCGCGTCGCTGCGGGACGCCGGCGCGAAGACCGTCTACCTCGTCGGCGGGAACGACGAGAAGGCGCAGGAGCTCGGCGCCGACCGCGGCGTCAAGCAGGGCGTCGACCTGCTCGAGATCCTCGGCGACGCGCTCGCCGTGCTCGACCGACCTGTCACCACCCGGACGGAGACCGCGCGATGAGCAGCATCCCGGACCTCTCGCAGGCCACCCTCGGCGACGTCGTCCAGGAGCCGGCGAGCACCGACGCGATCGAGCAGGCCGCCACGGCCGCGGCCGGCCGCCCCGTCGAGGAGCTGCGCTTCGCGTCGCCCGAGGGCATCGACCTGCAGCCCTCCTACGGCTCCGAGGCGATCGCCGACGTCGACCACCTGAACACCCGGCCGGGCTTCGCGCCGTTCCTGCGCGGCCCGTACCCGACGATGTACGTCAACCAGCCGTGGACCGTGCGTCAGTACGCCGGCTTCTCGACCGCGGAGCAGTCCAACGCCTTCTACCGCCGCAACCTCGCGGCCGGCCAGAAGGGCCTGTCGATCGCGTTCGACCTGGCCACCCACCGCGGCTACGACTCCGACAACCCGCGCGTGGCGGGCGACGTCGGCATGGCCGGCGTGGCGATCGACTCGATCCTCGACATGCGGACGCTGTTCGACGGCATCCCGCTCGACGAGATGTCCGTGTCGATGACGATGAACGGCGCGGTCCTGCCGATCCTCGCGCTCTTCATCGTCGCCGGCGAGGAGCAGGGCGTCCCGGTCGAGCAGCTCTCCGGAACGATCCAGAACGACGTTCTGAAGGAGTTCATGGTCCGGAACACCTACATCTACCCGCCGGCCCCGAGCATGCGGATCATCTCCGACATCTTCGCGTTCACCTCGCAGGAGATGCCGAAGTTCAACTCGATCTCGATCTCCGGGTACCACATGCAGGAGGCCGGGGCGAGCGCCGACCTCGAGCTCGGGTACACGATCTCCGACGGCATCGAGTACATCCGCGCGGGTCTGGACGCGGGCATGAAGGTCGACCGGTTCGCGCCGCGGCTGTCGTTCTTCTGGGCCACCGGCATGAACTTCTTCATGGAGGTCGCGAAGATGCGCGCCGGCCGCCTGATCTGGGCGAAGCTCCTCAAGGAGCAGTTCCAGCCGGAGAACCCGAAGTCGCTCTCGCTGCGCACCCACTGCCAGACCTCGGGCTGGTCGCTGGCGGCGCAGGACGTCTACAACAACGTCGTGCGCACCTGCGTCGAGGCGATGGCCTCCACCCAGGGCCACACGCAGTCGCTGCACACCAACGCGCTGGACGAGGCGCTCGCCCTGCCGACCGACTTCTCGGCCCGCATCGCCCGCAACACCCAGCTGTTCCTGCAGCAGGAGACGGGCACCACGGACGTCATCGACCCGTGGGGCGGCTCGTACTACGTCGAGCGCCTGACGGCCGAGCTGGCGTCCAAGGCGCTGGCGCACATCGCCGAGATCGAGGAGCTCGGCGGGATGACGAAGGCCATCGACGCCGGCGTCCCGAAGCTCCGCATCGAGGAGTCCGCCGCCCGCACGCAGGCGCGCATCGACTCCGGCCAGCAGACCCTGGTGGGGGTCAACAAGTTCCAGCCGACGGTCGACGAGCAGATCGACGTCCTGAAGGTCGACAACAAGGACGTCCGCGCCCGGCAGATCGAGAAGCTCGAGCGCCTGCGCGCCGAGCGGGACGAGTCGCGCGTGCAGTCGGCGCTGGAGGCCCTGACCGAGGGCGCGGGCCGCAAGTCGACCGGCGCGGGCGCGTCGGAGGGCAACCTGCTGGCGCTGGCCGTCGAGGCGGCCCGCGCGCACGCGTCCGTCGGCGAGATCTCGGACGCGCTGGAGAAGGTCTTCGGCCGCCACACCGCCCAGATCCGCACGATCTCGGGCGTCTACCGCAGCGAGGTCGGCAGCATGAGCCAGGACTTCAACGACACGAAGGCGCTCGTCGAGAACTTCGAGGAGCAGGAGGGCCGCCGCCCTCGCATCCTCGTGGCGAAGATGGGCCAGGACGGCCACGACCGCGGCCAGAAGGTCATCGCCACCGCGTTCGCGGACCTCGGCTTCGACGTCGACATCGGACCGCTGTTCCAGACGCCGGAGGAGGTCGCGCGCCAGGCCGTCGAGGCCGACGTGCACGTCGTCGGCGCCTCGTCGCTGGCGGCCGGCCACCTGACGCTCGTCCCCCAGCTGCGCAAGGCGCTCGACGAGATGGGCCGGGAGGACGTCGCGGTCGTCGTCGGCGGCGTGATCCCGCCGCAGGACTTCGACGAGCTGCGCGCGAACGGCGCCGACGCGATCTACCCGCCCGGCACCGTCATCGGCACCGCCGCGGGCGGCCTGCTGCGCCTGCTGATGGAGAAGCTCGACCTCGAGGTCCCGACGGAGGGCCCGGCCGCGAAGGCCGCCGCGGTCGACCCGATCGACCCCGACGGCGTGGCGGACCCCGACGCGAAGAAGGCGCCGGCGGCCGAGGCGGAGAGCGCGTAGGGGACGGCGCGGGTGCGCCCGCGGAGGACGCCTCGCGCGACGGCTGCTCGATGCCGCGGGACCGGTGCGTGGCGGATCGGGATGGTCCGCGACCCGGCAGGCGGGTACGCGTACCCCATGCCCTCCCTCGAAGTGCCCGCACCGGTCGAGCCCGAGGTGCCCGCCGAGCCCGGTCCCGACGTCCTGCCGCCGCTCGATCCGAGCACCCCGGTCCCGGACTTCCCGCCGGAGCCCGGCCCCACCCCGGATCTGCCGCCGGACCCCGCGCTCCCGCCCGACCCCGACCTGCCGCTGGACCCGGACGGTCCGGTCGGGCCCGACGGCCCGCTCGAGCCGGAGCCCGACCCGGCGGTCGGCTGAGTCGTCGGTCGGCCGCGTCGGTGGCGGTCGACCCCTGTTCCCCGCCGAGCAGCGGGAGCGCGCCGCCCCTAGGGCGACCGCCCCGCCGCCTACCGCAGCGCCCGTCCGCCGCGAAGGCGCCCCTCGGCGGTCAGGTGCCGGTCGATCCACGTGCGCGCCGGACCGGACTGGACCCGGGCGTAGAACGTCGTGTCGCGCCCACAGCTGGCCACGGGGCTCGAGCTGACGACACCGACCTGGATCGCGCCGGCCGGGGTCGACGCGTAGAGCGGTCCGCCGCTGTCGCCGAAGCACGCGCCGGGCACCGGGCGCCTGAGCCGGCCGACGCAGACGATCCCGCGGGTGCTGGCCCGCAGCCGACCCCGGCAGAACGCGGCGGAGCGGACGGGCGCGGTCGCGCTGCGCAGGGTGCGCGACGCCGAGCTCTCGCGCGCGGCGTCGTTGCTGCCGACGACGCCCCAGCCGGTCACCGTCAGCATGCGGCCCGGGGCGAGGAGGGACGCGTGCTCCGGCCCACCCAGCGCGATCGGGAGCACCTCGGTGACGTCGCGCGCGAGCTCGACCAGGCCGACGTCCGAGGAGGCCGCCAGACCGGCGCTCGTGGTGCCCCGCTTGCCGCCGACCCGTTTGTCGTACGTGCTGCTGACCGCCTTGATCTCGACGCCGTCGGTGCCCTGGGTGTCCTGCCGGCCCACGAACACCCTCGCCCGCCGGGTCCCGGCGAGGCAGTGCGCGGCGGTCAGGACGACCCGCGGCCGGATCAGCGACCCGGAGCAGAACGTGTCGCCGCCCGCGACGAGCTGGACCGCGAACGGTGCGGTGGCGATCGGCGTGCGGGTGCCGTTGACCACGGCGCCCGCCGGCGCGGCGAGGCCGCCGGCCACGAGGGCCACGAGGGCCGCGCCGCCCAGCGCCGTCGCGAGGAGGACGACGGGTCGGCCCCGACGACGGCCGGGACGCACGGCGGCGGACGACGGTGACGCGCCCTCCCCCGGCTCGGCCGCCGGGGGTCCGGCCGCGGCGTCCCGATCGGAGGGACGGGACGGCAGGGACGCACGCATCGACGGAGTGTGCACCACCGTGACGGACGACGCACCCGGCTCGTGACGGGCGACGCCCACGCGGGAGGACGCCGTACATAGGCTCGCCCCATGCTCCGCACGCCCCGCCGGTCCGGCGGCCGACCGGCCACCGTCGCCACGCTGACCCTCGGCCTGTCGGCCGCCCTCGCGTTCGCCGTCCCGGGAGCCGCCTCCGCGGCCTCCCGTCCGTGTCCGGGGACCGGGACGACCGTCGCCGTCAGCCGCACCGACGACGGTGCGTCGCGCGTCTGGCGGACGCGCGGGCGCACGTACGGCTGCACGACGATCGGGAACGACGCGGGCCGGCCGGACTCGCACCTGCTGAGCCGCGGGCCGATCGGCCGGGTCCGGCTCGACGGCGCGACCCTGGCCTGGACCCACCACGCGAAGGGCACGCCGAAGCGCGCGCGGCGGGTGTCGGCGATGGACCTGATGAACGGCTCCCGGTTCCTCGACCGCCGCCGGGCGCGGCCCGCGGAGGACCTCGTCGGCTCGCTCGATCGCGAGGCGTCCGTCGAGCAGCTGCGCGTGCTGCGGGGCAACGCGGTGGGCTGGATCGCGGACCGCTCGACCGTCGTGATCGCCGTCGAGGACCCCGACGACGTCGCGCTCGTCGGTGCGCCCGAGGGCACGGGCGAGATCCACCTCTCCGGGGCCGGCAGCGGCGACGGGTACGCGGGCGTCGCCGCGGGCTACCCCTCGACGCCGGAGGGCGACCGCAGCCTGCGGACGTCGCTGCGCATCGCGGAGGACCCGGACGTCGTCGACGACGACGACGAGGGCCGCTACGGGACGATCTGGTCGTGGTCGCCGGACGGATCGACCACGGTCCGCGCCGAGCTGACCGGAACGCGCGACTGACCCCGGGACCGACGCACGGTGGCGGGGGGGGGGCGCGGGGCGGGCGGCAGGGGGCGGGCGGCGCGAGGCGGGCGGCACGGGGCGGGCG
>NZ_JAURWA010000067.1 GCF_030655195.1 Patulibacter sp. | reverse complement strand
GGGCGGGGGGCCGGCGCAGGGCAGGCCCCGGACTCGCCCCGTGCCACCCCTGCCGCCCGACGACCCCCTCGCCTACGCCCGGTCGATGAGGTCGTCGCGGCGCCGGCCGACCGTCCGGCGACGCAGGACCAGGCCGAGGGCGAGAAGGCCGACGAGCGGCAGCACGATCGCTCCGCCGACCAGGAGGACGCCGCCGCCGACCTCGAGCACGCGGCCGGCGTCGCGCCAGGCGTCGCCGAGGCCCCAGGAGCCGTCGTCGGCGGCCGGGGCCGCGTCGTCCTCCGCCCCCGTCGTCGACGTGGTCAGACGCAGGTCGATGCGCGAGGTCGCCGTCCGCCTCCGGAGCGCGTCCCGCTCCCCCTGGAGGGCCGCCACGCGCGAGCTGAGCAGGGTCAGCTCGCGGCGACGGGCGGCGCGTCGGTCGGGGTCGACGGTCCGTGCGAGCGCCAGCCGGGCCGAAGCGCGGTCGGCCCGCAGGTCGCGCAGCGCGTCGTCCAGCGACGTCGCCTGGTCCGTGACGTCCGTGGACGAGCGCTCCAGGCGCACCGGTCGCCCGATCCGCGACAGGGCCGCGACCGTCGCGTCCAGGCGGGCGCTCGGCACGACGACCTGGAACGTCCCCCCGGCCGCCGAGCCGCGCTCGCGGACCTCGGACGACGCCAGGTAGCCGCCGGCGTCCTGCACGATCGTCGTGACCCGGGCGGAGGCCCCGGCGACCTTTCCCGCGGCGATGCGGACGGTCTGCTCGACGTCGCGGACCACCCGCCGCGGGGCGTCGAGCGGGGCCTGACCGACCGTCGGGACCGGCGGACGCGCCGCGGACGTGGTGCCCGTCGAGCCGGTGCGCGACCCGCGGCCGACCGAGCCGGCGGACGGAGCCGCGGGAAGGGCAGCCGAGCCGGAGCGGAGTCCGCCGTCGGCGGTCGTGTCCCGCTCGGACGACTCGGCGACGGCGCCCGAGGTCGGCTGGGCGACGACCCCGGACGGACCCGAGCTCTCGCCCGACATCAGCCCGTCCCGGGCCACGACCCCGACCGGCACGGCGACCGCCACGACCGCCGCCAGGGCGAGGCCCGTGCGCCACCGGCGCTCCGCCGGCACCAGGCCCCGGAGCGGCCCGCGGGCCCCGGACCGCCGACCGTCGGCGTCCGCCTGCTTCGCCGCACGGACCCGGTCGTCCAGGCGAACACGGGTGCCGGCGTCGAGCTCCGGGCGGGTGGCGCGGACGGCGGTGACGAGGTCCAGCAGCTCGCGATCGCCGTCGTCCGCAGGGGCGCCTCCGGGGGACGACGGGGCCGCGTCGCCGTCGCGTTCCGGCGTCGCCCGGCCGGGCGAGGGCGCCGGGGCACCGAGGATCGCGGCGAGCGCCGCGTCGAGGCGGTCCAGGTCCTCGAGGGTCTCCGGGGTGAGCCGGGGGTCAGAGCGCAGCACGGCAGGCCTCCCGCAGGTGGTTCAGGACGCGGTGCAGCCGGCTGCCCGCGTTGGTGGTGGAGATCCTCAGGACGTCGGCGATCTCCGCGTTGGTGAGCCCGGCGTGGAACTTCAGGGCGACCAGCTCGCGGTCGCGGCCGGGCAGGGCGTCGATCGCGCAGGCGACGACCGCGGCGCGACGGGCGGCCTCGTCGCGCTCGACGAGGACGTCGGCGTGGTCCTCGACGGCCGAGTCGGGTGGGTCGTGCGTCAGCTCCGCCCCTCGTCCCCGGCGGCGCAGCTCGTCGACCGCGGCGTTCCGGGCGATCCCGAAGAGCCACGCCCGGGGCTCGCCACGCCGGGGGTCGAAGCGGCCCCTGCGGCGCAGCGCACGCTCGAACGTCGCGGCGACGACCTCCTCCGCGGCTGACGGATCCCGCACCACGGTGCAGGCGTAGGCGTGGAGGTCGTCGGCGCAGGAGCGCCACAGCGCTTCGACGTCGAGGGGCGGGGATCGCGTCATGGCCGACGGCAGCACGGCGGTGGCTGTCTCGCTCATGGGGACACTACGGCGCACCCCGCGGGGCGTCACGGAATCCGCGCAGCGCGTCTACCAGCGCAGCAGCCGCGGGTCGTTCGAGGTGACCCCCGTGACGCCCATGGCGGCGAACGCGCTCGCGCGGTCCGCGTCGTCGACGGTCCAGACGTAGAGCTCGCCGTGGGCCGTGATCGCCTGCACGAACGGCGGGGTGATCAGCGACCAGTGGGCCATCACCGCGTCGATGCGACCGGCACGGAGCTCCCGCACCATGAGCAGCGGGTGGTAGCGGCGGGCGGCGAGGATCATCCCGATCGTCGGGACGCGGGTCCAGCGGTTGGCGTACCAGTCGCGGTAGACCCGGGGGATCGACCGGCCCAGGCGCAGCGCCGGGTCGACCCGGCGGAGGGCGCGCAAGGTCGGGACCTCCATCGCCGAGACGAGCACGCGGTCGGTCATGCCGCGGACCCGCAGGGCGTCGGCGATCTGCCGCTCGTAGCCGGGGACCTTCGCGTCGACGTTGATGCCGAGGTGCGCCAGGTCGGGCTCGCGCAGCCGGTCGAGCGCCTCCTCGTACGTCGGCGCGTCGGCGCGGGCCGCGAGGTCGCCCGGGTCGTGCGCCAGGTGCAGCCGGCCGTCGGCGCGCGGCAGGACGTCGAACTCGACGACGTCGACGCCCAGGGTCGCAGCGTGCTCGATCGACGCGATCGTGTTCCCCGGGACGACCGCGTGGCAGCCCATGTGCCCGAAGCGCAGCGTGCGGCCTTCGGCGCGGGCGGCGTTGCCGGGCCAGCGGTCGCCGGCGGTCGCGGCCCCGTCCGGGCGGTCCCGTTCGGCCGCGCCGGATGCGAGGGTCGGGCCGGTCGTCATGCGTGGATCGTCGCCGACGCGGGGGCCGGGGTGCGTGACCCGCCGGTGACGCTCACGACTGGCAGCCCGTGCACCAGAACGTCGGCCGGTTGTCGTCGCCGAGCTGGCGCTTGCTGATCGGGGTCCGGCAGCGCGGACACGGACGGCCGTCCTGGCCGTAGACCTGCTTCGGGCGCAGGTGGGTGCCGAGCTTCGCGCAGCGCTGGATCCGCGGGGCGGTCCACTCGATCATCGCCGTCAGGTCCCGGTCGGGCGTCTCCGACAGCGGCTTGGTCGGGTCGACCTTCTGCGCCCAGCAGGCCTCGCTCTTCCAGACGTTGCCGATCCCGGCGACCGTCCGCTGGTTCAGCAGCGCGTCGCCGACCGGACGCGTCGGGTCGTCCTGGCGCAGCCGGGTCAGCACCCGGGCGGGGTCGACCTGGGCGGGGACGCAGATGTCGGGACCCAGGGCGCGCAGCCGCGGATCGATCGCGACGTCGTGGTGGGTGCGCAGCTCGAGGAACGGCCCGTCGAACTCGATGACGTCCTTGTCGCCGCGGCCCATCACGAGCCAGGCGCGGCGGGTCGACCGCGGCCACTGGTCGCCGGTCGTACGGACCGCCCAGGACCCCGTCATCCGCAGGTGGCTGTGGAGGACGAGCTCGCCGGCGAAGAAGATCAGGAGGTTCTTGCCGCGCGCCTCGATCCGCTCGACCGTCTGCCCCTTCAGGCGCTTGTCCCAGCGCTTCGGCGCGGTCCGCTCGCTGGGCGACGCGACCCGCTCGAGCGGCCCGCCGAGCAGCACCGGTCGCAGTCGCACCGCGGCGTGGTGGATGGAGTCCCCCTCGGGCATCGTCGGCGAGGCTACGCGGTGGGCGGGTCCGACGGATGGGGGCGGGGCAGGAGACGGCGCGCATCGAGGCGGCGTGCGCGGGCGGGGCGGGCGGGGCAGGCAGGCGGGCGGGAACGTGGCGGGCGGCGGGCGGGGCGGGGCGGCAGGCGGGCGGGCGGCGGGTGGGCCAGGCCGGCGGGCAGGCGTTCGGGCGGGCGGGCGCAGCCACCGAAACGTGCGGAACGTCCCGCAGCCGCAGACGTTCCGCACGTGGGAGGGGCCGGGACGACGTCGACGTGCGACACGTCGGCCCCGCGTCGAGGAGCCGCACCTTTCCGGTGCACGTCTCGATCCTGCCCGGGCCGGGCGGGCCCATGCCCGGGCCCGGTCGGGCGGGCCGGCCCCGGGCCGGGCGGGCC
>NZ_JAURWA010000031.1 GCF_030655195.1 Patulibacter sp. | reverse complement strand
AGGACGACGAGCGCCGCGGCACGCCCCCGAGAGGACCGCCGCGGGTCGGCGACGCGCGAGGCGCGCCGGGCGTCGTCCGGGCGGCCGGTCACCGGCCCGAGGCTATCCGGGCCGCCGCGATCGGGCGGCGGTCTCGCCCCGGGCGGTCCGGGCTCAGCGGGCCATCAGCGCGTCCATGCCCACCGCCGCGGCCAGCACGAGCCGCCGGTCCAGGGCGCGGTCGGGGTCGGCCGTGAAGTCGAGGTCGTAGACGTCGCGCCAGCGCCAGCGACGCCGGCGGTTCACGCCGATGACCCGGCCGTCCGGGGTGCTGAACTCGAAGTCGTAGGCGATCGGCAGCCACTCCGCGAAGCCCCCGACGACCGGGACGAAGCCGACGAAGCGCCGGAACAGCGCCTTGCCGAGGCTCTTCTCGCGGGCCGAGATCTCGACCCCGCCCGCGCTGTCCTGCAGGACGAACGTCGACCGCAGCAGCGACGCGCCGAACACCTTGCGGATGGTCCCGATGACGGCGCCGCCCGGGCCGGTGATGTCGTACGTCGCGCGCGGGTCGAAGCGCTTGCGGGCCTTGATCCGCAGCAGCTCCTGGCTCTTGGAGTCGTCGGTGAAGAAGCCGATGTCCTCCTTGAACTTGAAGCGCTTCTGCTGGACGAAGCAGAACGGCTCGTCCTCGCCCACGGGCTCGGCGTCGACGACCTCGCCCTCCGTCGCCTGCTCGCCCGGGACCGAGAACTCGTACTGGTTGACCACCAGCCGGATGCGCTGGTGGAGCACGAAGCGGTCGTGCGCGTTGGGGTCGATCATGCGGCGATCGTCGCACGCCCCGCGGCGCCTGGAGCAGACGGCGTCCACCCCTCCGCGCAGCGGTCGCGGCACACCCCGGGAGGACCCGTCCGGGGACCGGCACCGGACCCCCGTGAGGCCACGCGAGCGTCCGGGCGCCACAACTTCCGGGGCCCGGCCGGGTTCCTACTCCTGAACGCGGCGCCTCCGGGAGCCGGGCCCCCGCCCGGTGAAGGTCCCCGGCGTCGTTCCTCCGCCCCCTTCGAGGAGCCCTTCTGTGACCGACCTCCGACGGCCTCGTCGGCGACCCGCCCCTGCGGTCGTCGCGGCCCTGTTCCTGCTGCTCTCCGTGGGCGGCCTCGGCCTGAGCGCCGCGCCTGCCTCGGCGGCCCGGTCGATGACCACCGCGATCGCCGACGACGGCGTCCTCAACGGTCGGCACGGCGACCCCGCGCCGATCGTCGCGGGGTGGAAGGCGGCCGGCGTGCAGAACGTCCGCCTGTTCGCGCAGTGGTCGCACATCGCCCCCGACCACGAGGCGCAGAAGCCGCCGGCCGGGTTCGACGGGAAGGCGGAGGGCGCCTACGACTTCGGCGACCTCGACCGCAAGATCGACCTCGTCCGCGGCAACGGCATGACGGTCACGCTCGTCGTGACGGGCCCCGGTCCGGTCTGGGGCTCGCTCGAGCCGCAGCGGCGCAACAACCGCTGGCGCCCGAGCCCCGCGATGTTCGGGGCCTTCGCCACCGCCGTGGCCTCGCACGTGGCCGACCGGGTGCAGGACTACATCGTCTGGAACGAGCCGAACGTCGCCACGTGGCTGCAGCCGCAGAACCTCTGCACCGGCTCCCGGTGCCGCGTCTACTCGCCGCACCTCTACCGCAAGCTCGCCGCCGAGGGCTACGCCGCGATCCGCGCGAAGGACCCCACCGCGACGATCGCCCTGGGCGCCACGTCGTCCCGCGGCGACCGCTTCCTCACCCGCACCAACGGCACCACGCAGCCGATGGTCTTCCTGCGCGAGCTCGCGTGCGTCGACTCCCGCTACCGCACCAAGCGGACCGGTGAGTGCCGCGGGTTCCGCGCCCCGAAGGCCAACGTCCTGGCCTACCACCCGCACTCCAGCCAGTACTCCCCCGCGTACCGCTCGCCGCAGACCGGCGACGCGCGCATGGGCGACCTCGGACGCCTGACCGCCGTCGCCGACCGGCTGACGAAGGCCGGGCGCCTCGACGTCGTCGGCGCGTCGCGCTTCCCGCTCTGGCTGGACGAGTACGCCTACGAGACCAACCCGCCCGACAAGGTGCGCGGCGTGTCGTTCGCCAAGCAGGCCGCCTGGTCGCAGTGGGGCTGGTGGACGGCCTGGAAGAACCCGCGCGTGAAGATGCTCGCGCAGTACGAGTGGATCGACGAGCAGAACGGCGACGACCCCAGCTCCGACCCCACCGGCTGGCAGTCCGGGCTCTACACCGTCGGCCGCCGTGCCAAGCCGCTGGCGCAGGCGTTCCCCAATCCCATCTTCGGCTGGCGCGGCTCGAGGAGCGCGTCGGTGTGGGGCCAGGTGCGCACCGCCGACGGTCGGATCGACGTCCGTCTGCAGCGCGCGACCGGCTCCGGCTGGAAGCCCTACCGGACGATCCGCACCGACTCCCGCGGCACCTTCACCGTCCGCGTCCCGCGCTCCTCGAGCGCGAAGTACCGCTTCTCCTACGTCTCCCCCGTCGACGGCGCCACCCGGACGAGCACGTCCACGACGCTGCGCCGCCGATGACCTCCCCCGACCCCAGGACCCCGATGACCCGCACCTCCAGAACGACGACCTCACGACTGCTCCTGGCCGCCGGCGCCGCCGTCCTCGCGACCGCCGCCGCGGCACCCGCCGCGAACGCCACGACCTGGGGGCTGGCCGACCAGAAGGCGTCGACGTTCACCGACCCGGCGTTCCAGCAGCTCCGCGACGCCGGGATGAAGACCGCGCGCTACACGGTCCGCTACGACGCCCTGCGCTACAAGAACAACCGGTCGCTGAAGTACCACGCCGAGAACCTCGACACCTGGCTGAAGGCCGCCGACGCCGCGAACGTCCGCCCGCTCGTCACGTTCTGGGTCACCGCCTCCAACTCCCGGTCGCTGAAGAAGCGGATCTCCGCCGCACGGTTCCGCACCGAGTTCAAGCGGTTCCGCAAGGCCTACCCCGAGGTCCGCGACTTCTCGCTCTCCAACGAGCCGAACCTCACCGGTCCGTACAAGCGCGACCCCGCCGCGCTCGGCCGCCTCTACCGCACGATCAGCAAGGACCTGCGGAACTGCAGCAGCTGCCGGCTGCTCGTCGGCGACCTGCACCTGACCTCGGGGAAGGCCACCGCCGCCTACGCCCTGAAGGTCCGCCGGGCGGCGAAGATGCCCATCCGCATCTGGGGTCTGAACAACTACAACGACGTCAACGACCGCCGCTCGACGCAGACCAAGCGCTTCCTCCGCTCGACGGCCGTCAGGAACGCCAAGGTCTGGATCACGGAGTCCGGCGGCGTCTACTCCCGCAAGTCGTCCTCGGAGCGGAAGAACCCGTTCCTCGCCCAGCGCCGCAGGGCCACGAGCGACAGCGCCCGCGAGAAGTACCAGTACGACGCCACGCGCTACCTCAACACGATCGCCAAGCGCTACAAGCGCCAGATCCAGCGCGTCTACGTCTACCAGCTGCAGTCGGACCCGAACCCGTCGTGGCGGCCGGGCAGCCGCAACGGCTCGTGGGACTCGGGCCTGCTGGACCCCCGCGGCGACGAGCGTCGCTCGTTCGGGTACTTCATCAAGCACGTCCTCTAGCCACAGCGCGGCGGCCGCAGCAGCCGCCGGTCCAGGCCGGTCGCGCGTCCCCGCCGGCGGGGCGGGGACGGCCCGCCGAGGCGGTCCGGCCCCGCCCCGCGACCTACGCCGTGCCGAGCGCCGTCTCGGCCTCGCCGTCGTCCAGCGTCGGGTAGTCCGTGTAGCCCTCCGGGCCGCCGGCGTAGAAGAGCTTCGACAGGGTCTCGTTCTGCGGGGCCTTCTGCGACCAGCGCTCGTAGAGGTCCGGGTTGGCGATGAACGCGCGCCCGACGACCGGGGCGTCGGCGTGGCCGTCGGCGACGAACGAGATCGCCTCCTCGCGCTCCGTGTGCTTCGAGAAGCCCGTGTTCAGCAGCAGCGGGGCGCCGAACGCGGTGCGCAGCTCGGCGGTCAGCGCGTCCTCGGGCTGGGCCAGCAGGTGGACGTACGCGAGGCCCAGCGGCGCCAGGGTGCTCGCGAGTGCGCGGTAGGTGTCCCCGCCGTCGCTCTCGGCCATCTCGTGCGCCGGCGCCAGCGGCGAGAGCCGGATCCCGACGCGCTCGGCGCCGATCGCCTCGACGACCGCGGTCGTCAGCTCGCCCACGAACCGCGCGCGGTTCTCGGGGCTGCCGCCATAGGCGTCGTCGCGGTGGTTGGTGTTGTCCGAGAGGAACTGCTGCAGCAGGTAGCCGTTGGCGCCGTGGACCTCGACGCCGTCGAAGCCGGCCTCGATCGCCCGCGTCGCCGCGTCGGCGAAGTCGCCGATCACCGCCGGGATCTCGTCGAGCGACAGCGCGCGTGGGGCGGGGATGCTCGCCGCCGCCTCGGTCGGCGTGAAGATCGTCAGCTCGCCGGGGCCGACGTCGGACGCGGAGACGAGCGGCTCGCCCGACGTGTCGGGGTGCCCGATGCGCCCGCCGTGCCAGAGCTGCGCGACGATGCGGCCGCCCTTCGCGTGGACGGCGTCGGTGACCAGGCGCCAGCCGTCGCGGTGCGCGTCGGTCGCGATGCCGGGCGTGCGCGGGTACGGCTTGCCCTGCTGCGAGACCCAGGTGGCCTCCGAGACGATGAGGCCCGCCGACGCGGCGCGCTGGCCGTAGTACTCGGCCATCAGCGCGTTGGCGGTGCCGTCGTCGTCGGCGCGGTTGCGGGTCAGCGGCGCCATCACCAGGCGGTTGGGCAGCTCGAGGGCTCCCAGCGTCAGGGGCTGCCGGAGGACGTCGAAGTCGTCGGTCATGGCGCCCGACGATGGCACAGGCGTGGCGCGACCCCGGAGCGTCCGGGCAGCGGGTGCCGGTCGCGGACCCGAGGGTGCGGCCGGCGACCGGCGCGACCGGCGCCGGATCAGACCCCGACGTTCAGTCGCACCGTCATCCCGCCCCGGACGTCGCCCGACGCGGAGGCCAGCTGGCTCGCGTAGCCGTCGGCGAAGACCATGTCGCCGTCCAGCGGGGTCCGTCCGAGGTTCTCGGTGCTGCCCTCGTAGCCCGCGGTGGCGTAGACGCGGGCGCACGCCTCCTGCGGGAACGCGAGCTGCGACGTACGCAGCTTCCGAGCGCCCCGCAGCGCAGCCTCCTCGTCCTCGTAGATCTCGAAGTGCGCGTGCGGCCAGCGGCCGGGATACGCGCCGGGGAAGACCGTGCGGAACGACAGGCGCCCCTCGTCGTCGCTGACCTGCACCCCGCGCAGGTAGTTCTCCGACGCGATCTCGCCGTCGTAGAGCGAATAGCGGCCCGCCGCGTCGCAGTGCCACAGGTAGACGGCGGCGCCCTTCAGCGGCCCGCCGCCGCCGGCCACGTCGATCAGGCGCAGCTCGATCGTCGTCGGCACGCCCTCCGCCACGCCCGACGCGTCGCCGACGCTCCGCGTGATGTCGCGCCGTACGACACCGCTCTGCGCGAGGACGTTCGGGCCGTTGGAGCCGTCGCCCGGGAACGGTCCGGCGGTCTCCTCCGGGACCGCGGCGGGCGCAGCCGTCGTCGTGCCCGTGGCGGTCGTCGTCGCCGGGGCCTGCGCCGCCGTCGTCGTCCCGTCGTCGGTGCCGCAGCCGACGAGCACCGCCCCGATGCCGCCCGAGAGCGCGAGGAGCGCCCGGCGACGGCTCAGGAGCACCGGCAGGTCGTGCGACAGGCCCAGGTCGTGCTCCTCCACCCCGTCCCGGTCCTGCCCGTCGTCCCTGCTCCGCCCGCGTCCCATGCACGCATGGTCCCAGCCGTTCCTGGGGGGAACCTGAGGGCCACGGGTGCGTCGGGACGGTGCCGCGGCGTCCCCGGCCCGGCGGGCGCCGCGGCACCCGGACCCGGCCGTCGGACGACGGGACCGGGGGCCGCCCTACGATGGGCCGATGCAGTCCGACCTGGGAGCGACGCTGGCGCAGCGACTGCGCGACGGGGACCTCGCGGTCGCCCCGGCGGTGCTCAACCTCGTGGAGACCCGCACCCCCGCCGCCCGCGAGCAGACCGCGGAGCTGCTGCGGCTGCTCTCCCCCGCAGCGCTCGGCCAAGAGCCCGCGGGCCACGTCGTCGGCGTCACCGGGCCGCCCGGGGCCGGCAAGTCGACGCTGCTCTCCGAGCTCGTCCGCAGCCTCCGCGCCCAGGACCGGAGCGTCGCCGTCCTGGCCGTCGACCCGTCCAGCCGCCGCACCGGCGGCTCGCTCCTCGGCGACCGCGCCCGCATCATGGTCGACCCGCACGACCCGGCGGTCTTCATCCGCTCGACCGCCGCCGCCGACCGGCTCGGCGGCCTGGCCTGGGCGACCCGCGCCGCCGCGCAGGCGCTCTCGGCCGCGTTCGACGTCGTGATCGTCGAGACCGTCGGGGTCGGCCAGTCCGAGACGGACGTCGCGGACGTCGCCGACACCGTCGCCGTCATCGTCCAGCCGGGCTCCGGCGACGTCCTGCAGTTCCTGAAGAGCGGGATCATGGAGATCCCCCACGTCCTGGTCATCACGAAGTCCGACCTGGGCCGCATCGCCCAGCGCGCCCGGGCGGACGTCCGGGCGGCGCTGCGCTCGGTCGGCGACCGCACCACGAAGGTCGTCGCGGTCAGCTCGCTGGCCCCGGCGACCGGCTTCGACGAGCTGATCTCGGCGCTGGACGCGCACCGGGCCGGCATCGACGTCGCCCGGGCCCGCCGGGACGCCCGGAGGCGAACCGCGGTCGACGACTTCCGGCTCGAGCACGGCGAGCGGGCGCTCCGCGAGCTGGGCGGCCGACCCGCCGCGCGACGCGTCCTGGCGGAGACCGGCGATGATCTGGCCGTGCCGATCCTGATGCAGGAGCTGGAGCGGGCCGCCGGCCTCCTCGACACCGCCGCGCCGACCGGGACCCCGACCGCCGCGCGGCCGGCCGACGTCGCGGCGTCCCCCGACGCCGGCCGGGCCGCAGAGGCCCCCACGGCCGGGCCCGTCCGATGAGCGACACCGGGCC
>NZ_JAURWA010000027.1 GCF_030655195.1 Patulibacter sp. | reverse complement strand
CCCGGCCCGTGCGGCCGGGGTCGCCCGGCGCGGCCGGCCCGACGAGCGCGGTCCCGCGGCGGCGGGGCGTCGCCACGTTCCCGATCCGCACCCCGGTGGATCGCGTTCTTGGAACGCGACCGCGCGGGCGGACGGCGGGATGCCGCGTGCCCGATCCCCGCTCTGGTGATCGCGTTCCTGGAACACGGCCGCGTGGGCGATCGGCGGGATGCCGCGTTCCCGATCCGCGCTCTGGTGGATCGCGTCCTTGGAACGCGACCGACGCGCGCCGCCGCGCCGCTTCCCCTGGACGCGGCGCACAGCGCGACCGATCCGCCGCTTTCGCCCGGTCTGCGGGAGCGCCCAGACCCACCCCAGGGTCCTCCCAGGCGCCGGCGGCATCGTCGTTCGCATGACTCGCACCACGAAGATCGCCTCCCTCCTCGTCACCGCCGCGGCCGCCCTCGGCGCCGTCGGCTGCGGGAGCTCGAGCGACACCACCACCCAGGCCGCCGCGACCCAGGGCGGCACCGCCACCGCGCAGGGCACCGCCACGACGCCGCAGGGCACGGGCTCGTCCGCACGGGGCACCGCCGGCGGACGCTCCAGCGGCCCCGGGGCGATCGACAGCACGGCGCTGGCGACGGCCGCGAAGGCGCTCGGCACGACGAGCACGAAGCTCCAGGCCGCGCTCGAGGCCGCGCGCCCGGCCCGGCCGTCGCAGTCCTCGTCGGCCGACGGCGCCGCGCCGTCGGCGGGCGGCACCGACCCGCGCACCGCGATGTACGCCGCGGTGGCGAAGGAGCTCGGCTTGACGTCGGCGAAGGTGCAGGCGGCCCTGGCCGACCTGCTGCCCTCCGGCGGTCCGGGCGGCGGCGCGGGTGGTCCCGGCGGCACCCCGCCCTCCGGTGCCCAGGGGACGCCGCCGTCGGGCACGGACGGCGGGACGCCGCCGGCCCAGAGCGGCTCGACGTCCTCGTCGACGGACTCCACCTCGGCGACGTAGGCCGCCTCCGCGCCCCGTGTCGGCCGGGGTCCGCCGGTGATCGGGGTCGAGCGGATCGGGGCCTCCGCCGTCAGCCCCCGTCGCGCTCCTCCACCAGCCGCCGGGGCGCACGGGCGCGCCAGGCGTCCTCGAGCAGGTCGGCCAGCTCGTCGCGGTCGACCTTCGGCAGTCGGACGAGGACGTGCGGGTGGCCGTCGTAGTGCGCGGTCGTGAAGAGGCTGTCCGGCTCGGCCGCGAGGAGGCCCTCCTTCTCGTCCAGTCCGCCGGTCCAGACGACGAGGACGTCGGGCTCGCCGTCCCAGATGCGCGCGAACAGCTTGTCGCGCACGCGGAAGCCCGGGGTCCCGTAGGACGGCTTCTCGGTCGTGGCGGGCAGGGCGAGCGCGAGCTCGCGGACGTCGTCCTCGGTGCTCATCCCTCGTCCTCCGTCGGGTCGGTCGTCCCCAGGTCCCGTCCGAGCGCCGCGGCGACGATCACGAGCACCGGGACGACCCGCTCGGCGGGGATCGCGTAGTGGTTTCGGCCGCGGGAGACGACGAGTCCCGCGGAGCGCAGCTCGCGCAGGTGGTGGTGGACCTGTCCCGTCGTCCCGTTGCCCGACGGCTCCTGCAGCTCGGCGAGGGTGCTCGCCCCGAGCAGCATCCGGTGCAGCAGCCGCAGCCGGAACGGGTGGCCGAGCGCGGCGAGCGTGGCGGCGGCAACGTCGAGGTCGGCGTCGACGACCGCCGGCACGGGGTGCTCCATCTGCCAGATCACCTCGCCGGCCCCCGGGGCGGCGACCCGTCCGCCGTAGGCCACGCTCCCCGCGACGCCGTCGCGGGCGAAGGCCGGGCCGGTGTTGCGGGCCAGGCCGTCGAGGAGCCAGAACGTCCCGGGGTCGGAGCCGGGGGTCCGCTGCCGGGGCGCCTCCGCCGGGCCGGGCCGACGGGGTGCGTCGTCCTCGGGCCCGACGGCTCCTCCGCCGCCGGACGTCGCGGACGGACCGGCGCCGTCCGCGGTCCCGGTGGCGGCCTCGAGGGTCTCGAGCCGGGTGCGCAGCTCCGCCAGGGCGGCGGAGACGTCGGGGGGTGCATCGGACACACCGGGAGTCTAGAACGTCGTTGATACGGAAATACGTACTTGCTACGTTTTTCCCATGTCCCCCGTCCTGTCCCGTCCCTCCCGGACCTCCCGTCCGTCCCGCCCCGGCCGTCCGTCCCGCGCCTCCGCTCCGTCCCGGACCTCCCGTCCGCCCCGCCGGCTCCTCGCGCTCGTCACCGGCCTCGTCCTGTCGCTGACGGGCGTCGGCGCCGGAGCGACGGCGCAGGCCGCGGGGCCCCCGACGCCGCCGGACGTCTCGACCGCGGACGGGCTGCTGCGGTGGATGGCCGACAACCGCGACCACGTCGGCCTGTCCGTCGTGCCCGACGGGCGCCCGCCGTCGATCCAGGTCAACGCCCGCGGTCGGTTCCCGCTCGCGTCGGTGCGGAAGGTCGCGATCGCCGGTGCGCTCGTCGACTCCGGGGCCGACCTGACCGACACGGTCCCGCGGGCCGAGGTCGAGCGGTTCTACGTCCCCGGCGTGGACCCCAACCACCTCGAGGCGGACCTGGACCCCGTCGCGCCCACGCTGCAGCAGCTCCTCGACGCGATGCTCTCGCTGTCGGACAACGCGGCCTCCGACACGCTGCTGGACCGCGTCGGGGCCCCGGCCGTCGACCGCTGGGCACGCCGGCACGGGCTGCTCCACCAGGACCCGGCCATGCCGCTGCTCGGCGAGTTCGCGGCGTGGGGGACCGATCCGGGCTGGATCCGTCGCACCCCCGCCGACCGGGCGCGCCGGGCGATCGCCCTCGCACGGACGACGGACGGGACCGCCGTGCGCGCGACCCTGCCCGGCGCCGACGCCCAGTACGGGCTCGCCGCCGTGTCCGAGGCCGGGACGCCCGCCGAGTGGGCCCGCCTGCTGTCCGGTATCGGGCGCTGCGGTGCCCCCGCCCTCGTCACCGCCCTGGACTGGCCCCGCCGGCAGGCCCCCGGCACCGCTGCGGCGTACGACCGGTACCTCGCCAAGGGCGGGACGCTCCTCGGGGTCGTGACGGAGGCCGACTACGTCAAGCCCGCGGGCCGTCCGGGGACCGCCGCCGCGCTGTTCCTCCGCGACCTCCCCGCCGACGTGCAGGCCGGGCTGGCGGCGTCGTTCTCGCAGCAGGAGCTGCTGCGCCGGATCGCGGAGGACCCGGCCTACGCCCGGAAGGTCGCCCGCGTGCTGCGCGGCTGAGCGACCGGCCCCGGGTCGACCGGCCCCGACGCGACCCGCCCCGACGCCTCCCGCCCCGGGGCTCAGGCGTCCTCGGGACGGTAGGTCCCGAACGACCAGAGGTTGCCCTCGCGGTCGCGCAGCGAGCACTCGCGTCCGCCGTACTCCGGGTCGTTCGGCGGACGGAGCGACTCCGCGCCCGCCGCGACCGCCCGCTCGTGGATCGCCTCGACGGCGGCCGCGTCGTCGAGGACCCAGTACGACGCACCCGAGCCGGGCGGCTGGCCGAGGCCGTCCTCGCGGTCGCTGCCGGCCATGATCCAGCCGTCGCCGAGGCGCAGCTGGGCGTGGTCGACCTGCGTGCCGTCGGCCGGGAAGACGGCGTGCAGCTCGAACCCGAACGCGTCGACCCAGTGCTGCAGGGTCGAGCGCTCGCGGACGCGGAGGGTGGGGATGGCCTGGGTCATGGGGCCACCGTACGGCGGCTCCGGGCCGCCGTCTTGAACGGACGTGACCGGGGAGTCCCCGACCGCGAGACCGGGCCGCCCGGGTCACGCAGGGACGGGCGGCGAGGCCGTCGCCCCGGCGCGGAGCGCCGCCGGCGTGACGCCCGCGAACGCGCGGACCTCGCGGGTCAGGTGCGCCTGGTCGCTGTACCCGCACGCGGCGGCCACCGACGCCAGGTCGTTCGTGCGGACGCCGAGCAGCTGCCGCGCCCGGTCGAAGCGGACGAGCCGGGCGTACGCCTTCGGGCCGACGCCGACCGCCTCGCGGAACCGGCTGGAGAGGTGGCGCCGGGAACAGCGCAGCTCGCGGCGCAGCTCCTCGATCGGCAGTCGCCCGCCGGTCTCCTCGAGGCGGCGGACGGCCCACGCGACGTCGGCGCGAGGCGCGGGCGCGTCGGCGACCCGGCGGGCGATCCACGCCTCCAGCAGCGCGAACCGGTCGGGCCACCCGTCGGCGTCGGCGAGGCGCTCGAGCAACTCGCGGGCGGCCGCCTCGCCGATCAGGTCCGGCAGGTCGACGATCGCGCCCGCCAGCGCCGCGCCGGGGACGCCGAGCACCGCGGCGGTGCCCAGCGGCGAGAGGTCGACCTGCATCGTGTGCGTCCGTCCCTCGTGGCGCGAGACCGCGGGGCCGAGCGAGACACCGCCCGCGAACGACCCCGTGCGGCGCAGCGGCGCGCCGTCGGCGGGGGCCACCCACCAGTCGTGCTCGAGGGCGAGGATCAGCGCGGTGCCGGGGATCGCGGCCTCGGAGCGCTCCTCGGGCGGGCCGACGGACCGCACGCCCCAGAGGCGCCCGACGTGGTCGGTCAGCGCGGGACGGGGGAGGGCGGTGGCGAACTCGGGGGCCACGGGGCCATGGTCGACGCTGGGCGCGCGCCTGTCCAGGGGCCGGGACGCCGGTCGTCCGTGGTGGGCCTCCACCCGTCGGGCTCCTGGCCGGGTGCGGCACGACGCCGGGGCCGCGGTCGCCCGTCGCGCCGAACGGGCAGGATCACCGCATGGTCGAGGTCACCGGACAGATCGAAGCGGTGCGGCGGCGGGTCGGGCGGCGTGCCGTCGGCGGGGTCGACCGGCACGTCCTGACGCTCGAGCAGGAGCTCCCGGTCACGCCGGAGGATCTTTGGGTGGCGCTGACGGCCCCGCGTCGGCTGGCGCGCTGGTTCCTGCCGGTCTCGGGCGCGCTGCGGGCGGGCGGGCGGTTCCAGCTCGAGGGCAACGCGGGCGGCACGATCGAGTCGTGCTCGCCGGGGTCGGCGTTCTCCGCGACGTGGGAGTTCGGCGGGGCGGTCGGGCGGATCGCCGTCACCGTCGCGGCCGCGGACGACGGCGCCCGTCTGACGCTGGAGCACGAGACCGACGCGGACGACCCGACGTGGGCGGAGCACGGTCCCGGCGCGACCGGGGTCGGCTGGGACCTGTCGCTGCTCGGACTGGCGCTGCACCTCGAGCCGGGCGGTGCGGACGACCCCGATGCGTGGGACGGGGGCGACGACGGCCGGTGGTTCGTCGAGCTCAGCGCCGAGGCGTGGCGCGCGGCCGACGTCGCCGGCGGGACCGACACCGTGCAGGCCCGCGCCCGGGCGAACCGCACCGTCGAGGCCTACACCGGGTCCGAGGACGAGGACGACGGCTGAACGCGCGGCTCAGGGCGTCGGGACCCCGGCCAGCAGCGCTCCCTCGAGGACGTCCAGGTGCTCCCGGACCAGGGCGTCGGTCGACAGGACCCCGGGCGACTGGGTGCGCAGCTGCGCGAGACCGAGGTAGTGGCTGTAGCCCATCACCGCCCGGTGACGGGCGGCGTCGGCGGGCAGCCCGAGCTGCGTGAGGATCCGCGTCAGCAGCCCGAGCCGCGCCTCCGCGGAGCGCTCGAGGACGGCCGCGACGTCGGGGTCGTCGGCCGCGGCCATCAGCTGGAGGACCACCGTCGGCGCGACGTCGACGAACGAGTACCCGAGCAGCTCGCGCAGCCGACGGCGCGGATCCTCGACGGCGTCGAAGCGCGCGTTCAGCTCGGTGACCTGCCGGCGCTCCCAGCGGTGCATCGCGGCCCGCAGCAGCGCCCGCCGGTCCGCGAAGTGGTGGTAGAGCCCGCCCTTGCTGACCCCGAGGCGCCGGGCGACGGACTGCACCGACATCCCGCGGACCCCGGCCTCCTCGATCTCGTCCAGGGCGGCGGTCGCCCACGCCTCGGGCGTCGTCCGCGCGGGCCGACCGGCCGGGCTCATGCCGACCGCCGCGGGCGAGCGGGCCTCGTGCGACCGCGCGCTCGGGTGCCGGAGGTGCCCGGGGCGCCGCTCACACCGACAGGTCGGCCGGGGTCCCCGCCTCGAGCCAGCGCACGCGGCCGGCCAGCGGCGACGCGCCGAGGACGGCCTGCGCCGTGGACCGACCCTGGCGGAAGTGCTTCCACCCCTCGTAGTGCAGCGGCACGATCGTGGTCGGGTCCAGGGCGCCGCAGAGCTCGACGGCCTCCTCCGCGTTCATCGTGTACCGCAGCGGGCCGGAGATCCACGGGAAGGTCACGCCGCCCAGGTGCACGACGACGGTGCCCACGTCCAGACGCCGGGCCGCGTCCCGCAGGCCCGGGTAGAGCACGGTGTCGCCGGTGATCCAGAGCACGCCGTGCTCCTGGCCCTCCCACTTCAGCGCGAACCCGACGACGTCGCCGACGATCGGCTTGGAGCCGGGAGGCCCGTGCCGGCACGGGGTGGCCGTGATCTCGATGTCCGACTTGCCCTCGGACGCCAGGGTCGTCGTCTGCCACGGCTCCAGCCCGAGCGCGTCGCCGCCGAGGCGCCGCGCGCCGGGCGCGGTCGTGACGACCTGCCCCATCCGCGGCAGGAGCTCGCGGCCCGTCGGGTCGAGGTTGTCGCCGTGGTGGTCGTGCGAGATCAGCACCGCGTCGATCGGCCCCAGGTCGTCGAAGGCGACCGCCGGGCCCTGCAGCTTCTTCGACGCCGCCCCCCAGCCGAAGTTGTAGCGCTTGCCGGGCGGGTCGAACGTGGGGTCGGTGAGGATCCGCCAGCCCCCGACCTCGATCAGGACGGTCGGGCCGCCCACGTAGGTGATCCGGACGTCGGTCACGGCGACTGCTCCTCGGCGCTGATTTCCATACGGGTGCGTACGGTA
Organism: Patulibacter sp.; assembly: GCF_030655195.1. GTDB lineage: Bacteria > Actinomycetota > Thermoleophilia > Solirubrobacterales > Solirubrobacteraceae > Patulibacter. Next base: position 10,243 of record NZ_JAURWA010000027.1, on the reverse strand, counting down.
TCGCGCGTACGCGCTCTTGTGTGACGGGCATCCGGAAGCGGGCCACGGACGTAGAACTCGCATGAGCACTTCCCCCCGTCCGCTCGCCGCCGGCACCCTCCTCGCGATCGGCGCCCTCGCCGCCGTCGCACCACCTGCGCAGGCCGGGACGACCGTCCGCGCCAGCGGCGGGCCGACCGCGACGGCCACGGTCTGCGGCGCGCAGCGCACGGCGGTCACCGTCGCCCGCGGGGAGGCGGTCCGGCTGCGCCTCGTCCGCACGGGGGCGAGCCGCGGGTCGCGGAGGGCCGTGTCGGTGCGGATCGACACCTGTCGCGACGGGCGGTTCGGCGGGACGGTCCGGCGGCGCATCGTCACGAGCCGCGGCCTGAGCACGGCCACGCCGGGCGACTACCGCGTGCGCCTGAACGGGCGGAGCGCCTACGTCCGGGTCGTCGGCCAGGGCACCGCGCCCGCGGGTCCGGCGGGCTCCAACCCGCCCGCGGCGACCCCGGCGGTCCGCGGCGTCCACGCCGTGCGCACCACGGACGGGTCGCTGACGCTCGAGGGCACGCTGGAGTCCGGCCCGATCGGGTTCACGGTCAAGGCCAGGCGCACGGCCCAGGGCGTCGTCAGCGGGCAGTTCCGGGCGACCGGCTCGCTCGCGTCGATCATCGGCGTCGGCGGGCTCGTGCCGTTCGACTTCCAGGGCCCGATCACCTGCTTCGACGCCAAGGGCGACCAGGCGACGATCTACTACCCGCTGCAGAACTCGACGCCCGAGCCGGTCGCCGCGCTGTTCGGCGGCGTCCTGATCACGGTCGACGGCGACCCGGACGGCGGCCTGGGTCACTTCAGCTTCGCGCCGGTGCCGGTCGCGCTCGCCCCGGCGGTCGGCTGCGGCGCCGGCGGCCCCACGCCGCTCATCGTGAGCGGCGGCAGCCTCGCGGTGGGGACGCCGCAGGGCTGAGGCCCACGGGGGCCGGGCGGCGGGGCGTCGACCGGCGCCCCGACCCGCCGGCCCGACCGTCAGATCCCGCGGTACTCCACCGTCGAGGCGATGCGCACGAGCTGGTCGTGCATCGACTGCTGGGTGGCCTTGCGGTTCCGGAACACCAGCCCGACCGCCCCGAGGCCGTCCTTGCGGTCCACGCGGGTGGCGCGCAGCAGCGTGTCCGTCCCCTCGGGCTCGAGCTCGAGCAGCAGCCCATCCGCGAAGACGATCCGCGTGTAGGGCGACTCCTCGATCGTCGGGGCGTGCTCCTCGAACCTCGCCCGCCACTGCGCCTGCTGCACCGGGTCGACGAGGACCTCCCAGACGTCCCAGGGCGACGCCTTCACGACGTGCTCGGACACGAAGGTGCGCTCGGCCATGGGGCGAGGATATGGGGCCGATCGACCCGCCCGTCCTTCGTCGCCTCTTCGGGTGTCCCAGGCTCCCCTCAGGGTCGCCCCAGCCCGCTCACTCGGGGCGGCCGCAGTCTGGCCGCATGAGCTCCTCGACCCTCCCCGCCGTCCGCCGCGACGGTCTCGTCACGGCCCCGGCGCCGGTGGTCGAGATCGTCGTGCCCGTCTACAACGAGGCGGCCGCGCTGCCCGGCTCGATCCGCCGACTGCACGAGCACCTCGCCGCGGCGTTCCCGTTCGCCTGGCGCGTGGTCGTCGCCAACAACGCCTCGACGGACGCGACCGCCGCGGTCGCCCGGGCGCTGGCGGACGACCTGCCCGGCGTCGAGCTGCTCGACCTGGCGGAGAAGGGCCGCGGCCGGGCGCTGCGGGCCGCGTGGAGCTCGAGCGACGCCGACGTCCTCTGCTACATGGACGTCGACCTCTCCACCGACCTCAACGCGCTGCTGCCGCTGGTCGCGCCGCTGATCTCCGGCCACAGCGACCTGGCGATCGGCACCCGGCTGGCGCGGTCGTCCAACGTCGTCCGCGGCCCCAGGCGCGAGCTCATCTCGCGGACCTACAACCGGATCCTCCGCATGTCGCTGCAGGCGCGGTTCTCCGACGCGCAGTGCGGGTTCAAGGCGATCCGTCGCGACGCCGCCGAGCGGCTGCTGCCGCAGGTGCAGGACCAGGCGTGGTTCTTCGACACCGAGCTGCTCGTCCTCGCCCAGCGCGACGGCCTGCGGATCCACGAGGTCCCGGTCGACTGGACCGACGACCCGGACTCCTCGGTCGACATCGTGCGCACCGCCACCGACGACCTCAAGGGCGTCGCGCGCCTGCTCGCCACCGGGTGGGCGGGATCCATGGTCGGGCGCTTCCTCGCGATCGGGGTCGTCTCCACGCTCGCCTACGCGCTGCTCTTCCTGCTGATGCGGGGGATGGGGGTCGGGCCCGGTCCGTCCAACGTCCTGGGCCTCGCGCTCACCGCCGTGGCCAACACCCAGGCCAACCGCCGCTGGTCCTTCCGCGTCACCGGCCGCGAGCACCTCGTCCGCCACCACGCGCAGGGCGCCGCGGTGTTCGTGCTGACCGTCCTCCTGACCAGCGGCGCGCTCGCCGCCCTGAACGCGATCGATCCGGATCCGGGCCACGCGATCGAGCTGGTCGTCCTCGTCGCCGCGTCCGTCCTGGCCACCGTCTCGCGTTACGTCGCGCTGCGGTTCTGGGTCTTCGGGCGGCCCGCCCCGCAGGACGCGGCGACCCCGGTCGTCGGCGTGCCCGCCACCCGCGCGTCGCTCGCCGAGCGCACCGGCCGCTGAGCCGCCCGCCCCTTCCACGTCGCACCAACGGACCCCACCTCATGGCCACCCAGACCCCTCCGCTCACGCGGCCTCGCCGCGCCACCGACCACGACGCCCCGGCGACCGACGCCGCGCCGGCCGAGGACCGCGGGCGCCTCACCCGCGTCGGGCTCCTGCTGCGGCGCCGGCCCGAGCTGCTCGCCCTCCTCGTCCTCGCCGCGGTCCTGAACCTCTGGAACCTCGGCATCAACGGCCAGGCCAACGACTACTACTCGGCCGCCGTGAAGTCGATGGCGTCGAGCTGGCACGCGTTCCTCTACGGCTCGTTCGACGCCGCCGGCGTGCAGACGGTCGACAAGCCGCCGCTGGCCCTGTGGGTGCAGGCGCTCTCGGTCCGCGTCTTCGGCTTCTCGTCCTGGTCCTACCTCGTCCCGCAGGCGCTGATGGGCGTCGCGACGGTCGGCCTGACCTACGACGTCGCGCGCCGCGTCTTCGGTCGCGTCGCCGGCGGCGTCGCGGGCCTCGCGCTCGTGCTCACCCCGATCGCCGTCGCGATCTCGCGCCACAACAACCCCGACGCGCTGCTGATCCTCTGCTCCGTCGCCGCTCTGTGGTTCCTCGTCCGCGGTCTCGAGGACGGCCGCGTGCGCTGGATGGCGCTCGCCGGCCTGATGATCGGCCTGGGCTTCGAGACGAAGATGGCCGCCGCGCTGACGATCGTCCCGGGCATCGTCGCCGCCTGGCTGTGGATCGCCCCGAACGGTCGCCCGAAGGCCGTCCGCGAGCTGGGGATCTTCTCGGCGGTCGCCACGGTGGTCGGCCTCGCCTGGCCGGTGCTCATGTGGTTGACGCCGGCCGGCTCGCGCCCCTGGATCTCGGGCACGAACGACAACTCGATCTGGTCGCTGATCCTCGGCTACAACGGCCTGGGCCGGCTCTTCGGGCAGGACGGCGGGCCCGGTGGTGGGGCGACGGCCGCGACGGGGAACGCCGGCGGCATGGGCGGCGGCCCCGGCGGTGGCGGTGGTGGCGGCATGGGCGGCGTCTTCGGCGGCGACGCCGGGCCGTTCCGACTGCTGAACGCCGCGCTCGGCGGGCAGGCCGGCTGGCTCCTGGGCACCGCGCTGGTCGCCGGCCTGGGCCTCCTGCTGCTGACCCGCCTGCGGCGCTCCGACGCGCGCACCGGGTTCCTGCTGGCGATGGGCGGCGCGTTCCTCGTCACCGCCGTCGCGTTCAGCCGCGCGTCGGGGATCTTCCACCCGTACTACGTGTCGCTGCTGGCCCCGTTCGTCGCGGCGCTGGTGGGCGCCGGGTTCGGGACGGTCGCCACGCAGGGCCGCGGCGCGCTCCGCCGGGGGACGGGGGACGCGGCCACGGCCGGTGCTCCCGCGTCCCGGGTGGACCGGGTCGTCCTGCGCGCCTTCGGCCCGGCGCTGATCCTCGCCGGCGTCGCCACCGAGCTCGTCGTCCTGCACGGCAGCGCGACGGACATGGAGTGGTTCGCGCCGGTCCTGGTCGTCGGCGGCGTCCTGGCGTCCCTCGCCCTGGCCGTCGGCCGCGGCGGCGCCCGGGTGCGCGGCACCGTCCTCGCGGCGATCGTCGCGCTCCTCCTGACGGCCCCGGGTGCCTGGGCGGTCCAGACCCTCGACCACGCGACGTCGAGCACCTTCCCGGCCGGCGGCCCCGCCTCGAGCGGCATGGGGATGGGCGGTCCCGGCGGCATGCGCGGCGGCCCCGGGATGCGTGGCCAGGGCGGCCCGGGCGCCGCCGGGGGCACCCCGCCGGCGATGCCGGGCGCCGGCACGGCTGCGCCCGGCGGCGCGGCCCCGGGAGCGGCGGGCACCTCCGGCACCGCCACGAGCGGCTCGGCGCCGACCGGTCGGACCGGTGGCGGCCGCGGCCGCCTGGGCGGCGGCGGGATGTTCGGCGGCAACTCCACCGAGCTCACCGCGGCCGTGACGTACGCCGCCGCGCACGGTGGCGGCACCATCGCCGTCTCGAGCCAGAGCACTGCCGCGGCGTCGATCCTGGCCGGGTCGGGCGGCTCGACGGTGCAGGTCGCCGGCATCGGTGGCTTCTCGGGCAGCGAGAGCGCCGTCACCGCCGAGTGGCTGGCGCAGCAGGTGGAGCGCGGGAACATCCGCTGGGTGCTCACGACGAGCTCGGGCGGCATGGGCGGCGGCGGTGCGAGCGGCGGCCGCGTCGGGGCGACGAAGATCATGGCGCTGGTCCAGCAGGTCGGGACGTCGGTGACCGGCATCGACGGTCTCTACGACCTGCAGGGCCTGGCGAGCGCGATCCGCGCCGCGGGCTGAGGGCACGGCCCGGGGGCGTCGCGCCACCCGGGTCCGTCGGTCGCCGGTGGAGGGGCCGTTCCAGCGGGCCGGCGGGGCCCCGAGCCCCCGGGTCCGGTCCGCCGAGGCGCCGATCCCGCGTCTTCTTCGTCCGGATCCGAGTCCGAGTGACGCCTCCGTCACGTACCTCGATGTGCCGTGCGAACCAGCTCCCGCGTCGTCTCCGACCTCAAGGCCGCCCTGGCCGACTACGACCACGCCGAGGAGGCGTTCCGGGAGGCCGTGGGCTTCGAGCGCATCGACGCCGAACGGCGCAGGTCCTGCGGGCGCGAGGACCTCGCCCTGCCGAAGGCCAAGCCGGGCCGCGCGGACCGCATGGGGCGCGAGCTCGAGCGGCGCCTGCCCCTCCTCGGCGACCTGGTCCGCGCCGCCGTCCGCGAGTCGGGGCACCCCGGCGATCTGCGGCGCGCCCTCTCCGACGTCGCCCGGGCCCTCGACGGCCACGACGTCACCGAGCTGGCGCTCCTCGTCCTCGGCAACTGGCGCGACCCGTGGGCCGGCGGCCGCCACGGCGCACCGTCCCCGTTCGACCCCAAGCGTCCGACGACCGCGGTCCCCGAGGTCTGCCGGCCGGTCCCGGGCGTCCGGCGTCGGCCGCGGCCCACGACCGCCTGAGGGCTCGCCGACCGTCCGGGGCCGGCGCCGCGACCGGCCGACGGGCGGCCCCGGAGCCGCCGCAGGGGAGGACCGGCCGCTCAGGCCACGAAGCGGATGCGGCCCGGCGGCACCCGCCGCACGTGACGCCGCGGCGGATCGCTGCCGTACTCGGCCCGGTCCCACGTGGCGTGGTGGAAGCCGGCCAGGGTGAGGACCCGCCCGTCGGCCGAGGCCAGGTCCGGGCCGTGCAGCGTCAGGACCTGCAGCCCGTCGATCCGCACGACCACGTCGTCGCCGGCGACCTCGACCCCGTCGAGCACGTGGTGGTTGTCGTGGGGGCGGCCGAACCAGCCGTCGGAGAGCTCGAGGCTCGCACCGCCGACGGCCTCGAAGAACGAGCGGATCGTCGCGGCGACGTCCTCGGGGGTCATGTCCGGTACCGCGCGATCCGTCGCGCCAGCTCGCCCCCGAGGAACAGCTCGTCGCCGTCCCAGCGCACGGCCAGGTCGCGGTAGAGGGGCTCCAGGTCCCCGTGCAGCGGGTCGATCCAGACCCTCCGCCCGTCCCGGTCGCGGAACTCGACGCCGTGGGAGTGCTTGATCCGGACGATCTCGGCCCCCTGCAGGCGCTGGAGGTCGACCGGCGTCCGCCAGCCCAGGGAGATGCGGACGTGCAGCCAGCGGCCGTCGATCACGACCCGGTGGCGCACGACCTGCAGGACGAGGACGGAGAGGGCCACCGGCAGGATCGCGGCGGCGATCAGGCCGCCGATCCCCTCGCTCGACGAGGCGTCGTCGAGCACCCCGGCCGCCACGAACCCGTAGACGATCGCGGCGATGGCCGGGACGTAGACGAGGAGCAGGAGCCACCGCGGGACCGACAGCACGACGCCGTCGCGGGTCGGCCGTCGTCCCGGCGGCTCGGCCCGCGGGACCTCGGGCTCGAACCGGCTCCGCGACCGGGCTCGCCGCTCGGCCGCGGCCTCCGGGTCGGTGTAGAGGCCCGCCAGCGGGTCCTCGACCCCGGGAGCGGCCGCGGGATCCCAGGTCTCACGGAGCATGGCCGGGTCGTAGGCGTCGTACTGGTCCGCGGACTCGGGCGGGCCGCCCTGCAGGTCGGCGGGTCCTTCGTCGGGGTGCGGACCCGCGTCCTCCATCCTGAGGTGCTCAGCCCGCGCAGGCCTGGATCTTGAACGGCTTCGGGTCGAGCCGGCGCTGGACCGCGGCGTCGCGGTAGACGACGCGGCCCCGGGTGTAGGAGCGTCCGTCGCCGCAGGAGATCAGGCCGTAGAGGCGGAGCGTCGCCCGTTCGCGCGAGCCCGTGCCGGCCGCGACCAGGCCGGAGCCCTCGGCGACCCGCCGACCCCAGTCCCGCCAGCGCACCGACCGCGTCGTCAGGCGGTTCGCCGCGACGTCCGGGTCCGCGGCCCGGGGAACGTAGACGCACGTCCGCGGCTTGACGGCCGTCCGGAACGCCGAGCCCGGCTGGCAGACCACGGTGGGCGTCGGCGCGGCCTGCACGGCGGCGGGGCCGGCGAGCAGGCCGAGGGGGACGGCGATCAGGGGGACGAGCACGCGGCGCACGCGCCGAGCGTACCGGCGCCTCCCGGGCGACGGAAGGCCTGAGCCGTCCCGTCCGTCAGCGGTTGCGGCGCCAGATCGCGCCCGACAGGACGGTCGCGAACGTGCACCACGCGGCGTAGGGCGCGAGCGCGAGGCCGGCGGGCCGCGAGGCGGCCGACGCCCGGCGGGCCAGGTCGGCGCTGCTGACGGCCAGGAGGCCCGCGACGGTCGTGGCGGCGGGCAGGTGGTGCCCGCGGAAGAACGTCCAGGTCCACGACGCGTTGAGGACGAGGTTGGCGGCGAGCGCGGCGCGGAACGCCCGGTCGCGAACGTCACCGTCCTCGTGCAGGCCGTCGATCGCGGTCGCCGACGCCGCTGCGATGTCGACGTAGAGCAGCGTCCAGACGATCGGGAACGCGATCGGCGGCGGCTGGAACGGGGGCTTGTCGAGCGCCCGGAACCAGGCGTCCTTCGCGCCGCTGCTCGCCGCGCCGCCCACCGCGGCGGTGGCGGCCGTCGCGGCGCCGGTTCCCAGGAGCGTCCTCAGCCTCATCGGTCGAGGATCGCAGGGGCGCATCCCGTCCCGATGCACGCGGCGCCCGGAGCCCGGAGTGCCGCGGCGATGAGTTGGGGCGTCCCGCGACGTCCATGCTGCAACGAGGGGCGCGGCGGCACGGGCCGCCCGCGTCCCACCGTCCCCCCCCAGGAGGTCCCCCGTGCAGATCGATCACGTCCTCGCCGTCGTCCCCGTCTCGGACATCGACCGTGCCGACCGCTTCTTCGAGACCCTCTTCGGCCGCCCCGCGGACAACCGCCCGATGCCGAGCCTGGTCGAGTGGCGGGCCGTCGACGCCGGGTGGGTGCAGGTCCACCGGGACGCCGACCGGGCGGGGTCGGGACTCCTGAACCTCGCCGTCGCCGACCTGCAGGCCGCCCGTGAGGAGCTCGTCGCCGCCGGACTCGACGTCGGCGAGATCCAGTCGGCGAACAAGGGCGTGCAGTTGCTGCCCCTGGCCGATCCCGACGGCAACGTCGTGACGCTGCTCGGCGGGTTCCGCGTCACGTACTGACGGACCAGCGTCAGCCCGTCCTGCGTCGCAGCGTCGTGCGGACCGTTCCCGCCGAGCGGTGGCCCGCGCGGTCCCGGGCCACGACGGACAGGCGGTACGCGCCGGCGCCCAGCCGCGGGGTCAGGACGGTCCACGTCGAGCCGCCGAGCAGGGTGCCCCGCACGGTGGCGGTGCGGCTGCGTGCGCAGGTCGTACGGCGGCCGGCCTTCCGGCAGGCCACGCGAGCGGTCCAGCGCAGGGTGCCCGTCACGCCCTTCACGCCCGACGTGGGCGGCGGGTCGGTCACGAGCACGCGGACGGAGCAGCGCCGGCGGGTGCAGGTGCGCCCGCTGAGCCGCGCGGTCGGGGACGCCCGGTCCGCGGCGGGGGCGGCGGCGCCACCCGCGGACGACGGCGTCCCGGACGGCGACGCCGCGCCGGTCGCCGCGGGTCCGTCGGCCGTCGCCGCGGGAGCCGTCGGAGCGGTGGCCGATGCGGCTTCGGACGGGGCGGCCACCGGTGTCGACGCGGCGGGGCTCGGCGTGGGGGACGGGTCGGCGGGCGTCGTGGCCGTCCCGTCGGACGTCGCCCCCGTCCGGTCGCGGATGAACGCCGAGATCGAGGGGTCGGCGACACGGGTGTAGACGCCGGACGAGCCGGCCTGGGCGCACCCGGCACCGAAGCTGACGATGCCCGCGAGGACCGGGACCCCGCCGGCGGTCGCCGCGAGCGGCCCGCCGCTGTCGCCCTGGCAGGTGTCGACGCCGCCGCGGGGCTCGCCCGCGCACAGCATGCGGGAGGTGATCTCGCCGGTGCGGTACTGGCTCGCGCAGACCGCCGGGGCGACGACGTGCGTGACCGCCGAGAGCAGGTCGTGCGGGTAGCTCGGGGCCGGCCCGGCGCCCTGCGTGGGCTGCGCGACGGTGCTGCCCCAGCCGCTGATGCCGACGGCCGCGCCGGCGGCGGTCGCCGCGGAGGCCTCCGTCGCGTCGATCGGCCGCAGCGGGGCGACGGCGGCCGTCCCCGCGCCGGCGTAGAGGGCCCGCGAGAGGGTCAGCACGGCGACGTCGCCGTCGTAGCTGCCGGCGTCGTAGTCCGGGGACCGGTCGACCGTCGTCACGGCGACGTCGACCGCCGGCGCGGCGACGGTCCGGTCGTCGGGCAGCCGGGCGCTGCCGGCCAGCACCCGCAGGCGGCTCGCCGGGGTGACCGTCGCGCCGGCGTCGTCCTCGGTGACGCAGTGCGCCGCGGTGACGACCGTCGTCGGGGCGACGACGGTGCCGCCGCAGAACTGCTTCGCGTAGATCGAGTCGGGGGCGGTGACGGTCGTCGGGTCGTAGAGGGCGACCTGGAACGGCGTGGCGGTGATCGCCGTGGCCGTTCCCCCGACGATGCGCGGCGCGGCGCGGTCCGCGGAGGCGGTGCCCGGACCGGCGACCAGGAGCAGCGCGGCGACGGGGAGCAGCACCGCACGCCGGGCGACGGGGAGCAGCGCAGGGCGACGGGCGACGCCTCGCAGGGCGGGCGCACGCGGAGCCCCGGTCGGGGGTCCGATCGCCGGGCGTCGTGATCGGTGGGACGGGAGGCGCATCAGGGGAGAGGTCGGCGGAGCGCGGCGTCGGGTCGAGCGGGACGCCGGCCCCTCGACGGACGTCCTCCATGATGCTGCGGTCGCCCGCCCGCGCCCTCCGCCGGGCGGCGCGAACCGGACCGGCGATGCGCGCCACCGGTCCAAGCCGGGCCGCCGCGCGGGACGGACCCCGCGCTCGCGGTGGTCGCAGCTCCCAGTCCCCTCCCAGGGAACGCCCACCGGGCCCCCACGGGGCTCCTCGATCGTGGCCGACATGTTCGAGACCACCCTCGGCCGCCGCGGACGTCCGCGCCCGGCCCGCGACACGCCCCTCGGCGGGCAGCGGCGCTTCGCCGTCGCGACCCCGCCCGCACCGACCGACGTCCCGGGCCGGGGGCCCGACGCCGGCGACGGCCCCGGCGGCGCCGGCCCGGGGGAT
>NZ_JAURWA010000025.1 GCF_030655195.1 Patulibacter sp. | reverse complement strand
CGCGCCGCGTCGGGCCGCGCCGCGTCGGGCCGCGCCGCGTCACCCGGATCGCGCGCTCCTGCATCACGGATCGGGACACGGCACCGAGGCCGCGTCCCACCGGGCCCGCCCCTCGGCCCCGCCCCGCCCTTACCGGTGCCGGAACTCCGCTTCGCGCTTGGCGACGAAGGCGGCCATGCCCTCCTTCTGGTCCTCCGTCGCGAACATCGCGTGGAAGACCCGGCGCTCGAAGAGGACGCCCTCGCTGAGGGAGACCTCCTGCGTGCGGTTCACCGCCTCCTTGGTCATCTGCGCGATCGGCTTCGACATGCCGGCGATCGTCGCCGCCGTCTTCAGCGCGTCGGCGATCAGGTCGTCGGCCGGGACGATGCGGGCGACGAGACCCGCGCGCTCGGCCTCCTCGGCCTTCATGTTGCGCCCGGTCAGGCACATCTCCATCGCCTTCGGCTTGCCGACGGCGCGCGCCAGGCGCTGCGAGCCGCCCATGCCCGGCATCACGCCGAGCTTGATCTCGGGCTGGCCGAAGACCGCGGTGTCGGCGGCCAGCAGCACGTCGCCCATCATCGCCAGCTCGCAGCCGCCGCCCAGGGCGTAGCCGGCCACGGCGGTGACGATCGGGGTGCGGACGCGGCCGATCGCGTCCCACCCGGCGAACCAGTCCGCGGCGTACATGTCCATGTAGGACTGCGACGCCATCTCCTTGATGTCGGCGCCGGCGGCGAACGCCTTCGCCGAGCCCGTGAGGACGATCGCGCCGACGGCCGGGTCCGTGTCGAGCTCGGCCAGCAGACCGGTGAGCTCCTCCATCACCTGCAGCGACAGCGCGTTGAGCGCCTTCGGCCGGTTCAGCGTGACGAGCGCGACGCGGTCGTGGCGCTCGAGCAGGATCGTCTCGAACCGGTCGTCGCCGCCACCCGTGGCGGCGCCCCCGCCCGCGGACTCGCCCCCGGCCGACGCCCCGTCGGCGGCGCTCACGACGCGCCCCCGCCCCGGACGACGCCCGACTTCGAGGCGATCTCCTCGTAGACGACGGAGAAGTCCTTGCCCGCCGCCTCCGTCTCGTTCAGCGACCGGTAGATCTGGCCGGCGGCCTTGCCCAGCTCGGCATGCACGCCGTTCTTCTCGACCGCGGCGAGCGCCAGACCGAGGTCCTTGTTCATCAGCCCGACCGCGAAGCCGCCCGCGTAGTCGCGGTTGGCGGGGCTCGCCGGCACCGGACCGGGCACGGGGCAGTTGACGTTCAGCGCCCAGCAGGTGCCCGTGGCGGCGGAGGCGACGTCGTAGAAGACCTGGTCCTGCACGCCGAGCTTCTCGGCCAGCGCGAACGCCTCGCCGACGCCGATCTGGTGGATCGCCAGCAGCATGTTGTTGCAGAGCTTCACGGCCTGACCGGCCCCGGAGTCGCCGCAGTGCACGGCCTTCGCGCCGAGCACGTCGAAGTACGGCGCGGCCGCGGCGACGACGTCCTCGCGCCCGCCGACCATGAACGCCAGCGTGCCCTTCGTGGCGCCGACGACGCCGCCGGAGACCGGGGCGTCGAGGTGGCGCAGGCCCGCGGTCTCGGCCGCGGCGGAGAAGCCGCGCGCCTCGTCCACGTCGATCGTCGAGGTGTCGATCAGCAGGGCGCCCTTCGGGGCGTTGGCCAGGACGCCCTCGTCGCCCTCGTAGACCTTCGCGACGAGCCCCCCGTTGGGCAGCGAGGTGATCACGACGTCCGCACCGGTGGCCGCCTCGGCGACCGACCCGACGGGGACGACCCCCTCGGCCCGCGCCTGCTCGACGGCCTCGGGGACGACGTCGAACCCGTGGACGACGTAGCCGGCCTTGGCCAGGTTGATCGCCATCGGCCCGCCCATGTGCCCGAGGCCGACGAACCCGATCGTCGTGTCGGCGGGGGTCTTGTCCGTGCTCATCCGTTGCGCGCTCCGTCTGCGTCGAGGTCCAGGTCGTGCTCGCCCAGCGCCGCGAAGAAGCGGTCGACGGTCGCGTCGTCCACCTCGCCGAGCGTCGCCGGGGCCCACTGCGGCTTGCGGTCCTTGTCGATGACCTGCGCGCGGACGCCCTCGACGAAGTCGGGGTGCGTGAGGAAGCCGCACGAGATCCGCAGCTCCTGCCGCAGCGCGTCCTCGAGCGACGCCATCCCGCGTGCCTCGCGCAGGCCACGCAGGGCGACCTTCACGGAGGTCGGGGACTTCGAGAGGATGCCCAGCGCCGAGACCTTGGCGGCCTTGTCGTTGCGGGCCCGCAGGGCGGCGACGATCTCCTCGGCGGTGTCGTGGGCGTAGCACTCGTTGATCCACCGGCGGGACTCGACGAGGTTGCCGTCGGGGATCTCGACCTCGACCTCCTCGGCCGTGTCGATCGAACCCTCGAGGTCGCCCGTGGCGAGCTCCTCGACGAGCATCGGGACCGCGGCCGACGCGATGATGCGGTCCGCCAGGCCGGCGGCGATGGCGTCGCGTGCGCCGATCCGGGCGCCCGTCAGCGCCAGGTGCGTGCCGAGCTCGCCGTCCTGGCGCGACAGCAGCCAGGTGCCGCCGACGTCGGGCGAGAAGCCGATGCCGACCTCGGGCATCGCCGAGACCAGGCGCTCCGTCGCGAGGCGGTGGCTGGCGTGGCCGGCGAGGCCGATGCCCCCGCCCATGACCACGCCGTCCATGATCGCGACGACCGGCTTGGCGAAGTTCGCGATCCGCGAGTTGAGGACGTACTCCTCGGTCCAGAAGATCCGGGCGTCGTCCGTGCCCTGCTTGGCCGAGTCCGACAGCGCGACGATGTCCCCGCCGGCGCAGAAGCCGCGGTCGCCGGCGCCGTCGAGCAGGACGATCTCGATCGACGGATCGTCCTCGAAGGCGTCGAGACCGACCTGGATCTGGCGGACCATCTCGAGGCTCAGCGCATTGATCGCCTTCGGCCGGTTCAGGGTGATCCGGCCCAGCGCGTTGTCCTTGCGGACCAGGACGTCGGTGTCCTCGGCGTTCGGCTGGGTGGCGGGCGGGGTCCGCAGGCTCATCCCGCAGTCCTAGCAGCCGGGCCGACCATCAGACGCGCCCCATCAGGTCGCGGGCCACGATGACCCGCATGACCTCGTTCGTGCCCTCGATGATCTGGTGGGCGCGGAGGTCGCGGACGATCTTCTCCAGGCCGTACTCGCTGAGGTAGCCGTAGCCGCCGTGCAGCTGCAGCGCCTGGTCGGCGACCTGGATCGTGATGTCGGTGACGGTGCGCTTGGCCATCGCGCACAGGCGGGTCTTGTCGGCGTCGCCGGCGTCCAGCGCGGACGCGGCGCGCCAGAGGAACGTGCGGGCCATCTCGAGCTCGGTGGCCATGTCGGCGACCGTGAACTGCACGCTCTGGAACCGTCCGATCGGCTGCGCGAACTGCTCGCGCTCGCCGACGTAGCGGACGGTCTTCTCCAGGGCCGACTGCGCACCGCCCATCGAGCACGCGGCGATGTTCAGGCGACCGCCGTCGAGGCCGGCCATGGCGATGCGGAAGCCGCCGCCCTCCTCGCCCAGGCGGTTGCCGACGGGGATCCGGCAGTCGTCGAGGTTGACCGACGCGGTCGGCTGGGCCCGCCAGCCCATCTTGTGCTCCTGCTTGCCGAACGACAGGCCGGGCGTGCCGTCCTCGACCACGAAGGCGGTGATGCCCTTCGGCCCGGCGCCACCGGTGCGGGCCATGATCACGTAGATCCCCGCGGTGCCGGCACCGGAGATGAACTGCTTGGCGCCGTTGAGGACGTAGTGGTCCCCGTCGAGCTTGGCGGTCGTCGCGAGCGCCGCGGCGTCGGAGCCCGCGCCGGCCTCCGTCAGGCAGTAGGCGCCGAGGGTCTCCATCGACGCGAGGCCCGGGACCCACCGCGCGCGCTGCTCGTCGTCCCCGAACGTGTCGACCATCCACGTCGCCATGTTGTGGATCGACGTGTACGCGGCGATCGTCGGACACCCGGTGCCGAGCGCCTCGAAGATCAGGGCGGCGTCCAGCCGGGTCATCCCCGACCCGCCGAACTCCTCGGCGCAGTAGATCGCGCCGAGGCCGAGCTCCGCGGCCTCGCGGAGGACGTCCACGGGCAGCCGCTTCTCCTCGTCCCACTCGATCGCACCGGGAGCGATGCGGTCGTCGGCGAACTGCCGGGCCATCGCGGCGATCTCGCGCTGGTCCTCGTCGAGGTGGAAGGGGGCGGTGCCGCTGACCGTGGCCATGGAGTCTCTCGTCGTTCTCTGCGGGTCCGGACGGGCGGGGCTAGTTCATCGTCGGGATGACGAAGTGCGAGCCGCCGGCGCTCTCGGTGCCCTCGGTGGCCGGCTTGGGCCAGCGCTGCGTGACGGTCTTCGTCTTCGTGTAGAAGCGGATCGAGTCCGGACCGTGCTGGTTGAGGTCGCCGAAGCCGGACTTCTTCCAGCCGCCGAACGTGTGGTACGCGATCGGCACCGGGATCGGCACGTTGATGCCGATCATGCCGGTGTCGATGCGACGCGCGAACTCGCGGGCGGTGTGGCCGTCGCGGGTGAAGATCGCGGCACCGTTGCCGTAGTCGTGCTCGGACGGGAGCGCGAGCGCCGACTCGAAGTCGTCCGCGCGGATGACCATCAGCGCCGGGCCGAAGATCTCCTCGGTGTAGATGCGGTGCTCGGGCTTGACGTGGTCGAACAGCGACCCGGCGACGTAGAAGCCGTTCTCGTCCCCGTCGATCCTGCCCTCGCGCCCGTCGACGACGAGCTCGGCGCCCTCGTCGACGCCGATCTGGATGTACTCGAGGACGCGGTCCTTGGCGGCCTGCGTGACGAGCGGGCCGTAGTCGACGTCGGGGTCGGTCGGCGCGCCGATCTTCAGCGCCTCGACCTTCGGCTTGAGCGCGGCGATCAGGCGGTCGGCGGTCTCCATGCCGACCGGGACCGCGACCGAGATCGCCAAGCAGCGCTCGCCGGCGGAGCCGTACGCGGCGCCCACGAGGGCGTCGACGACCTCGTCGAGATCGGCGTCGGGCATGATGATCGCGTGGTTCTTCGCGCCGCCGAAGCACTGCGCGCGCTTGCCGGTCTCGGCCGCGCGGGAGTAGATGTACTGCGCGATCGGCGTCGAGCCGACGAAGCCGACGGCCTTGATGATCTCGGAGTCGAGGATCGCGTCGACGGCCTCCTTGTCGCCGTTGACCACGTTGAGGATGCCCGCCGGCAGGCCGGCCTCCAGCGCCAGCTCGGCCAGGCGCAGCGGCACCGACGGATCGCGCTCGGACGGCTTGAGGATGAACGCGTTGCCGGCCGCGATGGCCGGGGCGAGCTTCCACAGCGGGATCATCGCCGGGAAGTTGAAGGGCGTGATGCCGGCGACGACGCCGAGCGGCTGACGCATCGAGTAGACGTCGATGCCGGTGCCCGCGGCGTCGGTGTACTCGCCCTTGAGCAGGTGCGCGATGCCGGTGGCGAACTCGGCCACCTCGACGCCGCGCTGGATGTCGCCCTTGGCGTCGGGGACCGTCTTGCCGTGCTCGGAGGAGAGCAGTTCGGCGAGCTCCTGCCCGTTCTCGTTGATCAGGTTGATGAACTTGTTCAGCACCCGGGCGCGCTTCTGCGGGTTCGTCGCGGCCCACGCGGGCTGCGCCTCGGCCGCGTTCTGGATCGCGGCGTCGACCTCGGCCTTCGACGCCAGCGCGACCTGCGCCTGGACCTGGCCCGTCGACGGGTCGTAGACGTCGGCGTAGCGGTCGGAGGTGCCGTCGAGACGGGATCCGCCCACGAAGTGGGGGATGACGGTGGCGGTGGAGCTCATGTCGGGGACCTTTCCCGGGTGTGCGCAGCGGGCGCAGGACGAGCGCCCCCGGTCGCGGGAGCACGGGGCAGCACTATAGGAGGAAGTCCGACTATCGGCAACCCGCCTGTTTGGCGGGCCATCGGTCGACGCCCCCCGGGCCCGTGCCGCGCCCCGGTCGGAGGCGCCTTGGGGCCCCGGGACGCACGGCCACCACACCGGCGGCCGCCACGACTCCGAGCCTACGCCGGGCCCCCGGCACCGCGATGACGGCACGGTGTCGGGCGGGGACGGGACGCGGGTGGACGGAGCGGGTGGTGGCGGCGGCCGACCCGACGTCGAGATGCATGGACACGACAAATAACTGATTAGCCTCTATAATCATCTCCATGTCCGCTCTCCGGCACCGCGCCTTCGTGCCCGGACTGCTCTTCATCGGCACCGTCGTGTCGATCATCAGCAGCCTCGGCGCGCCGCTCATCCCCACGATCGCCGACGAGCTCGGCACGAGCCTGGGCAGCGCGCAGTGGTCCCTGACGGCGACGATGCTCGTCGGAGCGGTGGCCTCCCCCGTCGTCGGTCGGCTGGGCGACGGGCCGTGGCGTCGCGAGGTCCTGCTGCTCTGCCTGGTCTCCGTCAGCCTCGGCGGCGTGCTCGCCGCGCTGGCCGGCTCGCTGCCCGTCCTCGTCGCCGGGCGGGCGCTGCAGGGCATGGGCCTGGCGCTCATGCCGCTGACGATGGCCGCCGCCCGCGACGCGCTGGCCCGCGACCGCGCGCCCGGCGTCATCGCGGCGCTGTCGGTCATCACCGCCGTCGGCGTCGGCCTGGGCTACCCGCTGACGGGCCTGATCGCCGACGCCTTCGACGTCTCCGCCGCCTTCTGGTTCGGCGCGATCACCAGCGCCGTGGCCCTCGCGATCGCGATCTTCGTCGTCCCGAGCACCCGCGACGCCCCGCGCCCCGGCCGGATCGACGTCGTCGGCGCGGTGCTGGCGGGCATCGGGCTGGTCGCCCTGCTGATCGGCCTGGAGAAGGGTGCGGACTGGGGCTGGACCTCGGCGACCACCCTCGGCGCGCTGCTCGTGGCCGTGGTCGTCCTGGCGGTCTGGCGGCGGCACGAGCTGCGCACGCACGACCCGCTCGTCGACCTGCGCCTGTTCCGCCACCGCGCCGTCCTGACGGCCAACGTCTCCGGGCTGGTCATCGGGCTGTCGATGTACCTGGGCATCACGCTGATGACCCAGGTCGTCCAGCTGCCGGAGGGGATGGGCGAGTCCGTCTTCGTCGCCGGGCTCGTGCTGCTGCCGTTCTCCCTGACGAGCTTCCTGGCCAGCCGGCTCGTGCCGCTCGCGCAGGAGCGCCTCGGCGCCCGCGCCACGATCCCCATCGGGTGCGTGGCGATCGCGGCCGCGACGCTGTTCTTCGCCGCCAGCGGGGGCCAGCACCTGTGGGCCGCGTTCGTCGCCATGGGGATGTTCGGCGTGGGCGTGGGCTTCACGTTCTCCGCGATGCCGGGGCTGATCGTCAGCGCGGTCCCGGCCGCCGAGACGAGCAGCGCGATGAGCCTCTACCAGGTGACCCGGTACGTCGGCTTCTCGATCGGCAGCGGGCTGGCGATCACCCTCCTGCGCGCCTTCGACGGCGGCGGCGCCGACGCCGTGCCCGGGCTGGACGCCTACCGCGAGACGTTCCTCGTGGCCACGCTCTTCGCGCTGGGCGCCGCGGCCACGGCCTGGTTCCTCGCCGGTCACGGGCTCGACGACCACCGCCGCCCCTCGCGCGCCCTGCGGCTGCGCGAGGCCGAGGAGGGCCGCGTCGCCTCCGCCGGCCTCGAGATGCTCGAGGGCCCCGTCCCGCGGTAGGGGAACGCGGACGGGCGGCGCGGTCCGCGCCGCGCGGCGCTCGGGCCCACTGCTCGAGGACGGTGCCCGACCGTCCGCGGCACGACCTGCCGCCGGCCCACCGGACCAGGCCCGCCTCTGCCCCGGGCCGGCGCGCCGGCCCACCGGACCGGGCCCGCCTCCGCCCCGATCCGTCCGGCCGCGTCGTCAACGTGCGGGGCATCGGGGGATCCGCCTCCTCCGGCTACCGCTCGGCAGCGTCCGGGTGCAGGACGCGGGCCGTGGCGTCCCACCTCGGCCGTCCGCTCGGATCCGCGTCGACCGCACCATCGACCCCGGATCGAGGGATGACGCGTGATCGACGTCCCTGGACCGTCGGATGTACGTCGAACGGGCCGGCCCGGCGTCATCCTCGACCTGTCCGTCCACCTGAACCAGGTCGACCTCGACGCCGAGACTCGGGCGCCCCGGAAGGGCCCGGATCCTCGCCCGGATACCGTTCTCCCCATGGCGCGCCTGACCTTCGAGGACCTCGCCGTCGGCCCCGTCGGCTCGTTCGGGCCCTACGTCGTCGACGAGGCCGAGATCGTGGCGTTCGGCCGCCGGTACGACCCGCAGCGGATGCACGTCGATCCAGACGAGGCGGCGGCCGGACCGTTCGGCGGGCTCATCGCGAGCGGCTGGCAGACCGGCGCGATCGGGATGCGCCTGGCGGTCGACGGGTGGCTCTCGACGCTCGAGGTGATCGGCGGGACCGCGATGGACGACGTGCGGATGCTCCGCCCCGTCCGGCCGGGCGACGCGCTGCACAACGCGGTGGCGGTGCAGGAGCTGACCCCCGCCACGCCGCCACGCCGGGGCGGGAAGGTCCGCTGGTCGTTCGAGCTGACCAACCAGGACGACGTGGTGGTCCTCCGCGGGACGACGACGATGCTCGTCGACGGCGCGCCGGAGGCGTAGGGGCGCGGACCTCGGACGGGCGGCGCCGGTGGTCGACCGCCGCCCGTCGCCCGCGGGGACCCCGCGGGCGGGCGTGGAGCGGCCGCCGGGCGGAGGCGCCGCCCGCGGCGCTCAGCGCCTCAACGTCACCCGGCGGCTCGTCGTCACCGTCGCCCCGCTCCGCGGGACGAAGCGGACGCTCACCGTCGCCCGCACGCGACGGTCGGCGCGCAGGGCGCGGACGCCCGCGGCGGTCAGCGCGACCCGGCCACGGGTCAGGCGCGCGCGGGTGGTCGTCGTCGTGCCGCGCGCCAGGGTCCGGCGGCCGGCGGTCACGGTCACCGTGAGCCGCCCGGCGGACGGCGCGTCGAACGCGAACGTCCGCGACCGCAGGCGGAGGGCGCCGAACCGGCGGTCGCCCAGGGCTGCCGCCGCGGCGTCGCGGGCCGCGCGCACGGCGCTGCGCACGACCGAGGCCACCGGCCCGGCGGCCGCGGGCGACGGCACCACGGGGACCGTCGTCGGGGCCGGGGCCGTGGGCGGCGCGACGACCGTCGTCGCCGGGGGGACCACGACGACGGGGGCCGGCGTGCCCGCTCCCGGACCCGCCGGCGTCGAGCCGCCCGCCGTGGCGGTCGAGAGCGATGCCGTGAACGTGCCGCCGTCGCCGCCGTAGCTCCAGTCGAAGATCCCCGTGTCGGCGTCGAACGGCGAGTTCGGGTCCACGTCGGTGGCGGTGTTGGCCACGACCGCGGTGATCCTCGAGTAGGAGGCCGGGTCCGGCAGGGTCACCGTCTGCGTCCCGCCCGCGGGGACCCGCACCTGGCGGACCGTCAGCTCGCCGGTCGAGGCCGGTCCGCGACGCCCGACGAGCGCGACCGTCGCCGGGGTCCCGGCCGGCGCGGTCAGCGTCAGCCGCGCGTCGCCCACGCCCTGCGGCGCGACGTCGTAGAGGCGGAACGCCAGGTGGTCCAGTGGCGCGGAGACGGTGGAGCCGTCGCCCAGCTGCCCCGGCTCGCGGCGGACCTGGGCGGCGAACTGCCCCGCGTCGTGGATGCCCGAGGCCGGGAGCTGCCACTCGGCGGTCGCGGCGGCGAACCGGCCGAAGGCGTCGGACACCGAGGTGCCGCCGGCCTTCGCCAGGGCGTCGTCGAGCGCGCCGGGCGAGTACATCGCGGGGGTGCGCTCGGGCAGCCGCTGCCACGCGTCGCGGATCACCGCGGGGCCGCCCTGCTGGTCCGAGAGCCAGTGCAGGAAGACGCTGGTGCCGTAGACGCGGATGTCCGTGGCGACGTCGGGGCCCCCGTCGTAGCTCGTGAGCGGCACCTGCGGATCGGCGCCCCACCGGGCGAGGTAGAGCTGCCAGTCGTTCCCGGCGGGGAAGACCTGATCCTCCATCCAGGTGGCGGTCGCCTCGCCGAACCAGACGTCGAAGCGGGCGTCGATCGCGCCCTGCAGCACGTGGTTGTACTCGTGCGCCGCGGTGACGTCGAGCGGGATCCGCGGGTCGGGGTAGCCGAACTCCGCCTCGGAGTACGAGTTGTCCATCGCCATGTAGGCGGGCAGCGAGTTGGAGTCCGGATCGTCCGCCGGCTCGAAGTTCGCGTAGCCGTAGACGCCGTCGTCGGCGATGTCCGCGACGTAGACGTCGAAGCGGCTCTCGCCGCCGACCTCGCCGCCCTTCGCGCCGTCGGAGACCGGGTCGGGCCAGCCCAGACCGGTCGGCGGCGGCGAGTTCTCGCGGCTGCCGACCACGTCGAACTCCCGCAGCATCAGGTCGATGAAATCCGGGACGCCGTTGGTGCCCTGGGCCCCGTCCGCGTCCTGCTCGTCGGTGAGGTCGGGAGCGTCCTCGCCCGCGGTCACGTAGTGCACGCAGAAGCGCTCGCTGCAGACCTGCTCCGGCGTCACGCCGCCGTAGTCGACGTACCCGTCGCCGCCCGGGTCGGTCGGACGGGCGAGCAGGCGGGCCGCCGAGGCGCGCTCGGTGCCGCGGAGCCCGCCGACGGCCAGTGCGAGGTCCCTCGTGGCCACCGCGATGCTGGGCGCCGAGGCGTCACCGCGCTTGGCGGCGCGGACCTGCTGCGCCGCGCGGTCGACCGATGGCCTCGAGGTCGCGGCCGCGGCCTGCGGGGTGACGATCAGCGCCAGCGCGCCGATCGCCGTCATGGGGAGCCTGCATCTCATCGACCTGCACCGTCCGAGCATCGCGGGGGAGCACTCGACTCTAGGGCGCCGGCGGGCCCCCGCGGGAGCGACGTTGGCGAACGATCGGCGGGGGAGGTTGGACGGTCGGCCGGGGCGGTGCGGGCCGGTGCGGTGCGTACCGGGTGACGGGGTCGACGACGCCGGACGGGCCCGGGACGACGAAGCGGCCGGTCCTCGCACGCCGTGGCGTGCGAGGACCGGCCGCCCGGGACGTCGCGCTCTAGGCGGTCGGGGCCGTCGAGCGCTCGGCGGCGTCGCGGCGCCACCAGGCCGGGCGCCCCTCGACGGCGTGCTCGGCGGCGATGCCGAAGCCGAACGCCAGCGTCGCCCAGAGGATGAGCTGGGTGCCCAGGTTCGCCAGGCGGAAGTCCCAGAGGATCTGCGGCGGGAACCCGGCGCGGACCTCGTTCTGGGCCGGCAGCGCGAGGTGCGCGACCGCGATCAGGACGACGAACAGCAGGCCGGCCGCGAACGTCGCGTTCCCGGCGCCCCACCGGGCGGCGAGCTGCCGACCGAGGCGCACCGCGGCGACGACGGCGACCAGCGCGATGATGATCAGCACGAAGAACCACTCGGTGCGCTCGTTGATCGTGTCCGCCGAGCCGACCGCCGGCGGGTTGGCCGGGTACTTCGTGAGCGGCACGAGGACGATCGCGAGGAAGCCGAGTCCGCAGATCGCGGCGACGGTCCCGCGGGCGCGCAGGGCGCTGGTCCGGCCGTAGACCATCGCGAAGACGAGCGACAGGAAGCCGCCGATGGCGACGGAGAAGACGATCACGCCGAGCCCGAGACCCCAGGTCTCCTGGGTGCTGCGGCTGACGAGCTCCTCCTCGACGGGAGCTCCGGGGACGGGCTTCGGTGCCGCGGCCTCCTCGACCGCGATCGCCGCCCGGACGGGCGACTCACCGACGAAGTGGGCCCAGAGGAACGCGAGGACGCCGGCCACGAGGCCGGCGAGCATCCCGCGCACCAGGAGGGTGCGCATCATGGTGTGGTCTCCGCCGGCGCTAGTGGCAGGGGAACCCGAGGAGGTGGCGCGCGTCGTGCACGAGCTCGTGCACGCCCATGCCGGAGATGATCGACGTCGCGCCCTCCTCGGCGCCGACGAAGTAGATCGCGAGCATGCAGACGATGCCGGCGAAGATCCAGTACGGCAGCAGGCCCTTGAGCGAGACGACCGGAACCGGGACGGCGGTCGGCTGCGTGGCGGGGAGGCTGGCGGTTGGTGTGCTCATGTGCATGTCCTTCTCGGGATCTCGCGTCCCGGCGGGGTGATGCAGGGCCTCGGAGTCTCTGGCTCCCGTGGTCTCTCGACCCCGGTCACAGTGGCGCGACCGCGCCGGACTTCCACCGGCTTCCTCCCCACGGCCCTGCGGGATCGCCGGATCATACCCTCCGCCGGGGCACCGCGACCAGACCGACCGGACGGAACGCATCCGTCGCCACCCCGGGGCGCGTACCTCGTCCTCCGCCCCCGGGACGCCCCCGGCCCGCCGCCCCACGGGCTCAGAACACCCCGGTGGTCCACGGGGCCCGCACGACCCGCAGCGCCGCGTCGAACCGGTCGACCGCGCCGTCGGTCGCCTCGCGCAGGACGCCCGCGTCCCGCAGCGCGGCGGCGGTGACGCCCCCGAGGTACAGCGACGCGAGCTCCCGCGCGTGCAGCACCAGGTCCGGCGGACCGTCCGTGCGCTCCGCGGTCGCCCCGTCGGGTCCTCCCGCCAGCCGCCAGGTCCCGGCGACCCCGGCGTCCTCGGCGTGCTCGATCGCCAGGGTCAGGTCCAGCGGTGCCGCCCACGAGCGACCCGCCACCGCCGCGGGCAGGTCGAGGATCCGCAGCCAGAGCGCGTCGTGGGCGGTCCCCGGCAGCAGCGCCCGCGCGTCGACGGGCGCGTGGACCAGCGGGTCGTCGACCGGGCGCGAGGCCAGGACCAGCTCGTCGGCCAGGTCGATCGAGGCGACGAACGCCAGCAGCGCGCGCTCCGCCTCCGCCGTGGCACCGACCAGCTCGGCGACCTCGACCGTCGTCCAGGCGGCGACGGGGCTCGTCTCGGCACCCTCGCGGACCCGGTAGAGCGCGTAGCCGTCGGTCCCGGCGACCGCCGCGCGCAGCGGACCGGCGCCGCCGCGCTCCGCGGGGTCGTCGGCGAGCACCCGGCGGGTCCACCACGGCTCGCGCCGGTCGACGAGGCCGGCGCGGCGCGTGCAAGCCCGTTCGTGGATCGCCGCGAGCTCGCGGTGGGCGTCGGCCGCACGGGGGACGAGCCGGATCGCCGGTGCGTCGGCCGTCCCCGCCCGCAGCGGCAGCCCCGCGGCCAGGGACGCCCGCAGCTCGCGGGACCAGGACGCCGGCCCGAAGCCGAAGCGGCCGTAGATCGCGCCCTCCGACGCCCACAGCGCCGCGAGCGGCTCGCCCCGCTCCCGGGCCTCCTCGGCCAGGCGGGTCATCATCGCCCGCAGGATCCCGCGGCGGCGGTGCGTCGGGAGGACCGTCACGATCGTGACCGCGGAGACCGGCAGCGATCCGCCCGGGACGCTCAGGCTCCAGCTCCACGCAGCGCTCGTGGCGACGATCCGTCCGTCGTCGCGCACGACCCGGAGCCGGTCGGTGTCCATCCACGCCCGCATGCGCGCGCGGCGCTCGGGAGTCGTGTCGCCGTGGAAGGCGACGTCGGCGACGTCGACGCACGCGTCGAACTCGTCGGCGGTCGCCGGGGTGACGCTCGGCGTGTCCATCGGCCCACCGTATCGGCGCCGTTCCTCCGTCAGACTGCGGGCATGGCCGGTCCGCCCCCCTTCGCCCTGGTGCGCGCCGCCCGGCTGCCCATCGCCGTCGGTGCCGCGCTGGCGCTCGCCGACGCGTCGGTGGTGACCCTCGCGCTGCCCGAGATCCTCGCCGAGCTCGACACGACGGTCGAGGGCCTCGCCGCGGTCATCGGCGTCTACACGGTGGTCCTCGCCGTCGCCGTCCTCGTCGCGATCCCCGCGCGCCGGGCGCTCGGCAGCCGGATCACCGGCGCCCTCGGGATGCTGCTGTTCGCCGTCGCGTCGGTGCTGTGCGGCGTCTCGGACACCCTCACGGGGCTCCTGGTCTGGCGTGGCGTGCAGGCGGTGGGCGCGGGCCTCGGGCTGCTCGCCGCGTTCGAGCTGCTCGACCGCGGGTCGGGGGGCGGTGCGGGGGACCGGACCGTCGCGGCCGCGCGGCCGGGGACCGACGACCGCGACGACGTGCCGCGACGTCGCTCCGCCCCGCTCTGGGTCGCCGCGGCGATCTTCGGCACCGCGATCGGCCCGGCGCTCGGCGGCGCCCTGACGCAGGCCTTCGACTGGCGGGCGATCTTCCTCGCCCAGGCGCCGTTCGGGCTGCTGGCCGCCGCGGCGTGCCTCGTGCCGCAGCGGTCGTCGGCGACCGGGTCGGAGGAGGGCGACGGGGCCGCGGACGGCGGCACGTCGGGTGCGGGGCCGGGGGCGGCAGACGCCCCCGCGTGGCGCCTGGACGGCACATCGGCTCGCGGCACCGGCACCGCACCGGCGGGCGGGTCGTCCCCGGCCGGCCCCTCCTCCACGTGGCCCGTCCCTCCGGCGCGGGGCGCCCGGTCGACCGCCCGGCCCGCCGGCCACGAGGACCCCACGCGGGTCTTCGGCACCGGCGAGGACGACACGCTGATCGACCCCGCCGGGGGCCCGCGACGGGCGTCGGACCCGGACGGGCC
>NZ_JAURWA010000006.1 GCF_030655195.1 Patulibacter sp. | reverse complement strand
GTTCGGCCATCGAACCTGGACGCACACCCCGCTTCCGCGAGACATGCGCATGCTGTTGCGTTTTCAAAGACCGCCACGCCCTACGGACCAGGTGTTCAAACTCTGGAGGCGCACACCAGACCGATGTCCGGTGCGGGCTGGAGACACTAGCACGATCGCCTGGAGCTTGGGACTTCCCGTCTCCGGTGTCCGGCTCGGCGCCGCGCCGTGTTTCCAGCGGCTCGAGAAAGATACAGCTTTTCGAGAACCGTGCGTCGCGACCTTCGTCAGGCCGTCCCGACGGCCTCCGCGGTCAGGCGGTCTGTCCCGCCACGAGACGCGCGAACCGCCGCTTCCCCAGCTGCAGGACGGACCCGTGGAGCTCCGACGCCTCCGCGTCCAGGACGTCCTGCGGCCAGGGCTCGCCGTCGATGCGCACACCTCCCTGCGTGATCGCCCGTCGGCCCTCGGAGCGCGACACCCCGAACGCCGAGGCGATGACCGCCGGCAGGTGCACCTCCCCGGAGTCGGCCACGACGTGCTCGGCGACGTCGTCCGGGATGGCCCGGTCCTTGAAGAGCCGATCGAACGCCTCCTGCGCCCGGTCCCCCTCCCCCTGCCCCGCGAACCGGTCGCACAGCGCGCGCGCCAGCGCCCGCTTGCGCGCACGCGGGTCGTCGGCCGCCGCCCCACCCAGGTCCACACCCAAGAGGTCCGTCCACGAGGCGATCAGCTCGTCGGGGATCCGCATCGTCCGGCCGAAGATCTCCTCCGCCGGCTCCGTGATCCCGATGTGGTTGCCCAGCGACTTGGACATCTTCTTCTCGCCGTCCGTCCCCACGAGCAGCGGCATGGTGATGACCGACTGCTCGGGCCGGCCCTCCGCCCGCTGGACGTCCCTCCCGAAGTAGAGGTTGAAGGTCTGGTCCGTGCCCCCGATCTCGACGTCGGCCTCGATGGCCACGGAGTCGTAGCCCTGCAGCAGGGGGTAGACGAACTCAAGCAGGCTGATCGTGACCCCGCCCGCGTAGCGCTTGGCGAAATCGTCGCGCTCGAGCAGCTGGGCGACCTTCGGGATCCGCGCGAGCGTGAGGAACGCGTCCATCCCCATGTCGAGCCACTCCCCGTTGCGTCGGATCTCCAGGAGCTCGGGCTCGTCCCGGAGCACCCGGAGCGCCTGGTCCTGGTAGGTCCGGGCGTTGCGGTCGATGTCCTCCGTCGTCAACACCGGCCGGGTGGCGGACCGGCCGCTCGGGTCCCCGACGCGCGCGGTGTAGTCGCCGATGATCAGGACGACCCGGTGGCCGAGGTCCTGGAACTCCCGCAGCTTCTGCAGCACGACCACGTGGCCCAGGTGCACGTCGGGCGCCGTCGGATCGATCCCGAGCTTCACCCGGAGCGGGCGTCCCTCCCTCTCGGCGACGGCCATGCGCTCCGCCAACGCCCCCGCGGGCTGGGCGGCCGCCGCGTTGCGGGTCAGGAACGCGGCGTCGGTGCGGGGGTCTGCCATGCGGCCGATGTTAGGATATGCGGACTCTCGTTCCGCGAGCCGAGGGTCGGGCCCCGCCGCCGTACCGCCCGACCCGCCCGCGTACACCCATGATCGAACCGTCCGGACAGCCCGGTGCGCGGCCCTCCGCCGCCCGCCCCGTTCCCGGCGCCACAGCGGCGCCGCCGGTCGTCGACCCGCACGCGCCCTGGTGGGGCGCCGGCGACGCGACGGCCGCGGCACCCGTCGATCCGGTGCGCCGCGCCGCGGCGCCCGCCGCCCCCTCGACCGACGGTGGGGCGGGCGTCTCCGCCGTCCCCGGGCCGTCCGCCGGCCCGCCCGCGGTGCCGGTGCCGCCCGCCGCGAGGATCCCCTCGGCTCCCGTCCCCGGGGCCGTCGCGCTCGCCGGCGGCGGTGGCGGGGACGACGGCGGTGCCGGCCTCCCGCCGACCGGAGGCGGCGGCTCGGGCGCGGGCGACCACGGGCCCCCGCGGCCCCGCCTGCGCTTCCGGTGGGTGCGGCTGCTGCTGCTGCTGGTCCCTCTCGGGGCCCTCGCCGTGGTCTCCACCGTGTTCGGGATGATGATGGCGGTCTCGACGGACCTGCCGGACCTGGACACCGCGAAGGAGTTCCAGACCGCGAAGAACTCCGTCCTCATGGACCGCAACGGCCGACCGATCGGCGTCCTCGCCGACTCGTCGCGCTACATCGTCGCGTCCGACCAGATCAGCACGCCGATGAAGGACGCGGTCGTCGCGATGGAGGACGAGCGCTTCTACAAGAACAGCGGCGTCGACCTGAAGGGCATCGGCCGCGCCGTCGTCCAGGACGTGGTGTCGCAGAGCGCCGCCCAGGGCGCGTCGACGATCACCCAGCAGCTCGTGAAGGTCTCGCTCGAGGCCGAGGACCAGCGCACGGTCTTCCAGAAGCTGCGCGAGGCGGCGCTGGCGTACCACATGACCAAGCAGTGGTCGAAGGCCAAGATCCTCACGACGTACCTCAACCGGATCTACTTCGGCAACGGTGCGTACGGGGTGGAGTCGGCGGCCCGCACGTACTTCGGGTCCGCCCACGACGGGTGCCAGCCGCCGGGCGACCCCTGCGCCGCCGAGCTGACCCCGGCCGAGGCCGCGCTGCTCACCGCCGTCATCGCCTCGCCCAGCCGCTTCGATCCGCTGACCGAGCCCGAGGCCGCGCTGCGTCGGCGCAACACGGTGCTCCTGAAGATGCAGCAGCAGGGCAAGCTCTCGCAGGAAGACTACGAGCTGGCGAAGAACGAGCCGCTGCCCACGCGCGACCAGGTCCAGCCGCCGACGCTCGACGCGACCAACCCCTACTTCGCCTCGTGGGTGAGCGCCCAGCTGATCGACAAGGTCGGCGCGCAACGCACGTACGAGGGCGGCCTGAAGGTCACGACGACCCTGGACGCCGGACTGCAGAAGGCCGCGGAGGCGAGCATCAAGGCGTACCTGACGCGCCCCACCGGACCGCAGGCGTCGATGGTGGTCATCGACAACAAGACCGGCGAGGTCCGGGCGATGGTCGGCGGCCGCGACTACGCGACGAAGCCGTACAACCTGGCCACGCAGGGCCAGCGCCAGCCGGGATCGTCGTTCAAGCCGTTCGTCCTGACCCAGGCGCTGCGCGAGGGCATCTCGCCGCAGAAGGTCTACTCGTCGAAGAAGCAGACGCTGAACGTGCGGGACGAGAACGGTCGGAAGGAGAAGTTCGTCGTCACGAACGACGAGAGCGCCTACTCCGGCCGCTCGACGATCTCGCGCGCGCTGACGTTCTCCGACAACTCGGTCTACGCCCAGCTGGGGCAGGACGTCGGGATCCCGAAGGTCGCCCGCCTGATCACCAGGATGGGCGTCCGGACCCCGGTGTCGAAGAACGCGGCGCTCGCCCTCGGCGCCCCGCGCCGAGGCGTCACGGTGCTCGACCTGGCCCACGCGTACGAGACCTTCGCGACGCGCGGCCTGCGCATCAACGGGACCCTCGGCGGCCCCGGTGGCGGCGCGGTCGGCATCAAGGAGATCCAGGAGCCCGGGCGCAAGACGCGGGTCAACAAGCGCCGCGCCGAGCGCGTCATCTCGACCGACGTCGCCGACACGGCAACGTCGATCATGCGGACGGTCGTCTCGAAGGGCACCGGCCACCGTGCGCAGTACGGCGGCTTCGCGGCGGGCAAGACCGGCACGACCGAGAACAACGTGGACGCCTGGTTCGCCGGCTTCAGCCGCGACCTGACCGTCGTGGTCTGGGTCGGCTATCCCGACTCCGGAAAGCCGATGCAGACGGAGTGGCAGGGCGAGCCCGTCGAGGGCGGCACCTTCCCGGCCGCCATCTGGGGCGACTTCATGGGCCGTGCGAAGACGATCCTCGACGCCCGCGACCCGGACCGCGACAAGCGGACGAAGAACGACGAGGACCTGCCCAAGGAGGGCAAGGAGCCCTCCGTCAGCGCAGCGCCCTCGGGCTCGGGTGGCGACTCGGGGGCCGGCGACGACGGGGACACCGGCTCGGCCGGGACCGGCGGCGCGACCACCGCGGAGCCGAGCACCGGCTCCGGCGGGGGGAGCACGCCCGACCCGGCGCCGGCGACCCCCGCCACGCCGCCGTCCGGCACGGGCTCGGGCAGCGGCACCGGCTCCTCCGGGACCGGCGGGGCCGGCGGCACGTCGGGCACGGGATCCGGCAGCGGTTCCGGGGCCGGCACGGGCGGCTCCGCCGGGACCGGCTCGGGCAGCGGCGGCGCCGTCCCCCTCGAGTAGTCCGGGTCAGCGGCCCCGGCGGCCGCGCGTCATCCCCGGCGGCCACGGCCGGGAGACGTCGGGGCTGGACGCGTCCGCGAAGCGCCACGGCAGCTCCGTCGCGCGCGTGATCCCGATGCGCGGCCCCGCGACCTCCACGACGGGCCGGGCGCCCGGCGCTGCCGCCACGATGCGCAGGTCGCCGGAGGTCAGGTCGGTGCCGTCGTCGGCCAGGCGGACGTCGAGCGCCAGGGTCAGCCGCCCGGGACCCGCCACCAGCTCGCGGTCCGGCCGCCCCGGCCGGCGCTCGCGCATGAGCGCGACGCCGGCGACGGGCTCCACGGCGCGGACGAGGACCGCGGCGGCCGTGCCCTCCGGCTCGCAGACCGCGTTGAGCATGGCGTGGATGCCGTAGGAGCGGTAGACGTACGCCCGGCCCGGCGGTCCGAAGAGCGCGGCGGTCCGTGCCGTCCGGCGGGGCCCCGCGGGTGGCGGCCGCCACGCGTGGCAGGCGCCCTCGGTCTCGTGGTACGCCTCGGTCTCCACGATCCGCCCGGCGGTCGCGCCGTGGACGACGACGCAGCCGAGCAGGTCGCGGGCGACCTCGACGACGGGACGGTCGTAGAACGCCACGGGCAGGGGCGCGGCCGCCGCCCGGTCCTCCCCCGGGTCGCCGTCGTCCTGCACGGGTCCCGCTCAGGCGAGGAGCTCGCGCGCCAGCACGAGCTGCTCCTGGACCCGCGCCTGGGACGTGCCGCCCTGGCTCTGCTTGCGCTCCAGGAGCGACAGCGGCTCGAGGAGGTCGCGGATCCACGGACCGAGGTGCTCGCTCTGGGCGGCGAGCTCGTCGTCGGAGAGCTCCGACAGCGTCCGCTTCGAGTCCACCGCCTCGCGCACCAGGCCACCGACGATCGCGTGGCACTGGCGGAACGGGACGCCGCGCTTGACCAGCTCGTCGGCCAGGTCCGTGGCGGCCAGCAGCTCGTCCGCCGCGGCGGCGGCCATCCGATCGGCGCGGAAGGCGGCGCCGCCGATCATGCCGCCGGCGGCGGCGAGGGCCTGCTCGAGGGTGTCGGCGGCGTCGAAGACGTGCTCCTTGTCCTCCTGCAGGTCCTTGTTGTAGGTCAGCGGCAACGCGTGGATCACGCCGTGCAGCGCCGAGAGGTGCCCGACGATCCGCGGGGCCTTCGCGCGCAGCAGCTCGGCGCAGTCGGGGTTCTTCTTCTGCGGCATGAGCGAGCTGCCAGACGACCAGGCGTCGGGGAGCGTGAGGAAGCCGAACTCCTCGCTCGCCCACTGGACGATCTCCTGACCCAGCCGCGAGAGGTGCGTCGCGCAGGTGGCGGCGGCCCCGAGGTAGTCCAGGGCGAAGTCGCGGTTGGAGACCGCGTCGATGGAGTTGGGGTGGGGCGCGCCGAAGCCGAGCTCGGCCGCCGTCATCCCGCGGTCGGTGTCGAAGTTGACGCCGGCGAGCGCACCGGCGCCCAGCGGCATGCGGCGCAGCGCCTGCTCCTGGGTGAAGCGGAAGCGGGCGCGGTCGCGCTCCAGCATCCACACGTAGGCGAGCAGGTGGTGGGCCAGGTAGACCGGCTGCGCGCGCTGGAGATGGGTGTAGGCCGGCATCGGCCAGTCGGCGTGCGCGGTCGCCACGTCGATCAGGGTCCGCATCAGGCCCTCGATCGCCTCGACCGCCCGACCGGCGGCCTCGCCGGTCCAGAGCGCGAAGTCGGTGGCGACCTGGTCGTTGCGCGAGCGTGCCGTGTGAAGGCGGGCGCCGGGGTCGCCGACGAGCTCCGTCAGGTGGCGCTCGATCGCCATGTGGATGTCCTCGTCCTCCGCACCGAACGGGAACGTGCCGTCGGCGAGCTTCGCCTCGATCGTCTCGAAGCCCGAGAGGATGGCGGTGAGGTCGTCCTCGCCGATGATGCCGCGGGAGGCGAGCATCCGGGCGTGCGCGCGGGAGCCGCGGATGTCCTGCGGCCACATGCGCTGGTCGTAGCCCAGGCTCGTGTTCATCTCCCGGAAGACCGGGTCCTGCGGCTGGGAGAATCGCGACATACCGGCCGCAGTCTATGGAGCCGCGGACCGCGGCCCCGGTCTGCCCCGGCCGGTCGACGGTCGCCCGGAGGACGAGGGCGCGCTCGCCCGACCGGCGCCCTCAGGGAGCGAGGACGGCGGTGAGGTCCTCGACCACGCGCTGCACCTGCGCCTGCGTCATCTCCGGGAAGAACGGCAGCGACAGGCCACGTGCGGCCGCGTCCTCGGCGACCGGGAACTGCCCCTCGCGGAAGCCGAAGCGCTCGCGGTAGAACGCGAAGAGGTGGATCGCCGGCAGGTACGGGCGGGTCTGGATCCCCCGGTCCGCCAGCGCGCGGATCGTGCGGTCGCGGTCGACGCCGTGCGGGACCCGGACGACGTAGACGAACCACGATCGGCGGTTGCCGCCGCGGTCCTCGCAGAGCAGCTCGAGACCCGTCCGGGCCACCAGCGGGGCGAGCGCCTCGCGGTACCAGGCGGCGACGCGGTCGCGGCCCTCGAGCATGTCGTCAAGGCGGTCCAGCTGGGCGAGGCCCAGCGCGCAGTGCAGGTCCGACAGGCGGTAGTTGAAGCCCAGGCGGTCGTGGTCCAGCCACTGCATGTCGGGCGCGCGGCCCTGGTTGCGCTCCGAGTCGATCCGCTGCTTGACCGCGGCGTCGCCCGTCGTGACGAGGCCGCCCTCCCCGGTCGTCAGCTGCTTGTTCGCGTAGAAGGCGAAGATCGTCGAGTGGCCGTGCCCGCCGACCGGGACGCCGTCGGCGTGCACCGCACCGAGGGCCTGGGCGCCGTCCTCGACGATCGGCAGGCCCAGGCGCTCCATCGCCGGCACGTCGGCGGGGTAGCCGAAGATGTGGACGGGGAGCAGTGCCCTCGTCCGGTCGGTCACCGCGGAGGCGACGGCGTCGGGGGTGACGTTCAGCGTCTCGGGATCGACGTCGACGAAGACCGGGGTGGCGCCCTCGAACAGGACCGCGTTGGCCGTCGCGATGAACGAGAACGGGGACGTGACGACCTCGTCCTCCTTCGCGCAGTCCTCGACGCCGACGGCTCGCAGGGCCAGGTGCAGGCCCGCGGTGCCCGAGGAGACGGCGCAGCCGTGGGCGGCACCGACGCGCTGCGCGAACCGCCGCTCGAACTCGGGGACCCGCGGGCCGAGCGACAGGTGCCGGGAGCGCAGGACCTCGAGGACCGCCCGCTCCTCGGCCTCGCCGATGACGGGACGGGCCAGGGGCACCGGCGGGCGCGCGTCCCCGGGGGCCGAGGGGGTGCCGGCGGTGTCCGCCGTGGCGGCCTCCACGTCGGAGGCCGACACGGGGACGGCGTCGCCTGCGGGGCTCACGCCGTGACGCCTCCCGCGGGGGCCGCGGCCGTCGCGCGACGGCCCGACTGCTCGCTGCGGGCCAGGGAGTCCACCAGCGCCTCCCACGACGCGGCGATGAGGTTCTCGTCGACGCCGATGGAGCCCCACGTCTCGTGGCCGTCGGTGGCGTCGATCAGGACGCGCGTCGTGGCGCCGGTCCCCTTCGTCGAGTCGAGGATGCGCACCTTGAAGTCCGCCAGCTCGATGTCCGCCAGGTGCGGGTGCACCTGCCCGATCGCGGAGCGGAGCGCGGCGTCGAGCGCGTGGACCGGGCCGTTGCCCTCGGCGGTGCGGACGAACCGCTCGCCCCCGATCCAGATCTTGATCGTCGCCTCGGTCTCCACCCGGCCGCCGGCCCGCTGCTCGACGATGACCCGCCAGCTCTCCAGCTCGAACAGCGGCTCGTAGGTGCCGGTCTCGCGCCGCATCAGGAGCTCGAACGACCCGTCGGCGGCCTCGAACTGGTACCCGTGGTGCTCGAGCTCCTTGACGCGCTCGATGATCTTCGCGGCCTGGTCGCCGTCGACCTCGACGCCGGCCGCGGCCGCCTTCTCGATGACGGTGCCCTTGCCGGCCAGCTCGGAGACGACGATCTCGCGCGCGTTGCCGACCGCGACCGGATCGACGTGCTCGAAGGTCCGCGCGTCGGCGCGCATCCCCGCGATGTGCAGGCCGCCCTTGTGGGCGAACGCGTTGCGCCCGACGTAGGGCTGCGTCGCCCGCGGGGTGCGGTTGAGCAGCTCGTCGACGAAGTGCGAGGTCTCCGTCAGCCGGGCCAGCCCGCCCTCGGGCAGCGAGTCGATCCCCATCTTCAGCTCGAGGTCGGCGGTGATCGTCGTCAGGTTCGCGTTGCCGGTGCGCTCCCCGATGCCGTTCATCGTGCCCTGGACCTGCGTCGCCCCGGCCTCGACGGCCAGCAGCGAGTTGGCCACGCCGCAGCCGGCGTCGTCGTGGGCGTGGATCGCGACGCGGGCGTGCTCGCCGAGCTCGGCGACGACCTTCGCGACGGCCGCGTGGACCTGCAGCGGGAGCGACGAGCCGTTGGTGTCGCAGAGCGAGAGCGTGTCCGCGCCCGCCTCGACCGCGGCGCGCAGGCAGCGCAGGGCGTAGGCCTCGTCGTCGCGCCACGCGTCGAAGAAGTGCTCCGCGTCGTAGATCACGCGCTTGCCCTCGCCCCGCAGGAACGCGACGGAGTCGGCGATCAGCCGGAGGTTCTCCTCCGGGTCCACGCGGACGACCTTCTCGAGGTGCAGGCCCCACGTCTTGCCGACGATCGTGGTGACGGGGCAGAACGAGTCCACGAGCGTCCGGAGCGCCGGGTCGGCGTCGGCGGCGACGTCGCGGCGGCGCGTCATCCCGAAGGCGGCGATCGTCGCGTGGCGCCAGGTCTCGCGGGAGAGGAGGTCGAAGACCTCGAGCTCCTTCGGGTTGCTCGACGGGAAGCCGGCCTCGATCAGGTGGACGCCGAGGTCGTCGAGCTTCAGGGCGACGCGGAGCTTCTCGTCGGCCGACAGCGTCATCCCCTCGCCCTGCATGCCGTCGCGCAGGGTGGCGTCGTAGAGCTCGAAGGGGCGGGTGGTGGTCGTGCGGGTCATGTCGGGTGCAGTTCGTGTGGGCCGCGGCCGGGACCGGTCGCGGGGTGGGTGCGGACGGTGGCGTGGGGCGCCCGTCCGCTCTGCGCGGCCGGTGCCCCTAGGGAATTCGCCGTCCGGCGATGTGCGCGAACAGCCCCATGTCGCTCAGCGGGCCTGCTCGCGGGCGTCGACCGGGTCCAGCCAGTCCGCGTACCGCTCGTCGCGGCCGTGCAGGGCGTCCTCGAACACGCGCTGGAGCTCGGCGGTGATCGGGCCCATGCCGCCGGCGCCGATGGTGTGGTCGTCGACCTCGCGCACGGGCGTGAGCTCGGCGGCGGTCCCGGTGAGGAAGATCTCGTCGGCCAGGTAGAGCTCGGCGCGGCCGAGGTCGCGCTCGACGAGCTCGTAGCCGAGGTCCTTGGCGATCGTCATGACCGAGCGGCGGTTGATGCCGTCGAGGATCGACGCGGACTGCGGCGGGGTCGCGATGACGCCGTCACGGACGACGAAGATGTTCTCGCCCGACCCCTCGCAGACCATGCCGCGGTCGTCGAGGAGGATGGCCTCCTCGTAGCCGGCCTTCGTGATCTCGATCTTGGCGAGCACCGAGTTCAGGTACTGGCCGGACGCCTTGGCGTGCGGGATCAGCCCCGACGGCGACAGCCGGCGCCACGACGAGACCTTGGCGCGGACGCCCTTGGCCTTGCCCTCGTCGCCGAGGTAGGAGCCCCACTCCCAGCACGCCACGATCACGTCGACGGGCGAGTCCAGCGGGCTGAGGCCCATGGGACCCTCGCCGCGGAACACGAGCGGGCGGATGTAGCACGAGCGCAGCCCGTTGGCCGCGATCGTCTCGAGCGTCGCCTGCCGGATCTCCTCCTGCGAGAACGGGACCGGCATGTAGAAGAGCTCGGACGACTTGAAGAGCCGGTCGACGTGGTCGCGGTGCCGGAAGACCGCCGGACCGTGCGAGGCGGTGTCGTAGCACCGGACGCCCTCGAAGACGCCCGTGCCGTAGTGCAGCGCGTGGGTGAGGACGTGGACCTTCGCGTCGGCCCAGGGGACGAGCTCGCCGTTCTTCCAGATGTAGTCGCCCTGGGGCACCGCGCGCTCCTCGTCGATGGACCGGCGCCCGCGATCGGGCCGCGGGCGGAACGGCGGACTCTACCGGGGCGGTCCCCGTCGACGGTGCCCGCGGCCGGTCCGGCGACGCCGGTCGGGGACGACGGCGAGGACACCCCCCCATCCGTCGCACGGTCCCGCGCGAGACGTAGCCGCGACGGCGCGAGGCGCCTACCGTCAGGTGCAGATGCCGGATCCGGTGCCCGCACCGGCCGTCGAACTCCCGGCGCACGGAGGATCATGAGCACCAGCACGATCGACACCACCACCCGCGACCGCCGCGTCCGCGACACCCTCGCGCAGCAGACCGGCCGGCTCGACGACGTCTTCGTCGACGACGGCCACGCGCCGGATGCGATCCACGCCGACGCGCTCGGCCACTGCCGCGTCTCGGTCCAGGCGACCGTCACCGACGGCCGCCCCGCCGCCGCCTAGCACCTCCTCCCGGTCCCGCCCGTGGCGGCGGGACCTCCTGGGTCGACCATCGACCCGCCCTCGACGGGCCCGGCCACCGGTCGGGCCCGTCGTGCGTCCGCGAGTTGACGGGTCTGTCACCACCGCAGCCGACGGATCCGGGAGGATGACCCGATGCGCCGAGGCCGTTCATCCGCCGTCGTCCTGCTCGCCGTCGCCGGGTTCGGAGCGCCTGCCGCCGCCCACGCCGACCAGGCGCCCGGGCAGTCGAAGACCGCCTACCTGCAGAGCGGCGACTACGCCCGCGACGTCGTGGCCGCCGCCGCGCCCGCGTCCGCCTGGATCGAGCAGCGCGCCGACCAGCTCGACGCGCTGACCGGTGCCTGCCGGGCCTACGGCCTGCCCGTCGGGGCCGCCGGCAAGCCGACCGCCCCGACGATCGCCGAGCCGACCGCCGCCCAGGTCGCCCGGGCGCGCAGCACCGCCCGTGCGTCTACCCGGGCCGCCCGCCGCTCCCGCACGGCCACGGCGAGGAGCCGGCGACTCGCGAGGAAGGCCGGGACGTCGGCGACCGTCCGCCGCAAGGCCCGTGCACGGGCCCGCGTGCTCGCCAGGCGCGCCCGCGTCGCCGCGCGCGCCGCCCGGGTCGCCCAGGCCACGATCACCCCCGCAGTCGCCCGTCCCGCGGCCTCGGACTGCCGCGGCGCCATCCGCCCCGCGGTGGTCTTCGACATCGACGAGACGCTGCTGTCGAACTACATCGGCGTCCCGGGCTCCGATCCCGAGACCGGCTCGGCCGGCCAGTTCCCCGGCGCCCTCAGCGGCACCGGGACGCGCATGCCCGGCGTCTCGGACGCGTACGAGCTGGCCAAGCGACGCGGCTTCTCGATCTTCCTGATCACCGCGCGTCCCGCCCCGCTGCCGGGACTGCGTGAGACCACGGTGCGCAACCTGGCCGCCGCCGGGTACACCGGGTACGCCGGCCTGTCGCTGAAGGCCAACCCCGCGGGGAGCTCGGCCACCTACAAGGCGGGCGAGCGCGCCGCCATCGAGGCCCGGGGCTTCACGGTCGTGGCGAACGTCGGGGACCAGGAGAGCGACCTCGCCGGCGGCCACGCCGAGCGGGCGTTCAAGCTGCCCAACCCGTTCTACACGGGCTGAGCGGCCACCGGCACCGCACCGCCGGCCGAGCTCGCAGCCGGCGGGGGCCGACGGCGTGCGGCCCGAGCCGGACGTCGGCCGCGCCGCTCCGGCCGTCCCACGCCCCGGGTCAGACGCGGACGCCCAGACGGGCGTAGACCTCGAGCGTCCGGGCCGCCGCGTCGTCCCACGAGAAGCGCGCGGCGTGGGTCGCTCCGATCTGCACGAGCCGGGACCGCAGGGCCGCGTCGTCGAGCAGTCGGCGGAGCGCCGCGGCCAGGGCCCGGACGTCGTCGGGCGGGACGCGGACGCCCGTGCCCTCCGGGACGACCTCGCGCAGGCCGCCCGTCGCCGCCGCGACCACGGCGCATCCGCCGCGCATCGCCTCGAGCGCCACCAGGCCGAACGGCTCGTAGAGCGACGGGACCAGGCAGACGTCGGCGGCGCGGTAGAGCGCCGGCAGCGTGGCGTCGTCGGTCCACCCGAGGAACCGGACCCGGTCGCCCAGGTCCAGCGCGTGGGCCTGGGCGCGCAGCTCGGCCTCGTGCGGGCCGGACCCGGCGACCACGAGGCGGGCCGGCGGGGCGGCCGGTCCGGTCGCGCGGACCACGCGGTCGAAGGCCGACAGGGCGACCTGGAAGCCCTTCTCGTAGACGAGGCGCCCCGCGCAGAGCACCAGGAGCTCGCCGTCCGGGGCGAGCCGCCGGCGCAGGCCCCGGACGTCCGAGGGGTCCACCGGCGCGACGGGGTCGATGCCGTTGCGCACCACCGCCACGTCGTCGGGCTCGGGGTCGAAGACGTCGAGCACGTGGCGGCGCATGAACGACGAGCAGACGAGGACCGCGTCGGCGCGGTCGATCATCTCCGCCTCGACGCCGTGGACGTGGGACTGCGGGTGCTCGTGCACCCAGCCGCGGTGGCGCCCGTGCTCGGTGGCGTGGACGGTCGTGACGTACGGGACGCCGAGGGCGTCGGCAAGGGCGGCGGCGGGCGCGGCGACGAGCCAGTCGTGGCCGTGGACGACGTCGGGCCGGCGGTCCTCGGCCGCGGCGGTGCCCGCCGCCAGGAGATCGTCGCCGAGCTCGTCGACCCACGTCAGGAACGCGTCGAGGCCCGAAGGCGGCGAGGCTCGCTGCACGCGCTGCACGTTCACCCCGTCGTCCTCGGCGTGGGCCGGCACGGCGTCGGCGCCGCGGGTCAGGACGCGCACGTCCGTGCCGCGGCGCACCAGTCCCGCCGAGAGGCCCGCCACGTGTCGCGCGAGGCCCCCCTCGACGACGGGCGGGTACTCCCAGGAGAGCGTGAGGACCGCGGGCGCCGTCACTGCGCTTCGGGGTGCCGCCGCAGGAGCGCGAGACCGTCGCGGTCGACGACGTCGGCCACCGGGAGCCGCGGCGGGCCGCCGCCGTCCGTCGGCACCTCGACGTCGGCGCCGTCCAGCACGCTGCTCCAGCGTCCCGCGCCGTCCGAGGGCAGCTCGATCGTGGCGTCCCGCCAGTCGCGCACGCCGACGACGACGAGCACGTCGTCGCCGCGCAGGAAGGCGACGGTGCCCTCCCCCGCGTCCAGCGGGCGGTAGGCCCCGTCGGCGAACACCGGCTCGAGCTCGGCGCGCAGCCCGAGGGCGGCGTGCACCAGCGCGAGCTTCCGACGGTCGAACGCCGCCGTCCCGCCCGCGGAGAACGGGTCGGCCGCCGCGTCGACCTCCGGCGCACCGGCGCCACCGACGACCTCGGTGAGCAGCGTCCGACGGCGCTCCCAGTCGACGGGACGGCGGTTGTCGGGGTCCACGAGGCTCAGCGTCTCGAGCTCGTCGCCCTGGTAGAGGTCGGGCACGCCCGGCACCGTCAGCTTCAGCAGCGTCTGGGCGAGCGAGGAGCGCCGACCCTCGGCCGCCATCCGGGCCGCGAAGGGCACGAAGTCGTCGAGGAACGGCCGGTGCTCGAGGAGCGCCGTGGCGAACGCCTGGACCTTCCCCTCGTAGACCTCGTCCGGCTCGGCCCACGTCGTGTGCTGCTTGGCCTCGCGCAGGGCCTTCTCCAGGAACCCCTCGAGCCGCTCGGCGGTGATCGGCCAGGCGCCCAGGAGCGTCTGGTAGATCGTCAGCTCCTCGCCGCCGTCGGGCACCCCGTCGGGCCGCAGCCCCGCGGTGATGCCGCGCCACCGGGTCACGGCGTCGCGCCACTCCTCCGGCACCGACGCGAGCGCACCGATGCGGGCCCGGACGTCGCCGGAGCGCTTCGTGTCGTGGGTCTGCGTCGTGAGCATGCCGTGGGGCTGGTGCTCCGAGCGATGCAGGTTGCGGGCGTGGAAGTCGCCGACCGACAGCGAGAAGCGGTCGGGCTCGTGACCCACCTCGTTCAGGGCCAGCAGGCGGACGTAGCGGTAGAAGGCGGTGTCCTCGACCCCCTTGGCGGTGACCGGCGGGGAGGTCTGCTGGAACTTCGTCACGAACGACTCGTGGCCGGGCTCCTCCAACCGCAGCACCCGCTGCAGCTCCTCCGACGCGTCGGTCGCGGCGATCGCCGCCAGGTCGGCCTCGGAGAGCGACGTCGGCCCCTCTGCCGGGTCGGCGTAGGTGCGGTAGACCGGGATCGCCGCGAGGGCGTCGGCGATGCCCGGGACGTCGAGCAGCGTGCGCAGCCGGGCGACCTCGCGGGCGAACGTCGTCGTCGCCTGGGCGATCTGGGTCTCCAGTGCGACCTCGGGGAACGCCCGGGTCTCCCCCGTCAGGTCGGCGAAGAGGTGCGTCAGGACGCCCTCGCCGGCCGGGTCGACGAACAGCGCCGTGGCGTCGCCGAGGAACTCGTAGCCGACGGTGCCCTCGACGGGCCAGTCGGGCAGCTGCTCGACGGGGTGGCTCGCGCTGAGGATCTTCTCGACCCACACGTGGGCGACGCCCGCTTCGCGCAGGCGTCGCAGGTAGCCGGCGGGATCGGCCAGGCCGTCGGGATGGTCGATCCGCAGGCCGTCGACGACGCCGTCCCGGACGAGCTCGAGCACCTTGTCGTGGGTCAGCGCGAAGACCTCGGGGTCCTCGACGCGGACACCGGCGAGGTCGTCGATGTCGAAGAAGCGGCGGTACCAGCCGTCCTCGGGGTCGTAGTCGAAGACGCGCACCCGCTCGTCCTCGTCCGACCACCAGCGGTTCTCGTCGCCCACGCCCATGTGGTTGGGGACGATGTCCAGCACGACCCCGAGGCCCTCGGCGGCGAGCGCCCGCAGGCCGTCCTCGCCGCCCAGGGCCGCGCTCACCGTCGTCGGGTCGACGACGTCGTAGCCGTGCGTCGAGCCCGACCGCGCCGTCAGCGACGGCGACAGGTAGAGGTGCGAGATCCCGAGGTCCCGCAGGTACGGGACGAGCTCGCGGACCGCGGCGAAGTCCTGGTCCGGCGTCAGCTGGATCCGGTAGGTCGCGCGGGGGACGCTCACGCGACGCGGCGGAGGATCGAGATGGCGCGGGCGCTCACGTGGAACTCGCTGCGGGCGGCGTACTCCCCCGTCCCGGGCTGCAGCTCCGCGTCGACGGTGCACAGGTCCTGGGTCCACGTCTCGCCGTAGGCGGCGGAGGGCAGCGTGAACGTCGCGTCCTCGTGGTGGGCGTTGATCAGCAGCACGAACGAGTCGTCCTGCAGGGGCTCGCCCTCGCGGGTGCGGTCGGTGATCGCGTCCCCGTTGAGGAACACGCCCAGGACGTGGCACTCCGCGTCGTCCCACTCGCGCTTGGTCATGCGGTGGCCGTCGGGGCGGAACCACCAGACGTCGGGCAGGGCGTCGCCCTCGGGGTCGCGGCCGCGGAGGAACTCCTGGCGGCGGAACACGGGGTGCTCCTTGCGCAGCGCGATCAGGCGCTTGGTGAAGGTCAGCTGCTCGGGCTGGTCCTCCTCCTGCGTCCACGAGTACCAGGAGATCTCGTTGTCCTGGCACCACGCGTTGTTGGACCCGTGCTGCGTGCGCCCGATCTCGTCGCCGCCCAGCAGCATCGGCGTGCCCTGCGAGAGGATCAGGGTGGTCAGCATGTTGCGCTGCTGCCGGCGGCGCAGCGCGTTGATCTCGGGGTCGTCCGTCTCGCCCTCGACGCCGCAGTTCCAGGAGCGGTTGTCGTCGGTGCCGTCGCGCCCGCCCTCCTGGTTGGCCTCGTTGTGCTTGTCGTTGTACGTGACGAGGTCGCGCATCGTGAAGCCGTCGTGCGCCGTGACGAAGTTGATCGACGCGAACGGGTCGCGGCCGTCGTCCTCGTAGAGGTCGGCCGAGCCGGAGAAGCGGTCGGCGAAGTCCGCGGCCCCGGCGGCGCCGCGCCAGAAGTCCCGGATCTGGTCGCGGTAGATGCCGTTCCACTCGCTCCACAGGACCGGGAAGTTGCCCACCTGGTAGCCGCCGGGACCGACGTCCCACGGCTCCGCGATCAGCTTGACCTGCGACAGGACGGGGTCCTGGTGGATCGTGTCGAAGAACGCAGACAGGCGGTCGACGTCGTAGAGCTCGCGGGCCAGCGCGGAGGCGAGGTCGAAGCGGAAGCCGTCGACGTGGCACTCGATGACGAAGTACCGCAGCGAGTCCATGATCATCCGCAGCACGGCCGGCTGCCGGGCGTCGAGCGTGTTGCCCGTGCCCGTGTAGTCCATGTAGTGGTGCAGGTCGTCGGGGACCAGGCGGTAGTACGTCTTGTTGTCGACGCCCTTCATCGAGAGCATCGGCCCGAGGTGGTTGCCCTCGGCCGTGTGGTTGTAGACGACGTCGAGGATCAC
This sequence comes from Patulibacter sp., assembly GCF_030655195.1. GTDB lineage: Bacteria > Actinomycetota > Thermoleophilia > Solirubrobacterales > Solirubrobacteraceae > Patulibacter. The sequence continues at coordinate 37,390 of NZ_JAURWA010000006.1, read as the reverse complement.
CTCGATCCCGGCCTTGTGCAGGGCCTTGACCATGCCCTTGAACTCCGCGACCTGCTCGCCGCGGGTGCCCGACGCCGAGTAGCCGGCGTGCGGAGCGAGGTAGCCGATCGACGCGTAGCCCCAGTAGTTGCTGAGGCCCATGTCGTGCAGGAACGACTCGTCCGCGATGTGGTGGACGGGCAGCAGCTCGACCGCCGTCACGCCCAGGTCCTTCAGGTACCCGAGCGCCGCGTCGGAGGCCAGACCGGCGTACGTGCCGCGGAGGTCCTCGCGGACGTCGGGGTGCGTCTTGGTGAAGCCCTTGACGTGGGTCTCGTAGATGACGGTCTCGTTCCACGGCCGCTCGAGGCGGACGTCGCCCTCCCAGTCGAAGGACTCGTCGACCACGACCGACTTGGGGATCGCGGCGGCGGAGTCGTCGTCGTCGATCTCGAGGTCGGCGTCGTCGGGGGTGTCCGCCCCGCCGGGGACGTAGGGCAGCGTGTTGGCCGCGTCCCAGTCGACGGCCCCGTCGATCGCCTTCGCGTAGGGGTCGATCAGGAGCTTCGCCGGGTTGAAGCGGTGCCCGCCCTCGGGGTCGTAGGGCCCGTGCACGCGGTAGCCGTAGCGGTCGCCCGGTCGCGCCTCGGGGAGGAAGCAGTGCCACTGGTGGGCGGTGCGCTGCTCGACCGCTATCCGCGTCTCGTTGTCCTCCTCGTCGAAGAGGCACAGCTCGACGCGCTCGGCGTTCAGGGAGTAGAGGGAGAAGTTGACGCCATCCCCGTTCCAGGTGGCCCCGAGCGGGAAGGGTCGGCCGGGCCAGACGGTGACGGTCATCGGAGGAGTATCCCCGCGTGGGGGGCCAGGGAAACGCCCGCCTCTGTGGGCTCGGTCGCACCCGGGGTCTCCAGGACGACCTCGACGCCGTCCACGGAGACGACCACCGGCGCGTCCCCGAGGTTGGCGACGATCGTGTGGGCGCCCCGCTCCACGCGCAGGAGGCCGGCGTCCTCGTCGTGCTCCACGAGCGTCGCGTCGCCCGGCGCGATCTCGCGACGGACCCGCAGCAGGTCGCGGTACAGCGCACCGAGCACGGGGTCCCCCTCGCGGGTCAGCTTGGAGCGCAGGAACGTGTCCTCGGCCTGCGGGTCGGGGACCTCCTCCCCCGCGAACGCGGCGAAGCCGGCGAACTCGCGGCGCCGGCCCTCGCGGGTGGCGGTGGCGATCTCCTCGTCGATGTGGTCGGTGAAGAAGAGGAACGGGGCGTCCTCGCCGTACTCCTCGCCCTGGAACAGCATCGGCGTGAACGGCGAGAGCAGCGTCAGGAACGCGGCGAGCGGCCGGATCTCGCGCGGCAGGCGGTCCCCGACGGCCCGGTTGCCGACCTGGTCGTGGTTCATGTCGAAGACGATGAACTGGTGCGCCGGGCGGTCGTCGTGCGGCGCCCCGAAGCGCTTGCGGCGCAGCGTGGAGTAGCCGCCGTCGGGCAGCACGGGGCGGCGGAACGCCTTGGCGAGGTCGGCCAGCGCGCCGAACTCCGCGTAGTAGCCCTCCTTCTCGCCCGTCAGCAGCACGCGGATCGCGTGGTGGAAGTCGTCGGCCCACACGGCGTCGCAGCCCAGGCCGTTCTGGTCGAGCGGGCGGATCACCTTCGGGTCGTTCAGGCCGCTCTCGGCGACGACGAGGACCTCGCGGCCGGCAGCCTCGCCGGCGGCGTGCGCGCGACGCGAGACCTCGCCCACCAGCGGCCGTGCGGAGCCGTCGTAGATCGAGTGGATCGCGTCCAGCCGCAGGCCGTCGAGGTGCAGGTCGCGGATCCAGCCCTCGGCGCTCTGCAGCACCCACTCGCGGACGGGGTCGCAGTCCTCCGCGTCGTAGTTGACGGCCTTGCCCCAGAACGTCTCGTGCGCGTCGGTGAGGTACGGCCCGAAGGCCTCGATCGCCTGAACGCCCGACGCCCCGAGGTGGTTGTAGACGACGTCCAGCACGACGCCGAGACCGACGGCGTGGGCGGCGTCGACGAGGCGGGCGAGGCCCTCGGGGCCGCCGTAGGTGGACTGCGCCGCCGACAGAAAGACCCCGTCGTAGCCCCAGCCGCGGGCACCGGGGAACTCGGCCACCGGCATGATCTCGATCGCGGTGACGCCCAGTTCGGCGAGGCCCGCGAGATGCTCGATCGCGGCGTCGAACGTGCCCTGGGCCGTGAACGTGCCGACGTGCAGCTCGTACAGGACGGCGTGCTCGCGGTCGACGCCGCGCCAGTCCTCGTCGGTCCAGGCGAAGGCCGCGGGGTCGACGACCCGCGAGGGGCCGCGGATGCCCTCGGGCTGCCACCGCGACGACGGGTCCGGCAGCGCCTCGCCGTCGAGGACGAAGCGGTAGTCGGCGCCGTGGCCGACGTCGACCGTGACCTCGTGGACGCCGAAGCCCTCGTCCGTCATCGGCTGCAGTCGTCCGTCGACCTCGAGGGCGACCTGCTGGGCACGCGGGGCCCAGGTGCGGAAGCTCGTGCGGCCGTCGCCCGTCGGGGTGGCGCCGTGGGGCCGCTCCCACGGCAGGCCGGAGCCCAGCACCGCGGGGCCGGTCACGAGGCCTCACCGTCCGGCACGAGCCACAGCACGCCCAGGGGCGGCAGCGTCAGCTCGGCCGAGACGGGCTGCCCGTGCCACGGCGTGTCGTCCGGGACGACCGTGCCGCCGTTGCCGGCACCCGACCCGCCGTAGACGGCGGCGTCCGTGTTGACCGCCTCGCGCCAGGCGCCGCGCCTGGGCAGGCCCACGCGATAGGCCTCGCGCGGGACGGGCGACAGGTTCGCCACGCACACCACGAGGTCCCGCGTGTCGAGGCTCGTCGCGTCGTCGGGGTCGACCTTCGCGCCGCGGCAGAAGGCCACGACGTTGTGGTCGGCGTCGTTGGGCTCCAGCCACCAGAAGCCCTCGGGATTCGCGTCCTGCTCCCACAGCGCGGGATGCTCGGCCATCACGTGGTTGAGGTCGCGCACGACGGACTGGACGCCCGAGTGGGTCGGGACGGCCGCCGGGTCGTGGCGCTCGTCGAGCAGGTGCCAGTCGAGCGAGCGCTCGTGGCTCCACTCGCGCTCCTGGGCGAACTCCTGGCCCATGAACAGCAGGTTCTTGCCCGGGTGCGCCCACATGTAGGCGTAGAGCGCACGGAGGTTCGCCAGCTGCTGCCAGCGGTCGCCGGGCATCTTCTCGATCAGCGAGCCCTTGCCGTGCACGACCTCGTCGTGGCTCAGCGGCAGGACGAAGTTCTCGGAGAACGCGTAGTGCAGCGAGAACGTCAGCGCGTGGTGGTGGTACCGGCGGTTGACGGGGTCCTGCTGGAAGTACTCCAGCGTGTCGTGCATCCAGCCCATGTTCCACTTGAAGCCGAAGCCCAGGCCCCCGACGTAGGTCGGGCGCGAGACGCCCGGCCACGAGGTCGACTCCTCGGCGGCGGTGATGGTGCCCGGCTCGCGGGCGTAGACGACCTCGTTCATCTCCTTCAGGAACTCGACAGCCTCGAGGTCCTCGCGGCCCCCGTGGACGTTGGGCACCCACTCGCCCTCCTTGCGGGAGTAGTCGAGATAGAGCATCGACGCGACCGCGTCGACGCGCAGCCCGTCCACGTGGAACTCCTTGACCCAGTAGAGCGCGGAGGCCAGCAGGAAGTTGCGGACCTCGTTGCGGCCGAAGTTGAAGATCAGCGTGCCCCAGTCGGGGTGCGAGCCCCGGCGCGGGTCGGCGTGCTCGTACAGCGCGGTGCCGTCGAACTCCGCCAGCGCCCACGAGTCGCGGGGGAAGTGGGCGGGGACCCAGTCGAGGAGGACGCCGACGCCCCGCTCGTGCATCCGGTCGACGAACGCCCGGAAGTCGTCCGGCGAGCCGTGGCGCGGCGTCGGGGCGAAGTAGGAGGTCACCTGGTAGCCCCAGGAGCCCGGGAACGGGTGGCCCATGACGGGCAGGAGCTCGACGTGCGTGAAGCCCATCTCCGCCGCGTAGTCGGCGAGCTGGTCGGCGAGCTCGGCGTAGCTGAGGAGCTCGTCGCCGTCACCGCGGCGCCACGACGGCAGGTGGACCTCGTAGACCGACATCGGCCCGGCGAGGTGGTCGGTGGCGTTGCGCCGCGCCGTCCACTCGTCGTCCCGCCACGTGTAGGTGGACTGGTGGACGACGGAGTCCGTCTCCGGCGGGACCTGGGTCGCGAACGCGAAGGGGTCCGCGTTGAGCTTCAGCGTCCCGTCCTGCGTGCGGATCTCGTACTTGTAGGGCTGACCGTCGCCGACGCCGGGGACGAACAGCTCCCAGACGCCGGACGCACCGAGCGAGCGCATCGGGTGCAGGCGGCCGTCCCATCCGTCGAACTCGCCGACGACGGAGACCGAGCGGGCGTTGGGCGCCCAGACCGCGAAGGACGTGCCGCGCTCGCCGTCGAGCTCCGTCACGTGGGCGCCGAGCTTCTCCCACAGCGCCTCGTGCCGACCCTCGCCCATCAGGTGCAGGTCGAGCTCGCCGACGGTCGGCGCGTGACGGTAGGGGTCCTGGACGTCGAAGCTGCCGTGCTGGCCGTAGTCGACGCCCAGGTGGTAGCGCAGGGGCAGACCCGCGCCGGGGATCCGGGCCTCGAACAGGCCGGCGTCGTGGATGCGCTCCGCCTCGACGGGCGCGGCGCCCTCCGGGTGGACGGTGACCGCGAACGCGTCGGGGCGCCAGGCGCGGACGACCACGCCGTCGCCGTCGCCGACTCCGGTGGGGTGCGCACCGAGCAGTCCGTGGGGGTTCGCCAGGTCGCGGGCGACCAGTGCGTCGATGTCCCGGCGCAGCGTCTCGGGATCGGCGGCGACCGGGGTCTCCTGTGGGGCGACGGCGGCGAGCTGGGCCTCCGACGCCGGGTCCTGGGGCGTCGAGATCGCGCCGGACGGGGCCGTGGCGGCGACCGAGCCGTCTCCGGCGGTCGCCGGCGCCTTCAGCTTCTTGGCCTTCGGGCCGGCGGCCTTGCCGGCCGACCCCTTCGACGGGGTGCGGTCCTTGGGGCTCATGCGATCGGCTCCTCGAGCAGGCGGGCGATGGCGGCGGCGGGGATCGGCACCCAGTCCGGGCGGTGGTCGAGCTCGTAGCGCAGCTCGTAGACCGCCTTCTCGAGCTCGAGCACCGACAGCAGGGTCCGCGTCGCCGACGGCGTCGGGGGCATGAGCGACGGCTCGATCTCGGCGAGGTAGTCGTCGAGGAACGCCGCGCGGGCGCGCTCCTCCCAGTCGGCGGGCGGCTCGAAGTCGCGCTGCAGGCGACAGGCGGAGACCGCGTAGGCGAGCGAGCGCAGCAGCCCCGCGACGTCGCGCAGCGGCGAGCGCTTGCGGCGCCGGTCCAGGAGCGCCCGGGCGGGCTCGCCCTCGAAGTCGAGGATGATCCAGGACGGACCCGCGTCGCCGTCGGCCACGCGGAGGGTCTGCCCCAGGTGGAAGTCGCCGTGGTGCCGGATCAGTCGCCCGGCCCCGCCGATGTTCGACACGAGGCGCAGGCGGTCCCGGGCCTCCTCGCCGCGGCCGGCGATGGCGGCGAGCCGCTCGTCGTCCTCGGGCAGGTCCACGAACAGCCGCTCGATCTGCTCGTCGATCGTCGCGGTCATGATCGCGAGCGCCTCGTCGGTCGGCTCCTCCGGTGCGAACGCCGGGTCGTTGAAGTCCGACGCGAGCACGTTGTGCATCCGTGCGACGACCACGCCGAGCGCGGCGATCTGCGGCAGGAGGCCCTCGGGGTCGGTGGCGAGCTCGTCCAGGACGAGCTCCCAGCCGTCCCGCCCGCCCTCGACGAAGCGCTGCACGACGCCGAAGGTGCCCTCCATGATCTCGCCGCCGTAGGCGTACCAGCCGCCGAGCTCCGCGATGTGCGGGAACCCGCGGGCCGAGAGGAAGCGGGTCATCTCGAGCTCGGGGTTCTCCCCCGGCTCCAGCCGACGGAACGCCTTCATGACGAGGGCGTCGTCGATCACGACGGACGAGTTGGACTGCTCCGCGCCCATCGGCCGGACCACGGGCTGCTCGGCGGGCGGCAGCACCGCGTCGACCCAGTGGAACTCGATGCGGGGATCGTCGCCGGCGACCGCACGGTCGCGCAGCATGCCGGCGATGACCGCCGCCGCGCGGGGGTCCGTCAGCGCGTCGTAGACGGTGTGCCCGTCGAGCTGCTGCACGACGGCCGTGTCCCACCCGTCGCCCGCGGGCCGGACGGCGAGCGGCAGCTGGTAGAGCTCGTGCGTGCCACCGGGGAAGCGGGCCTCGACGACCGCGACGGCCAGGCCGAGCGCGGGATCGTCGCTCAGCACGACGACGTCGAGGACGTGGACCTGCGCGAGCTCGCGGGACTTGGCCCCGAACCAGCGCTGCTCCGCGAGCCACTCGGCCAGGGTGGTCTCGTCCAGTCCGGTCAGATCAGGCGACATCGGTGGGCTCCTTCTCGGCGGGGACCGGCTCGAGCACCGGGCCGTCGTCGGTGTTGCGCAGGAGGAACCAGAAGAACCCCCGCGGGGCCAGGGTGAGCAGGTACGGCAGCTCGCCGATCCGCGGGAACAGCGTGCGGCCGAACATCTCCTCGGGGCACCGCCCCTCGAACGCCGAGAGGTCGAGCTCGACCGCCTGGGCGCTGCGGGCCATGTTGTGGACGCAGAGGACGACGTCGTCCTCGTAGCGGCGGACGTGCGCGAAGACCTTCGAGTTCGACGGCGAGAGCGGCTCGTAGGTGCCGACGCCGAAGACCGGGTGCTCCTTGCGCAGCTGGATGAACCGCTTCATCCAGCGCAGCAGCGACGTCGGGGTCCGCAGCTGGGCCTCGACGTTGACCGCCTGGTAGCTGTAGACCGGGTCCATCAGCGGCGGGGCGTAGAGCTGCGCGAAGTCGGCCTTCGAGAAGCCGCCGTTGCGGTCGCCCGTCCACTGCATCGGCGTGCGGACGCCGTCGCGGTCGCCGAGGTAGACGTTGTCGCCCATCCCGATCTCGTCGCCGTAGTAGAGGACCGGGGAGCCGGGGAGCGAGAACATGATCGCGTTCATCAGCTCGATCTCGTCGCGCCCGTTGTCGAGCAGCGGGGCGAGGCGCCGGCGGATGCCGACGTTGAGCTTCATCCGCGGGTCCTTGGCGTACTCGCCGTACATGTAGTCCCGCTCCTCGTCCGTGACCATCTCGAGCGTCAGCTCGTCGTGGTTGCGGAGGAAGATGCCCCACTGGCAGTTCTCGGGGATGTCGGGCGTCTGCTCGAGGATCTCGTACATCGGCGTCGCGTCCTCGCGGCGCAGCGACATGAACATGCGCGGCATCACCGGGAAGTGGAACGCCATGTGGCACTCGTCGCCGTCGCCGAAGTACTCGACGACGTCGGCGGGCCACTGGTTGGCCTCGGCCAGCAGCACGCGGTCCTGGTAGCCCTCGTCGACCTCCTTGCGGACCCGCTTGAGGAACTCGTGGGTCTCGGGGAGGTTCTCGCCGTTGGTGCCGGGGCGCTCGAAGAGGTACGGCACGGCGTCGAGGCGGAAGCCGTCGAGGCCGAGGTCCAGCCAGAAGCGCAGGGCCTCCAGCATCGCCTCCTGGACGTCCGGGTTGTCGTAGTTGAGGTCCGGCTGGTGGGCGAAGAAGCGGTGCCAGTAGTACTGGCCCGCGACGGGGTCCCAGGTCCAGTTGGACGGCTCGGTGTCGACGAAGATGATCCGGGCCTCGGAGTACAGCTCGTCGTCGTCGTTCCAGACGTACCAGTCGCGCTCCGGCGAGCCCTTCGGCGCGCTCCGCGCCTTCTGGAACCACTCGTGGTCGCTCGAGGTGTGGTTCATCACGAGGTCGGCGATGATCCGGATCCCGCGCTCGTGGGCCGCCTCGATCAACGCGCGGATGTCGTCGATCGTGCCGTAGTCCTCGTGCACGGCGTAGAAGTCGGCGATGTCGTAGCCGCCGTCCTTCAGCGGCGAGGCGTACATCGGCAGCAGCCAGATGCAGTCGACGCCGAGCCACTGCAGGTAGTCGAGCTTCTCGGTCAGCCCGCGGATGTCGCCGGAGCCGTCGTTGTTGCCGTCGAAGAACCCGCGCAGGTGGATCTCGTAGAAGACCGCGGTCTTGAACCACAGCGGGTCGCTCTCGAACCACGCGTTGGGGTGGTTGGGCGCCGGCACCTCGCGGGCACCGCTGCCGCCCGAGCCGGGGGTCGGCAACGTGGTGGTGTCGCCGGACCCGCCGGTCGTCGCGCCGTGGGGGTCGCGGGGCTCGGGCAGGCTCGCGGCGTCCGGGCCGCCGGGCGTGGGCAGCTCGCCGCTCATCGGGTGTCCACCCGCAGCACGTGGCCGGCGCGTTCACCGGGGACCAGTCGGACGTAGTTGCCGCCCTGGTGCCAGTCGAAGCGCTCGACGCTGAGGAGGTCGGTGACGGTGTAGGACCCGGGCAGTCCGAGGTCGTGCGGGATCTCCACGAGGCCCTCCTGGGGGTGTTCTGGATCGACGTTGACGACGGTGATCACGACGTTGTCGCCGCGCCGCTTGACGTAGGCGACCAGCGCCTCGTTGTGGGTGTCGAGGAACCGCAGGTCGCCGAGGTGCTGCAGGGCCACGTTGTCACGACGCGCGCGATTGAGCGTGCCGATCAGCGGCAGCAGCTCGCCGTCGAGCCGGCGCTCGTGGGCCTCGTACTTCTCCGAGTCGAGGTACTCCTCGCTGTGCGCCTTGACGGCGGTGTGCTCGAGGTTCTCGAACCCGGAGTAGACGCCCCAGCTCGGCGACAGCGTCGCGGCGAGGATCGCCCGCACCGGGAACGCGTGCGCTCCCCCGTGCTGCAGGTACTCGGGCAGGATGTCCGGCGTGTTGACGAAGGCGTTGGGGCGGAAGTACTCCTGCTCGCCCGAGTGGGCGAGCTCGGTGAAGTACTCGCGCAGCTCCCAGGACGCGTTCTTCCACGTGAAGTACGTGTACGACTGCTGGTAGCCGACCTTCGCCAGCGCCTGCATCACGCGGCGACGGGTGAACGCCTCGGCGAGGAAGACGACGTCGGGGTCGGTCCTGCGGACCTCCGCCAGCATCCACTCCCAGAAGGGCAGCGGCTTGGTGTGCGGGTTGTCGACGCGGAAGACCCGGACCCCGTGGTCGATCCAGAACCGCACGACGTCCAGCAGCGCCTGCCAGAGGCCCCGCCAGTCCTCGCAGGCGAAGTCGACGTTGTAGATGTCCTGGTACTTCTTGGGCGGGTTCTCCGCGTACTTCAGCGTGCCGTCCGGGCGACGGTTGAACCACTCGGGGTGCTCCGTCAGCCACGGGTGGTCCGCGGAGCACTGGATGGCGAAGTCCAGCGCGAGCTTCATCCCGTGCTCGTCGAGCACCGACACGAGGTGGTCGACGTCCTCGATCGTGCCGAGCTCGGGGTGCACGGCGGTGTGGTCGCCGTCCGCCGAGCCGATCGCGTACGGGCTGCCCGGGTCGTCGGCGCCGGCCGTCAGGCTGTTGTTGCGCCCCTTGCGGTTCTTCAGTCCGATCGGGTGGATCGGCGGGAAGTAGAGGACGTCGAAGCCCAGCTCCGCCAGTCGCGGGACCTGCTCCGCGGCCCCCTTCAGACCGCCCCACGACCGCGGGAAGAGCTCGTACCACGAGCCGAACCGCGCCAGCTCGGGGTCCACCTGGATGCCGAGCGTCTCGCCCGTCGCCTGCTCGGCGCGGTCTGGATGCGCGGCGAGGATCGCCGCCAGGTCGGGATCCAGGGCGACCTGCGGCGTGGCACCGGGCCCGTCGAGCGCGTCGGCGGCCTCGAGGATGCGGGCACGTGCCGCGCCCTCGGCGTTCGCCGCGGCGTCGCGGAGGATCAGGACGCCCTCGGACAGCTCGCCGGTCAGGTCCTCCTGGCCCGCCGCGTGCTTGCGGTCGATCTCGTGCCGCCACGTCGCGAAGCGGTCGACCCACGCCAGGACCTGCCACTCCCACAGGCCGAGGGTGGCGTCGAGCTCGATCGTCCCGGCCCACCGGACCCCGTCCTCGTGGGCGTCGATCGGGCGCAGGGGGCTCTCCCGCCAGGCCCCTGTGCCCTCGGGGCGGAACCGGGCGACGGCCCGCAAGGTGTCGTGGCCGTCCCGGAACACGTCGGCGGAGACGTCGAGGACGTCGGCTGCCGTGCGTTTGACCGGATAGCGCCCTCCGTCGACGGCCGGATCCGGTCGTTCGACGCGGATGCGGGGTGGCGGGGATTGCGAGGATGTGGCACCGGGCACGTGTCCGAGCCACTATCCAGCACCGCGGGACAGGAAACGTTAAACGGATGGCCATACCCCGATCGAGTGGCGTACAGCTGCACCTCACCTCCCTGCCGGGCGGCCGCCTGGGTCCGGAGGCCTACGCGTTCGTGGACTGGCTGCAGGCCGCGGGCCAGTCGTGGTGGCAGACGCTGCCCCTCGGCCCGCCGGACGAGTACCGCTCGCCCTACAAGTCCGCCTCGGCCTTCGCGGCGTGGAACGGGTTCCTCGAGCATCCCGACGCCCCGGTGTCCCGTGACGAGGAGGACGGCTTCCGGGCACGTCACGGCTTCTGGGTGACCGACTGGGAGGCCTACGCCGGCGACGGCGCCGTCGCCGACCAGGTGCGCTTCGAGCGCGAGTGGGCCGCCCTGCGCGCCTACGCGGCCGAGCGCGGCGTCCGCATGATCGGCGACGTGCCGATCTACGTCGCCCCGGACGGCGCGGACCACCGGGCGCACCCCGAGCTCTTCCGCAAGGGCGTCGTCTCGGGCGCGCCGCCGGACGCGTACTCCGACAAGGGCCAGTTCTGGGCCAACCCCGTCTACGACTGGCCCGCGCTGTCCCGACGCCGCTACCGCTGGTGGACGGAGCGGTTCCGGCGGACCTTCGACCTCTTCGACCTGGCGCGGATCGACCACTTCCGCGGCTTCGTCTCGTACTGGGCGGTCCCCGAGGACGCCCCCGACGCCTCCTACGGCCGGTGGGCGCGCGGACCGGGCCGGGCGGTCTTCGACGCCGCGGCGCGGGAGCTGCGGCCCGACACCGACGCCGCTCCGGGGGACGACGCCGGGGCCACGGCCGCCGACGGTCCGTCGCCGCTGCCGCTGATCGCCGAGGACCTCGGCGTGATCACCCCCGCGGTCGAGCGGCTGCGCGACGGGCTCGGACTCCCGGGCATGGTCGTGCTGCAGTTCGCCTTCGACCCCGACGACCCGCACGGCCCCCACCGGCCGGAGAACCACCGGGAGAACCAGGTCCTCTACACCGGCACGCACGACAACGACACGCTGCGCGGCTGGTGGGACTCGATCCCCGAGGCCCGGCGGGCGGAGACGGACGCCGCGATCGACGCCGCCGGCGTCCGCGAGGAGGAGCCGTGGTGGTCGCTGATCGCCCTGGCGCAGTCCTCCCGGGCGTCGCTCTGCATGATGCAGGTGCAGGACCTGCTCGGTCTCGGCGGCGAGCACCGCATGAACGTGCCCGGCGAGCAGGGCGGGTCGTGGGGCTACCGCCTGGAGTCGGGGCAGCTGACGGCGGAGCACGCCGCGCGGCTGAGGGCGCTGACGGTGGGGGCCGGACGGTGAGCCCGTTCTCGGCGGTCACCGGCGAGGCGCCCGACGTCCTGCCGCCCGAGGGATCCGCCAGCCGCCGCGGCGTCGTCGCGCTGGGCGACTCGATCACCGTCGGGGAGGGCGAGCCGCTGCTCGGCGTCTCCATGCAGTCGTGGGCCGCCTGGGTCGCGGAGGCGTTCGACGTGCCGTTCCACAAGCTGGCGCGCAACGGCGCGACGGCGAAGGAGATCCTCGAGGAGCTGGCCCCGCGGATGCACGGCCGCTACGACGTCGCGCTGGTCTACGCCGGCGTCAACGACGTGCGGCAGGAGACGTGGCGGCCGGACGACTACCGCCTGACGATGGACGCGCTCGTGGGCCTGGCGTCGACGCACGCCGACCGCGTCGTCGTCGCGACCCTGCCCGACGACCTCGGCCGGCCGTCCTCCGCACCGAAGTCGACCCAGGCCTCGTCGCTGGTCCGCGACGTGGCGGCCGCGCACGGGGCGCTCGTCCTGGATCTCTCCGACTTCGGCGGCCGCCGGATGGTGCTGCCGGACGTCGTGCACCCCACCGCGCCGGGCCAGGTCGAGATGGCGGCCCGGGCGGTCGAGCTGCTGCTCGCCGACGGCCTGCACGGCCACGGCGGCGCGGCGCCGGCGAACCCGTGGCTCCTCGCCGACCCGTACCTCGGCCCGCGCGCGCAGCTCGCGGCGGAGCGCCGCTGGGTCGTCGGCCTCGGCCGGGACGTGCGACGGCGGACGATCGAGGCGGCCGCGCGGCGCGTCGGGCGCTGAGCCGTCGACGCGGGCGGGCGCGTCGGCGCATGCCCGCCCGGGTCCCCGGACCCGGGCACCGCGACCGGGGACCCAGGACCCGCCCCGGCGTCCGGCCGCCGCCCGCGTCAGCCGCGCGCCGGCGCGTGGCGGTGGTGCAGGAGCAGATCGTTGCCGTCGGGGTCGGTGAACATGACCATGTGGCAGACGCCGGTGTCGAACGGCTCGCTCGCGAACTCGACGCCGCGGGCCTCCAGCGCGGCCTTCGTCGCGGCGACGTCGTCGACCTGCAGGGCCAGGTGGCCGTTCTTCTGCGGCGCGAACTCCCGGCCGGCCGAGGTCGGGTCCCAGATCGCCAGGCAGGTCGAGCCGAGCCAGAACTCGTACTCGGCGTGCTCGTCGCGCCGCAGGCCGAGCGTCTCGCCGTAGAACCGGCGGGCGCGCTCGACGTCCTGGGTCGGGATGGTGACGAAGTCCAGCGCGCGGATCGGGGGGACCGGCGGCAGGTCGTGGCCGGTGGGGTTCTCGGTCGTGCTCATGGGACGAGCCTCCCCCGGCATGCGGACAGCCTTGGTCCGCGATGACCCCGGGGCCGTCGCATCGCGGACATCCCGGGTCCGCGATGCGACGGCCCGACGGACCGCGCCGTCCGGGCCGGGGCGCGGCCCGCTACCCCAGGCGCGAGCGAACGGCCTGCAGCGCCTCGGCGGTCGTCGCCGAGCCGCCCAGGTCGCCGGTGCGCAGCCCGTCGCCCAGTGCACCGTCGACGGCGGTCTCCAGCGCGGTGGCCTCGGCCTCGAGGCCGAAGTCGTAGCGGAGCATCATCGCGGCGGAGAGGAACATCGCCAGCGGGTTGGCGATCCCCTTGCCGGCGATGTCGGGCGCGGAGCCGTGGACGGGCTCGAACATGCCGGGCTGCGACGGGTCGCCGATCGAGGCGGAGGGCAGCATGCCGAGCGAGCCGGAGAGCATCGCGGCGGCGTCGGAGAGGATGTCGCCGAAGAGGTTCTCCGTGACGATCACGTCGAACTGCGTCGGACGGGCGATGAGCTCCATCGCGCACGAGTCGACGAGCTGGTCGCGCAGCTCGACGTCGCCGTACTCGTCGGCGTGGATGCGGTGGACGACCTCGCGCCACTGACGCGACGTCTCCATGACGTTGGCCTTGTCGACCGAGTGGACGAGGTTGCGGCGCTTGCGGGCGGTCTCGAAGGCGGAGCGGGCGATGCGCTCGACCTCGGCGACGGTGTAGTGGCAGAGGTCCGACGCGTCGGTGGCGGTGCGGGTCTTCTCGCCGAAGTAGATGCCGCCGGTCAGCTCGCGGACGACGAGCAGGTCGGTGCCGTCGAGCACGTCGCGCTTGAGCGCCGAGGCGTCGTAGAGCGCCGGGACCGGCCGGACCGGGCGCAGGTTGGAGAACAGGCCGAGCTCCTTGCGCAGGCCGAGCAGGCCCTGCTCCGGGCGCGGCGCGTCCGGGTCCGTCGTGTCCCACTTCGGGCCGCCGACCGCGGCGAGCAGCACGGAGTCCGACGCCTTGCAGGCCGCCGTCGTCTCGTCGGTGAGCGCCGTGCCGTGCGCATCGATCGACGCGCCGCCGAACGGGTGCTCGGTGAACGTGAAGTCCCCGAGCTCGCTGAGGATCTCGAGGGTCGGCGCGGTGATCTCCGGGCCGATCCCGTCGCCGGGCAGGACTGCGATGGCGTGCGACATGGCTTCCGAGCATATGCGGGACGCTTCGTCCGCCGCCGCCCGACCCGCGGAACTACGGACGGACGTGCGGCTTCCGGGACACCGACACCCGTGAGCTCCTCGGACCACGGCGCAGCCCGTCGGCGACCGAACGCGTCCGGAGCGACCGCCGACGACACGGCGCCACCGCCGCGGTCAGCTCGCCCGCAGCGCCCCGATCGCGTCCTCGGTGCGCTCGCGCTGCAGCAGGGCGGCCTCGCGGCGCTCCTCGGGTGCCCACTGCGACAGGTCGTCGAGCATGACGCGCAGGTGGCGCCGGACCTGGGCGTGACGGGCCCCGAAGTCCGCGAGCTCCTCGCACGCCAGCCGCAGGTAGTGCCCCCAGGTCGGCGCCGGCATCGTCACCCGCACCGCGCCCTCGGCGTCCCGGACGCGCAGCTCGCCGAGCTGCCGCCACGCCAGGCGGCGCAGCAGGTCGTGCATCTGGTCGATCGCCTGGACGGCCGTCGTCGGGTCATTGACGCCCGGGGCCAGGCCCTTCAGGCCGATGTCGACGAGGACGCGGAACGCGTGGCGGGGGTCCGAGGCCAGCGTCGGCTCGTTGGCCCACGCCAGGGTCGAGCGCAGCTCGTCGCCCAGGGCCTCGGCGTCGCCGTCCGCCAGGGACATGACGGCGGTGTGGACCGGGACGAAGCGGCCCACCGGGACGCTGAGGTCGATCCGCGTGTCGTGCTCGGCGGCCAGGCGGCCCAGGCGGACCAGGTCGACGGCGACGAGCACGCCGGGCTGCCCGTCGTGGTGCAGCGTCCCGGGACCGTCGCCGAGGAACCGCCGGGTCGGGGGCGCCCCGCGGTCGCCGTCCCACCACTCCGCCTCGGGGGTCTCGTGCACCTCGATCGTGGTGTCGTCCGGCGCGTGCAGAGCGGCCTCGGGCGTCGCGCCCGCCAGCGGCGAGTCGGACTCGACGCCGTAGGCGACGGGGTGGACGGCCTCGAGCTCCTTCCGGGCCTTGTCCCCGACGGCCGCCACCGCGTTGCCGGCGCGCAGCAGGTTCGAGATGCGGTCGAGCATGACCACGAACATCACCGCGGCGACGATCGACCAGAGCGTCGAGACGATGCCGAAGAGGTCGTCGACCGGGTTCTCCTCGGGCTTGACGAGGAGGGCGCCGACCGTCGAGAACGTGAACGCCCCGAACGCCAGGCCCAGGGCGCGCTTGACCATGCGGTCGCGCCGCAGGATGCCCACGAGGCGGGGCGACATCGCGATGGAGGCGAACTCGACGGTGATGAACGAGATCGTGATGACGAAGCCGGCCAGCGCCAGCATGCCCCCGGCGATCGAGGTCAGGAGCGTCGCGTCGACCTGCGGTGCGCTGAGCACGTCGATGGTCGGCATGACCTCGACGACCACCACGAGCAGCAGGGCGAGCAGCACGTAGCCGAAGGGGATGAGCCACATGCTCTCCCCCGCCAGATGCCGGAGCCGGAACCGGGTGATGGAGAAGAAGCCGGGGACGCGGCGGGTCAGCTGGGCGCTCATCGGCGGCCCAAGCTATCGGCGGTTCCTCAAGCCGGGTTATTGCGTGCGCAACATCACAGCGGTGGACGTCCGTGCACTGCGGAGGTGCTCCGGCGCACAGAGCGACACCGCACGCACGAATGTCCCCCGTCCCGAGGGCCCGGGAGCGCCGGCTCCGCGCCCGGCTCAGGCGCGCAGGCGCGTGGCGAGGTCCTCGGGCGACTCGGGCACGGCCTCGCCCGGCAGGGCCACCGGGGCCGCGCCGTCAGCCGCCCGCGTGCCGCCGAGGTTCAGACGCACGTAGTCGAGCGTCACGACGCCGTCGACCTCGAGCTCGGCGCGGACCGCCTCGACGAAGTCGTCGTGCGCCTCCTCCGGCAGCCGCTCGAGGTAGCTGCCCAGGACGACCGTGCGCAGGAAGGCGTGGGCGTCGTCGAGGACGACCGGTCGCGGCTCCAGCCAGGCCCGGACGTCGACGAAGCCGGCGGCGCGCAGGCGCGTCTCGGTCTCCTCCGGACCGGCGAAGTTCCAGTCGTCGACCCAGCCGTGGAACGCGTCCCCCCAGGGCGACCGCTCGCGCAGCCGGTCGATCGCCGCCACGACGGAGGCGATGTTGCCCGCCCCGCCGCACTGCGCCTCGAGCCGACCGCCGGCGACGAGCGCCTCGGCCAGCCGCGCGAAGAGCACGTCGTGGTCGGCGATCCAGTGGAACGTGGCCGTCGAGACGATCACGTCGACCGGGGCGTCGAGGACGAGCGCCGTGAGGTCCTGGACCAGCAGCTCGACCTCGCGCGGGAGGACGCGTCCGGCCTGGGCGATCATGGCCGGCGAGCCGTCGACGCCGACGACGTGGCCGTCGGGCACGAGCTTCAGCAGCTCCGCCGTGACGCGCCCGGTGCCGCACCCGGCGTCGAGCGCCCGCTCGTCGCCGCGCAGCGACAGCCGGCCGAGGACGTCCGCGCCCCACGCCCGGTGGGGCGTCGAGACGCGGTCGTAGGTCGAGGCCTCCCAGTCGCGCGGCCCGTCGGTGCTCATCGGGGGCCGGCGCCGGAGAGGCGGTGGGAGGGCGTGCGCGACATCGGCGGGGTGGCCCGTCCGCTCAGGCGACGGGCGTCGACTGGATGGTCTTGCCGTCGGGGCCCTGCGGGGGCAGCGACAGGGAGCTCGGGCCGGGGAAGGGCGACGCGGCGCGCGCCTCCTCGTAGCGGGTGATCGCGGCCTCGTCGTTCAGCGTCAGGCCGATGTCGTCCAGCCCGTTGAGCAGCCGGTGCTTGATCTCGCCGTTGATCTCGAACGGGAAGCTCTCGCCGCCTGCGACGACGGTCTGGGCGTCGAGCTCGATGCGCGCCTCGCCGGCCGCGGCGATCTTGCGCACCTGGTCCTCGGGCAGCTCGATCGGCAGCAGACCGACCTTCGTGCAGTTCGACGCGAAGATGTCGGCCAGCGACGTGGCGATGATCGCGCGGAAGCCGGCGTCCTCGAGCGCCCACGGGGCGTGCTCGCGGCTGGAGCCGGAGCCGAAGTTGGCGCCGGAGCAGAGGATCGGGTTGCCGATCTCCACCTGGAAGTCCGGGGCCTCCTTCGCGTCGTGGAAGAGGTACTCGCCGAAGCCGGTCCGCTCCACGCGCTTCATGAAGCGCGCCGGGATGATCTGGTCGGTGTCGACGTCGTCGCGCGGCAGGTCGGAGACCTTGCCCTCGATGATGCTGATGGGATCCATGTCTGGTCCTCGCTCTCGAAGTTCGGGGGAGCCGGGCGCCTAGACGGCGGCGGGCTCGCGGGTCTCGGCCGGGTCGAACGTGCGGACGTCCACGAAGTGGCCCGCGATCGCTGCGGCGGCGGCCATCTGCGGCGAGACGAGGTGCGTGCGCCCGCCCTTGCCCTGACGGCCCTGGAAGTTGCGGTTGGAGGTCGAGGCGCAGCGCTCGCCGGGCGAGAGCACGTCGGGGTTCATGCCCAGGCACATCGAGCAGCCCGCGCCGCGCCAGTCGAAGCCGGCGTCGGAGAAGACCTTGTCCAGGCCGAGCTCCTCGGCCGCGATCTTCACCTGGACGGAGCCCGGGACGACCATCGCGTAGACGCCGTTGGCGACCTTGCGGCCCTTGATGACGTCGGCGGCGGCCTGCAGGTCGGCCAGGCGGCCGTTGGTGCAGGAGCCGAGGAAGACGCGCTCGATCGAGATGTCCTCGATCCGCTCGCCGCCCTTCAGCCCCATGTACTCCAGGGCGCGCTCCGCCTGGCCGCGCTCGGCCGGGTCGTCGAACGACTCGGGCGTCGGCACGGTGCCGTCCACGCCGACGACCATGTCCGGGGTCGTGCCCCAGGTGACGCGCGGCGACAGGGACGTGACGTCCACGTCGATCTCGCGGTCGAAGGTCGCCCCCTCGTCGGTGTAGAGCTGCTTCCACGTCTCCACGGCGGCGTCCCACGCCGCACCGGTCGGGGCGGCGGGCTTGCCCTGGACGTAGTCGAACGTGGTCTGGTCCGGCGCGATCATCCCCGCGCGGCCGCCGCCCTCGATGGTCATGTTGCAGATCGTCATGCGGCCCTCCATGGAGAGCGCCTCGACGGCGGGACCGGCGAACTCGACGACGTGACCGACGGCGCCGTCGACGCCCATCTGGCCGATCGCGCCGAGGATCATGTCCTTGGCGGTGACGCCGAAGGGCAGGTCGCCGACGAAGTTGATGCGCATCGACTTCGGCTTCTTCTGCACCAGGCACTGCGTGGCGAGCACGTGCTCGACCTCGGAGGTGCCGATGCCGAAGGCCAGGGAGCCGAACGCGCCGTGCGTGGCGGTGTGGGAGTCGCCGCAGACCATCGTCATGCCGGGCTGCGTCATGCCCTGCTCGGGACCGACGACGTGCACGATGCCCTGGCGGTCGGAGCCCAGCGAGAAGACCGGGACGCCGAACTCGGCGCAGTTGTTCTCCAGCGTCTCCACCTGCACCCGCGAGAGGGCGTCCTTGATCCGCGCCGCGACGGGCGTGCCGTCCGTCGGGACGTTGTGGTCCGCGGTGGCGAGCGTCTTGTCCGGGCGGCGCACGGGGCGACCGGCCAGGCGCAGGCCGTCGAAGGCCTGCGGGCTCGTGACCTCGTGGACCATGTGGAGGTCGATGTAGATCAGGCCTTCGCCGACCTCGTGGGTCTCCCAGATCTTGTCGAACAGCGTCTTCGGCATGGCGTTCTCGTGAGGGTGGTGGGTGTGAGGAATCTTCGTGCGCCGCCGTGCGCCCGAGGGGACGCAGGACGGCGGTGACGCGGGGTCGCGCTCTCAGCTGCGGCGGAGCCCCGCGCTGACGACGGCCAGGAGGACCGCGGCCCCGGGGCCGGGGTTCTCGAAGTGGTGCGGCAGGTCTGCGTCGAAGGTGACGCAGTCGCCCTGCTGGAGCGGGTGGTCGACACCGTCGCAGTGCAGGACGACGCGCCCCTGCTCGACGAGCGCGATCTCGCGCGTGCCGGGCTCGTGCATCGGGGGATCCCCCGCGTTGCCCGTCCGCGCGCCGTCGCGCAGCTCGTGGCGGGTCAGCTCGCTGCGCTGGCCGGGCAGCGGCGCGGTGAGGATCTCCACGACGTGCCCGCGCTTCGGCGAGCCGCCCCTGCGACGCTCGGCGGCCCGGACGACCGTGACGGAGCCGCCCTCGTCCAGGCGCAGCAGCTGGCTCAGCGTCAGGTCCAGGCCCGCGGCGATGCGGGCGGCGACCTGCAGCGTCGGGGAGCTCTCGCCCCGCTCGACCTGGCTCAGGGTGGTGGCGGAGACGCCGCAGCGCTCGGCCAGGTCGCGCAACGACAGGCCCATGTTGTCGCGCAGCGCTCGGACGCGCGGCCCGATCTGGATCCGCTCCCGCTCGCTGTCGGGGATCTCGGTCCCCGTGGCCACCGTCACCATGGGTCGTACCGTATCACGGACGCGTGTCCCGTCAACCGGACAATCGTTGGCGGTGTGGCGCGGGGGGGCTCGCCGCGCGAAGAGCAGTCAGTCGTCGCGGAGGCGGGCGTCCGCCAGCGCGCGCAGCAGCTCGAGCGCACCACCGGGGTTGCGGCCGTGGACGGAGAGGACCATCACGCCGGAGGCGTCGTCGGCCCGCACGGGCAGCCCGAACGCCCGCTCGCCGTCGAGGACCGGCGCCAGCGGCTGCGCACCGGGCGCGGCCGTCCACCCCTCGAGCGCCGGTGCGAGGTCGTAGAGGTCGCCGTCCGCCCCGAGCGCCGGGATCTCGTCCGAGCCGGCCGCGACGTAGACGTCGCAGTCCCGGGACTCCGCCCGCTGCCGCGCCTGGAACGCGCGGAGCGGTCGACCGTCACCGTCGGGGAAGCCGAGCGTCGAGGCCTGCAGCCGCTCGGAGACGCCGTCGAACCGCCGGATGGCGGGCTGCAGGAGACGCATCTCCGACGTCGCGCCGCAGACGCTGACCGTGCCGGCCGCCTCCTTCGCGTCGCCGGTGCCCAGGCGCGGGGCGTCGGCGGCCTCCGTCGTGGTGGCCGGCGCCGTCGTCCGTGCCGTCGCGCCGTCGCCCGCGTCGCCACCACCGCCACACGCCGTCAGACCGATCGCCACGGCGACGAGGGCGGGTGCGAGGAGGGCCCGGACGGGCGACGACGGGCGGTGGGGGCGCGGGATCACGGAGCGGGTCAGACGGTGCCGTAGGAGAAGTACCAGACGAACACGGCCGCCACACCGCCGAGGAGCGGGTGCACGTCGCGCCAGCGACCCCGCAGGACGGCGATGAGGACGTAGAGCACGACCCCTGCCCCCACGCCGTTGGCGATCGAGTACGTGAACGGCATGAGCGCGACGGTCGCGAAGGCCGGGAGCGCCACGCCGATGTCATCCCAGTCGATCCCGGCGATCTGCCCGAGCATGAGCGCCCCGACGACGACGAGCGCGGGGCCCGTCGCGGCGGACGGGATGACCGCCGCCAGCGGCGCGACGAACATGCAGAGCAGGAAGAGCACGCCCGTCGTGACGTTCGCCAGACCCGTCCTGGCGCCCTGCGCGGCCCCGGCGGTGCTCTCGACGAAGATCGTGTTCGAGGACGCGGAGGCGGCGCCGCCCGCGATCGCGCCGGCGGACTCGACGAGGAGCACGCGGCGGAGCATCGGCAGCCGTCCGTCCTCGTCGAGGAGCTCGGCCTTGCGGCCCACGGCCAGCGCGGTGCCCATCGCGTCGAAGAAGTTCGCCATCAGGACCGCCACCACCACCGCGATCGCCGCGCCGACGCCGAGGACGTCGAAGACGTTGAACGAGACGTCGCCGACCAGGCCGAAGTCGGGAGTCGCGGTGACGGAGTCGGGCAGCTCGGCCCCGGGGACCGGGGTGCCCCCCGACAGGGCGTTGATCACGATGCCCAGCACGGTGGCCAGCAGGATCCCGAGCAGCAGCGCGGCGGGGACGCGGCGGGCGACGAGCGCGCCGATCGCGACGAGACCGACGACGAACACCAGGGTGTTCCACGTGGTGACGTCCCCGTTCAGTGCCACGATCGTGCCACCGTCCTCGGGGTGCTGGACGATGCCCGCGCTGACGAGGCCGATCAGGGCGATGAACAGGCCGATGCCCGCCCCGATCGAGCGTTTGAGCGCGTCGGGGATCGCGTTCATGATCGCCTCGCGCAGCCCCGCGAGCACGAGGACGAGCATGATCACGCCCTCGATCACGATCACGCCCATCGCGTCGGACCAGTCCAGGCCGCGCCCCGCGACGAGCGTGTAGGTGACGAAGGCGTTGATGCCCAGGCCGGCGGCCAGCGCCATCGGCACGTTGGCGAAGAGGCCCATCGCGATCGTCAGGACGCCGGCGACCAGCGCGGTGGCGGTGACGAGCTCGGCCTGGTCGAGCTTCAACCCCGTCCCGTCGGCGACCGCGCCGAGGATCGATGGGTTGACGGCCAGGATGTAGGCCATCGTCGCGAAGGTCGCGAGTCCGGCGAGGATCTCGGTGCGGACGGTGCTGCCGCGCTCGGAGATCCGGAAGAAGCGGTCCATCGGGGGTCCTCTGCGTGCTGCGCGGGTGGGGGTCGACTCCCCGCTCCGGCGCCCGAGGGGCTCGACCGGTGGCGGGTCCTCCCGCGAAGGCTACGACGCCCGGCCCCCGGAACGACGACGGGCCCCGATCGCCGGAGCGATCGGGGCCCGTCAGGTCCCGGTGACCCGACCGCTGCGCGGCCGGGTCGAAGGGCCTCCTAGAACTTGGAGGTGTCGGCCTTCGTGATGAGGGTCTTGCCGCCGCCCTTGAGGCCGGTGACGGCCTTCAGGATCTGGCCCTGCGTCTTGGCCTTGTCGTACGCGCGCGGGGCGGGGTACGAGGAGGCCTTCGCGCCGACGGCGCCGCCGCCGAGGATGTACCGGATCCAGGCCGCGTGACGGGCCTCGACCGAGTGGATCGCCAGGGCGACCTGGACGACCGCGCGCTGCTTCAGGTTCGGGCCCTGGCCGGCGTAGGCCGAGACGCCCGTGTCCTCGAGGAGCGCGGCGGTGGGGCCGAACGCGTCGGGGGCGATGATCGCCGCGACGGCGGTCGAGTCGAGCGTCGGGGACTTGACCGCGGAGCGGCCGATGGCCTTCTTGAGGTCCTTGACGTGCTGGGCCTCGTGGTTCGCCGTGACCTGGGCGAACTGCTTGAGCTCCGGCGACGCGAAGTTGTCCTGCTTGACGGCGGCGGCGTAGAACGCGGCCTCCAGGTACTCCAGCGTCAGCGCGTACTGGAGGATCTTGACGTCGTTCTTCGCCGAGGGGCGCTTCGTCGAGATGGCCGCGTTGGCC
Organism: Patulibacter sp.; assembly: GCF_030655195.1. Classification (GTDB taxonomy): domain Bacteria; phylum Actinomycetota; class Thermoleophilia; order Solirubrobacterales; family Solirubrobacteraceae; genus Patulibacter. The sequence continues at coordinate 15,144 of NZ_JAURWA010000006.1, read as the reverse complement.
AGCGACGGGAGGCCGAACACGCCGGCGACACCGACGGCGCCGACAGCACCGGTCTTGAGGAAGGTGCTGCGGTCGAAGCCCGCGGCCTCGGCGTTCTCGCGAACGTCGCCGTTCACGTCGAGCTTGTCGAGGTTGATCTGCTGCGACACAGGTGTGCTCCTGAGAATCGGTTGGTACTCGGGCGCCGCGACGCGGCTCCCGGGGTTCTCGTGGGTGGAAACGACGCGGGTATCGGATCGGATGCACCGCGACGACGATTCCGCCGCCGCGATCCCGGTCCACCGCGCCGAGGCTCCCCCCGGCGGAAGGTCGGGGCGCGCTGCTACGCGCATCCGACGGTCTCCCTGGAGACCCTACCCGCGGCACTTCCGACGAAACTCCCGCAATCGTGAGAGTTTGCGGAAGGCGCTTTAAGCGGACCCAGGTCCGCTTCGGTAGCCTGGGGCCATGACCGGTCCCGACCCCACCCCCGCCCATCTGGCGCTCGCCCCCGACGCCCAGTCCCTCCTCTTCCGCGAGGCGCGGACCGCGAACACCTTCACCGACGAGCCGGTCACCGACGACCAGATCCGGGCGATCTGGGACCTCGTGCGGTGGGCGCCGTCCGCGGCCAACACGCAGCCGCTGCGCATCGTGGTCGTCCGCTCGAGCGAGGCGAAGGCGCGGCTCCTGCCCCTCATGAGCGGCGGCAACCGCGAGAAGACCGCGGCGGCGCCCGTCACCGCCATCCTCGCCGCCGACACCCGCTTCTTCGACCACTGGGACCGCCTCCTGCCGTACAAGAAGGGCGGCGGCGCCTCCTTCGAGGGCTCGCCGGACGCCGAGGGCATGGCGCGCTTCAACGGTGCGCTGCAGGCCGGGTACTTCCTCCTGGGGGTGCGCGCGGCCGGCCTGGCCGCCGGGCCGATGGCCGGGTTCGACAAGGCCGGCGTCGACGCCGAGTTCTTCCCCGAGGGCACCGTGAAGTCGCTCCTCGTGGTGAACATCGGCCACCCGGGCCCGGACGCCTGGATGGACCGCCTCCCCCGGCTCGAGCACGACGAGGTCGTCACGACCGTCTGAGCGGACCCCGGACCGACCCGCACACGAAGGGCGGCGTGCTCATCGCGCGATCCTGACCGCCGGCGACCGGCATGTCTCCACCGCACGACGAACGTGGGACACGTCGGGACTAGGCGTCCCACTGCCGCCCAAGGACGCTCGCTCACGAGGACCGAGGACGGGCCGACGGCCGACGCCCGCGACCCGGCGGGCGACCGCCGCGCGGCCCGGCGCCGGCGCCCGGGGCGGGACGTCCTCCACCGGCCCCGGGACGAGCGTGCCCGTGCGTCTCAGAGCGTGACGGTGCGCCCGTCCTGGACGCCGTCCAGGGCGAGGATCTGCTGCAGCGTGTCGGCCCAGACCGGCTGGTCCGTGGTGATCAACATCACCGCGTGGCCGCCACGGGTGCCCTCGGCGTCCTGATGGTAGCCGACGGCCGCCTGCTCGATGTTGACGCCCTTCTCCCCCAGGAACTGCCCGATCCGGCCGACCATGCCGGGCTGGTCGACGTACCGCAGGATCAGCAGGTTGCCCTCGAGCTGCAGGTTGAACCGCTGGCCCCACGCCTCGAGCAGGTACGGGCGGTCCTGGCGACCCAGCGTCGTGCCGACGACGCGATGGCGCTCGCCGCCGGAGACGACGGTGACCCGCACCAGGTCCATGAAGTCGCGGGCCTGGGTGCGCGTGGTCTCGGAGATCTCGATCCCCCGCTCCTTCGCGATGCCCGGCGCGTTGACGTCGTTGACGGCCTCCTCGGTGCGCCCGGAGAGCACCCCGCGCAGGACGGCGAGCGACAGGGGACGGACGTCGCGGTCGCCGATGCGGCCGAGCGCCTCGACCTCGATCCGCTCGACGGACGAGCCGCCGGCGAGCTCCACGGCGATCCGCCCGAGGCTGGTGGCCAACGGGACGAACGGCGCCAGGACCTCGAGGTCCTCCTTGCCGACGGCGGGGGCGTTGACCGCGGTGGTCACCGTGCCGCCGGAGAGGGCGGCGACGATCTGCTCGGCCGCCTGGAACCCTGCGCGGTCGTTGGCCTCGGCGGTCGACGCGCCGAGGTGCGGCGTGAGGATGACGTTGTCGTAGCCGCGGAGGATGTGGTTCGTCTCGGGCTCCGACGCGAACACGTCCAGCGCGGCGCCGCCGACCCGGCCGTCGTCGAGGGCGACCTTCAGCGCCTCCTCGTCGATCAGCCCGCCACGCGCGACGTTGAGGACGCGGACGCCCTTCTTCGTCTTCGTGAAGGCCTCGGTGCCGAGCCAGCCGGCGGTCTCCGGCGTCTTCGGAAGGTGGATCGTGATGAAGTCCGCGACGGCGTAGACGCCGTCGGAGTCCGCGGCCTTCTCGACGCCCATCTCGCGGTACCGCTCTGCGGAGACGTAGGGGTCGTACGCGATGACGTTCATCGCCAGGCCCTTGGCCCGCTCGGCCACGAGCTGGCCGATGCGACCGAAGCCGATGACGCCGAGCGTCTTGCCGTAGAGCTCGACGCCGGAGAGCTTGGAGCGCTCCCAGCGGCCGGCGTGCATGCCCTCGTTGGCGCGCGGGATGTTGCGGGCCAGCGACATCATCAGCGCGACGGTGTGCTCCGCCGCCGTGACGACGTTGGACTGCGGCGCGTTGACGACGATGATGCCGCGCTTCGTCGCGGCGGCGATGTCGACGTTGTCGACGCCGACCCCGGCGCGACCGATGACCTTGAGGTTCGTCGCGCGCTCGATCAGCTCGGGCGTGAACGTCGTCGCGGACCGGATCAGGACGCCGTCGTACTCGGGCAGTCGCTCCAGGAACGTCTCGTCGTCCCAGTCCAGGCCGAGGTCGACCTCGAAGCCGGCCTCCTGCAGCGCCTCGATGCCGGACGGACCGACCTTCTCCTTGACCAGGACCTTCGGTGTGATGCTCATCTGCTCTGTTCCTTCGGGTCTCAGGCGGTCTGGCGCTCGACGACGTAATCGATGGCCTGTGTGAGGCGCTCGACGTCGGAGGTCTCGATCGCCGGGAAGGTCGCGACGCGCAGCTGGTTGCGGCCCAGCTTGCGGTAGGGCTCGACGTCGACGATGCCGTTCGCGCGCAGCGTCTTGGCGACCTGCGCGGCGTCGACCGCGTCGTCGAAGTCGATGGTCGCGATCACGCCGGAGCGGTGCTCCGCGTCCACGACGTAGGGAGTGGCGTAGCTCGACGCCTCGGCCCACGAGTACAGGTGGCCCGAGGACGCGGCGCTGCGGCCCGCGGCCCAGTCGAGGCCGCCGTGCTCGTTGAACCAGTCGATCTGCTCGGCCATCATCAGCAGCGTCGCGAGGGCGGGCGTGTTGTACGTCTGCTCCTTGCGCGAGTTGTCGAGGACGGTCCCGAGGTCGAAGAACGCGGGGACCCAGCGGTCCGACTTCGCGATCCGCTCGACCCGCTCGATCGCCGCGGGCGAGAACAGGCCGAACCAGATGCCGCCGTCCGCGGCGAAGCACTTCTGGGGCGCGAAGTAGTAGACGTCGGACTCGGCGACGTCGACGGGCAGGCCGCCGGCGGCAGAGGTCGCGTCGATCAGGACGAGCGCGTCGCCCGCGTTCTGCGGGCGGGCCACGCGGGTCTGCACGCCGGTGGAGGTCTCGTTGTGGGCCCAGCCGACGACGTCGAACTCCTGGCCGTCGAGCGCGGCGTCGATCTCCGCGGCGCTCGCGGTCGTGCCGGGCGCGGCGTCGATGACCAGGGGGTCCTCGAGGAACGGGGCGTCCTTGTTCGCCTTGGCGAACTTGGAGGAGAACTCGCCGTTGACCAGCGCGGCGGCGCGCTGGTCGACGAGCCCGAACGTCGCGGCGTCCCAGAACGCGGTGGTGCCACCGTTGGAGAGCAGGACCTCGTACCCGTCGGGGAGCTGGAACAGCTGGGCCAGGCCGCTGCGGACGCGGGCGACGGTGTCCTTGACGGGTGCCTGGCGGTGCGACGTCCCGATGATGTGGGCGCCGGAGGCGGTGCGCGCGCCGGCGAGGGCCTCGACCTGCTCCGGGCGGACCTTCGACGGCCCGGCGCCGAAGCGGCCGTCGACCGGCTTCAGGTCGTCGGGGATCTCGATGGTCGTGCTGCTGGGTCCGGTCATGCTGCTCCTCGGAGTCGGAAGACGGTCGGTGCCCAGGCGCGCGGCGGTATACGCCATCGCTCCCCGGTGGTCAGTTCCACCTGGTGCAACGCCAGTCGCGACGGCGCGGCCGAGTCTACAAGAGGACCGGCGGCGCCCCCGTGCGGCGCGTCGGCTTCACCGACCGGTCACGACGCGGGCCCCGACCCCCACGCGTCGGCCACGACGCCCGCGTGGAGGGTCGGTCCGCCGGGCGCGGGAGGATGCCCCGGTGACCGACGACGCGATCCACGCCCTCCGCGAGCACCTGGCGGTGGTCTCGGACCTCGGCCACGCCGGGATGCTCCTGCACTGGGACCAGCAGACCCACATGCCCGCCCGCGGCGCGCAGGCGCGCGGGCAGGCCGGAGGGACCCTGGAGCGCCTCGCGCACGAGCGGATCGCCGACCCCGTACTGGCCGACCTGCTCGACGCGGCCGAGGCCGCCGGCGAGGACCCGGGGCTGGTCCGGGCGGTGCGCGAGGACCACGCGCAGGCCGCCCGCGTCCCGGCGGAGCTGGTCGGCGAGATGGCCGAGGTCGCGGCCGAGGCCCAGGGGGCCTGGGAGGCCGCGCGCGCCGCGTCCGACTTCGCGGCGTTCGCGCCGTTCCTGCGCCGGCACGTGGACCTCTGCCGCCGCTACGCCGCCTGCTTCCCCGAGGCCGAGCACCCCTACGACGCCCTGATGCAGCGGTACGAGCCGGGCGCGACCACCGCGAGCGTCCGCGCCGCGTTCGCGCAGCTGCGCGAGGGACTCGTCCCGCTCATCGCCGCGATCGCGGCCAAGCCCGACCCGGGCGACCTGACCGGGCCGTTCCCGACCGCCGACCAGCGCACCCTGGCGCTCGAGATCGCCCGGACCATGGGGTACGACGACGCCGCCTGGCGGATCGACGAGGCGGCCCACCCGTTCATGGCCAACATGGGCCGCGAGGACGTGCGGATCACCACGAAGGAGGAGGAGGAGTCGACCCTGGCCATCGGCCTCTTCGGCGTCCTCCACGAGACCGGCCACGGTCTGTACGAGGCGGGGATCGACCCGCGATGGGACCGCACGACCGTCGGCACCGGCACGTCGCTGGGCGTGCACGAGTCCCAGAGCCGGCTGTGGGAGAACATGGTCGGCCGGTCCCGCGCGCAGTGGTCGCGCTGGCTGCCGCGCGCCAAGGAGCTCTTCCCGGTGCCGCTCGACGGGCTCGAGGTCGACGAGGTCCTGCGCCGCATCAACGCGGTGCGGCCGTCGCTGATCCGGGTCGACGCCGACGAGGCGACCTACTGCCTGCACGTGCTGCTGCGCTTCGAGCTGGAGGTCGCGCTGTTCGAGGGAGAGCTCGAGGTCGACGACCTCCCCGCCGCCTGGAACGCGCGCATGGAGGAGTACCTGGGCGTCACCGTGCCGTCCGACGCCGACGGCGTGCTGCAGGACATCCATTGGGCCCACGGCGTCTTCGGCTACTTCCCGACCTATGCGCTGGGCACGATGATCGCCGCCCAGCTGTGGGAGGCCGCGCACGTCGCGATCCCCGACCTCGACACCCGGATCGCCGACGGCGACCTGGCCACCCTGCGCGAGTGGCTGCGCGAGCACGTCCACCGCCACGGGCGGACGAGGACCGGTGATGAGATCCTGCGCGACGTCACCGGCGGCGGCCTGGACCCGGTGCCGCTGCTGCGGTACCTGAACGACAAGTACGGCGCGCTCTACGACCTGTGAGCGACGTACGGATCCTGCTGCTCACGGGGAGCACGCGGGCGGCCTCGACGAACACGGCGCTCCTGCGCGCCGCCGCCGAGGTCGCCCCGGAGGACGTCCGCGCGACGCTGTGGGCCGGCCTGACGGAGCTGCCGCACTTCGATCCCGACGACGACGTCGATCCCCTCCCCGCGCCGGTCGCGCGGATGCGGGCGGCGATCGCGCAGGCCGACGCGGTGCTCGTCTGCACGCCCGAGTACGCGGGCGCCCTGCCGGGGTCGTTCAAGAACCTGCTCGACTGGACCGTGGGCGGGACGGAGACGAGCGGCAAGCCGTTCGGGTGGGTCAACGCCTCGGGCCGACCGGGCGGGGCGACCGGCGCGCACGAGGAGCTGCGCACGGTCCTGTCCTACACGGACGCCCGGCTCGTCGACGCCGCGTGCGTCGCGGTCCCGGTGCACCGGGCGGACGTCGTGGACGGCGTCGCGGTCGACCGTGACGCGCGGGCGGCGCTGGTCGTCGTCCTGGCGGCCCTCGTGGACGCGGTCCGCTGAACGACGAAGGCCCCGCCGTGGCGGGGCCTTCGGGCGGCGGGCCCGGACGGCGCCGGGTGCCTCGGGCGGCGCCCTCAGCCCTGGGCGAAGCCCGAGTCGTCGATCCAGTCCATCTTGGAGCGGAGCTCCTTGCCGGTCTTCTCGATCTGCAACGCCGCCTGCTCCTTGCGGAGGCGGTCGAAGTTCTCGTTGCCGGCGCGGTGCTCGGCGATGAACTCGCGGGCGAAGGTGCCGTCCTGGATCTCGCCCAGGATCTTCTGCATCTCCTTCTTGGTCTCCGCGTTGACGACGCGCGGACCACGGGTCAGGTCGCCGTACTCGGCGGTGTTCGAGATGGAGTAGCGCATGCCGGCCAGCCCCTTCTCGTACATCAGGTCGACGATGAGCTTCAGCTCGTGGAGGACCTCGAAGTAGGCCATCTCGGGCGAGTAGCCGGCCTCGGTGAGGACCTCGAACCCGGTCTGCACGAGGGCGGAGGTGCCGCCGCAGAGGACGGCCTGCTCGCCGAACAGGTCGGTCTCGGTCTCGTCCTTGAACGTCGTCTCGATGACGCCGCCGCGGGTGCAGCCGATGCCCTTGGCGTAGGCCAGGGTCAGGTCGCGGGCGTTGCCCGTCGCGTCCTGGTGCACGGCGATGAGGCCGGGGACGCCGGAGCCCTCGAGGTACTGACGGCGGACGAGGTGGCCCGGGCCCTTCGGGGCCGCGAGCGCGACGTCGACGTCGGCCGGGGGCTCGACCTCGCCGTAGAGGATCGAGAAGCCGTGACCGAAGAGGACGAGGTTGCCGGCGGCGACACCGTCCTTGGCCTCGGCCCACACGTCGCGGTGCAGCTCGTCGGGGACGAGGAACTGGACGACGTCGCCCTTCGAGGCCGCGTCGGCGATCGAGAGGACCTCGAGGCCGGCGTCCTTGGCCTTCTGGACCGACGAGGAGCCCTCGCGGAGACCCACGACGACCGAGACCCCGGAGTCCTTGAGGTTCTGGGCGTGGGCGTGGCCCTGGGAGCCGAACCCGATGATGGCGACGGTCTTGCCGTCGAGCAGCGTCAGGTCTGCGTCGTCGTCGTAAAACATGAGGGCGGATACTACGCCGGGCCCGACGCCCGGCGCGGTCCGCCCGGACGGCCGCTGTGACGACCGTCCGTACGGCATCCCTTCCGGGCGTGCCGTATCCCGGTCGCCGAGGGCGTCTCCGGCGGTGCCCTGACGCCGGGGCGGCGCCGTCGCTCCGGGGCAGGCCGAGCCCGGGCCGGGCCGGCCGGGCGCTCAGGCGTCCGCGGCGGCGACGAGCACCGCGCCCGGCAGCGCGATCGCGCCCTCGGGCCCTTCGGGATCGGGGTGCGCGGCGAAGGCCGACTCGATCTCCGCGTGGATCTCGTCCCGCAGCTCGGGCTCGACGTCCTTCAGCGCGGTCGTCGCGCGGTCGGAGAACTCGAGGAAGTTCCTCCGCGCGTCCTGGGCGCTCGGCGAGCGGAACGCGACGTCGACCCGGGCGACCTCGGGCAGAACGAAGCCGGTCGACCCGAGCAGCTCGACGACCTGGTCGGCCGAGGCCAGGGAGAACGGACCGGGCTCGACGTTCTCGGGCGAGAAGCGCTCCGTCAGGCCGCGGTCGGCGAGGACCCCGGTCCCCAGGCCGAGCCACGGGTTGTCCTCGACGCGGTCCCAGACCGCCAGCGCGATGCGCCCACCCGGCCGCAGCACGCGCCGCGCGTCGCGCAGCGCCGTCTCGGGGTCGGGGACGAGCATGTAGCCGAACCGCACGAGGATGCCGTCGACCGACGCGGCGCTCATATCGAGCCACTCGAGCTCCATCGGCGTCACCTCGACGTTGACGATGCCCCGCTCGGCGGCGTGGCGCTTGGCCGCCTCGACCATGCCCTCGGCGCCGTCGCTGATGATCACCTTGCCGCCGGGGTGCACGAGCTCGGCGGCGAGCAGGCCCGTGTCCCCCAGGCCGGCGGCGGCCTCGAGGACGACATGGCCGGGCTGCGGGTTCAGCGCCTCGATCATCGCGTGGGAGACCGGGGCGACGGCCGCCTGGAACCAGTCGCGACGGCGCTCCCAGATCTCGGCCTGCCGCTCCCAGCGCTCGCGGGACCGCGCCCGCAGGTCGTCGGGGGTCGGGGCGGGATCGGGGACGTCGCTCACCCGCCCATGGTCGCAGGCACCGGAGCACGGTCGCCGGCGGCGGCCGGCGGGTCGTGCCGCTGTGGGTCACCGACGGCCGAGCGGTGGGCGCGGCGCGACCCGGGGCCACAGGTCGCGGCGAGGCCGCCGGTCAGGTCAGCGCGCGGCGCAGCAGCTTGCCCGACGCCGTCCGGGGCAGCTCGTCGGCGACCTCGATCTCGCGCGGCACCTGGTGGCGCAGCAGCCCGGCCGCCGCCGCGCGCCGCAGCGCGTCGAGGTCGACGGTCGCACCGGCCGCCGGGACGATCCGGGCGCAGACGCGCTCGCCCCACTCGCGGTCCGGCCGACCGAAGACCGCGGCCTCGGCCACGGTGGGGTCGGCCTCCAGCACGCGCTCGACCTCGAGCGGCAGCACGTTCTCGCCCCCGGTGATGATCGTGTCCGAGCTGCGCCCGACGATCGTCAGGTGGCCGCGGTCGTCGAGGACGCCGAGGTCGCCGGTGTGCAGCCGGCCGTCGGCGGCCAGGACGGCGCGGCTGACCGTCGGGCCGTGGACGAGGACCTCCCCCACGACGCCCGCCTCGGTCGTCGGGGAGCCGTCGGCCCCGGCGATCTCGACCGTCGTGCAGAACAGCGGCGGCCCGAGCGTCGCGATCTGGCTGGTCGTCTCGCTCATGCCGTAGGTCGGGGCGACCGGGATCCCCGCTGCGCGGGCCTCCTCGAGCATCCCGGCCGGGATCGACGCCCCGCCGAGCAGCACCCAGCGCAGCGCCATCGCGTCGGTCCGGCGCAGGCCGGCGTCGAGCAGGCGCCGCAGCGTCGTCGGGACGACCGAGACGACGGTCGGCGGCGGCCCCTCCTCGGGGAGCCGGCCCGTCAGGGAGGCCAGGACGCGGTCGGTGTCCCAGCCCTCGTGCACGACGGCCGTGGTCCCGGCGATCGCGCTGCGCAGCAGCACGCTGAGGCCGCCGACGTGGTTCAGCGGCAGGGCGCAGAGCCACCGCTCCCCGGGCGGGCAGTCGAGCGTCGCGGCCGACCCCAGCGCGCTCCAGAGCCAGTTGCCGTAGGTCAGCGGGACGGCCTTCGCGGGGCCGCTCGTGCCGCTGGTGTGGACGACGATGGCGACGTCGTCGAGCTCGTGCTCGTCGCGCAGGCGCGCGTCCGCGGACGGTGCGGGCAGCGACGACCACGCGGCCTCGTCGAGCACCGGGACGGTCCTTCCCGGAGCCGGTCCCGGGCGCCCGGGCGCCGCGCCCGGCGACGACCCGGTGCCGGCCGCGTCGGCCACCCCCGTCAGCCGCCGGTCGCGCTCGGCCGGGGCCAGGCGCGGGTCCAGCGGCACGACGAGCGCACCGATCCGCAGCAGGGCGTGGAGGGCCAGGACGAACGGACGCCCCGGACCGAGCTGCAGCCCGGCGGGCTCGCCGGGCCGGACCCCGGTGGCCCAGAGGCGCGCGGCGACGTCGTCGACCTCGCGCAGCAGCGCCGCGTACGACGTCCCGACGAGGGCCTCGTGGTCGGGCCGGCGACGGGCCGCGCGCAGGAGCCAGGACTCGACGACGGACACCCGCCGAGGCTATCCGGCCGGCCACGGACGTCGGATCGTGCGCCGGGACGGCGTGCCCGAACCGTCACGTCCGCCGGACGTCGGACGGCTCTGCCGCACGACGCACGCCTGCCATGCCCGGACGACCGGAGCCGGCAGCCGGCGACCGGCCTCGGCGGATCCCCCATGCCCGCGCCCCGCGCGTGACGTCGGTCCGCCGCGCGTCCGCCCGCACCCCACCCGCCGTAGGGACGAGCGCGGCACTAGCCTTCCGGGCGGCCGTACCGGAGAACCGAGGAGCACCGTGACCGTCACCTGGAACGCCCCCGCGGGCAGCGACTACACCGACATCCGCTACGAGATCTCCTCGGGGGACGGCGACAGCCCGTCCGACCGGGGCGGCATCGCGAAGATCACGATCGACCGGCCGCAGGTGCGCAACGCGTTCCGCCCGCAGACGATCATCGAGATCTCCCGGGCGATGGACGTGGCCCGCGAGGACCCGGCGGTCGGCGTGATCGTCCTGACCGGCGAGGGGCCGCTCGCCTTCTGCTCCGGCGGCGACCAGCAGGTGCGCGGTGACTCCGGCTACCTGACGGACCCCGACAACCCGGACCGTCAGCCGTCCGGCTCGTCCGTCGGGCGCTTCCACGTCACCGACCTGCAGGTCCAGATGCGCCGGACGCCCAAGCCGATCGTCGCGATGATCGCCGGGTACGCCATCGGCGGCGGCCACGTCCTGCACCTCCTCTGCGACCTCTCGATCGCGGCCGACAACGCCCGCTTCGGCCAGACCGGCCCGAAGGTCGGCTCGTTCGACGGCGGCTTCGGCGCGAGCGTCCTCTCCGACCTCGTCGGGCCGAAGAAGGCGAAGGAGATCTGGTTCCTCTGCCGCCAGTACTCCGCGAAGGAGGCGCTGGACATGGGCCTCGTCAACACCGTCGTCCCGCTCGAGCGGCTCGAGGAGGAGACGGTGCAGTGGTGCGACGAGATGCTCGCCAACTCGCCGTTCGCGCTGCGCCTGCTCAAGGCGAGCTTCAACGCCGCCGAGGACGGGTACGCCGGGCTGCAGCAGCTGGCGCACGACACCAACCTGCTCTTCTACGGCTCGGAGGAGGCGCAGGAGGGCCGCGACGCGTACAAGCAGAAGCGCACTCCCGACTTCTCGAAGTTCCCGCGCCGGGCCTGATCCCTCGCAGGCCCTCCGCCCACCCTCACCGATCGCCACGAGCCCCGCATGAGCACCCACGCCGAGTACGCCGCCGACGCCGGAGGCGGCGGATCCCGCCCCAGCCCGATGCGCATCTGGTTCCTGGCGGCGCGCCCCAAGACGCTGCCGGTCGGCCTGGCGCCCGTGCTCGTCGGCACCGCCCTGGCGATCCAGCAGGACGCGTTCCGGTTCCTGCCGTTCCTCGCCGCGCTGCTCGGCGCGCTCTTCATCCAGGTCGGGGCGAATCTCGCCAACGACTACTCCGACGCGCGACGCGGCGCGGACTCCGACGACCGGCTGGGCCCGCTGCGCGTGACCGCCGGCGACCTCGTGCCGCCGCGGCAGGTCCTGCTCGCCACGTACCTGACCTTCGGCGTCGCGGTGCTCTGCGGGATCTACCTCATCGCCGTCGCCGGCTGGGTCATCCTCGCGATCGGCGCGGCGTCGATCGTCGCCGGGCTGCTCTACACCGGCGGGCCCCGTCCGTACGGCTACGCGGGACTCGGCGAGCTCTTCGTCTTCCTCTTCTTCGGGCTCGTCGCCGTCACCGGGACGCACTACTGCCTCACCGAGGAGTTCGACGGGACCGCGCTGGCGCTCGCCGTCCCCGTCGGGCTGATGGCCGCCGCCGTCCTCGTCGTCAACAACGTGCGCGACATCGACACGGACCGCCGGGCGAACAAGAACACCCTCGCGGTGCGCCTGGGGCGCCAGCGCACCCGGCAGCTCTACGCCGGGATGCACGTCGCCGCCTACGTCGTGACCGCGCTGATCGGCGCGATCGACGCCGACCTCACGCTGTGGCTGCTGATCTCGCTGCTCGGGATCCCGCTGTCGGTGCAGCTCGCCCGGACCGTCGCGACGCACACCGACGGCCCGACGCTCAACGGCGCCCTCGCGGGCACCGGCCGGCTCGAGCTCGTCTTCTGCGTGCTGCTCTCCGTCGGCATCCTGCTGTCCTGACCGGGGCGCCCGGCGCCCGGTCGCCCCGCCCCCGGACGACCCGTCCCGCGCGGGCCGAATACGCTGCCCGACGTGGATCTGCGCATCGAGGAGGTCGCGCTCCGGCTCGCCCAGCCGATGCGCGCCGCGTGGGGCGAGATGACGGAGCGGCGCCTGCTGCTCGTCGCCCTCGAGGACGACGACGGACTCGTCGGCTACGGCGAGGCGTCGCCGCTGGAGCCCTACGACGGCGTCCCGCTGTCCGACGTCCGCGACGCCCTGGAGATCTGCCGCGACGCCCTGCGCGACACCCGCGGCATCACCGGGGCCGAGGCGCTCGAGCTGACGCGCTCCGTCGCCGACTCCCCGCACGCCCTGGCGGCGATCGACCTGGCGCTCTGGGACCGCGCGTCCCGCCGCGAGGGCCGGTCCGTCGCGTCCATGCTCACCGAGGACCCCTTCCGGTGGGTGCCCGTCAACGCGACGATCGGCGGCCTCGAGCCCGAGGAGGCCGCGGAGCTCGCCCGCGAGTGCGCCGACGCGGGCTTCGAGACCGTGAAGCTGAAGGTCGGGCTGCCCGACGACGAGGCGCGGGTCGGGGCCGTGCGCGAGGCCATCGGCCCCGACGTCGCGCTGCGCCTGGACGCCAACGGCGCCTGGAGCGTCAACGAGGCGATCGCGGCGATCGCCACCCTCTCGCCCTACGGCGTCGAGCTCGTCGAGGAGCCCGTCCACGGCATCGAGCGGATCCGCACCGTCCGCGACCGCCTGCCGGTCCGCGTGGCGATGGACGAGACCGCCGACGTCCCGGGCGCGATCGCCTCGGGCGCCGCGGACGCCGTCGTCCTGAAGATCGGTCGCTCCGGCGGCATCGGCGGCCTGCTCGCCCGCGCCACCCTCGCCCGGTCCACGCGGGCGGACGTCATCCTCGCCTCGGCGTGGGACGGCCCGCTCGCGGTGGCGGGTGCGGTCCACGCCGCCGCGGCGCTGCGGCTGCGCGACGCCTCGGGACTGGCGACGCTGACGATGTTCGAGCCCGCCGCGCTGGACGCCGTCGGCGTCGGCGACCAGAGCCTCGGCGACCTGGCCGCCCGGCTCACCGCGCGCGACGGGACGATCAGCGTCCCGCGCACCCCCGGCCTCGTCTGACGCCGGACGGAGGGGGACCGGGCCCCGCCGTGCCTGGGCCGTCTCGCTAACGTGCCCGCGCGATGTCCGACACCGCCGCCCTCCCCCTCCTCGGTCTCCACGTCTCGCCCGCCGGCGGCCTGCCCAAAGCCGTCGAGCGCGGGGTGCAACGCGGCTGCGAGAGCATCCAGATCTTCACCCAGAGCCCGCGGCAGTGGGCGCCCACGAAGCACAGCGACGAGTCGATCGCGCAGTTCCGCGAGGACCTGGCGGCCTCGACGATCGAGTGCGTCGTCATCCACGCGCTGTACCTCTCCAACGCGGGCACCGACGATCCCGAGCTGCGCGCGAAGTCGCTCACCGCGATCACGCACTCGCTCCGGGTCGGCGCGCAGATCGGCGCCGTCGGGGTCGTCCTGCACCCCGGGTCCGCCAAGGACGGCCACGTCGGCGAGGCGCTGGACCGCTGCGGCGACGTCTTCAAGGAGGCCCTGGCGGAGTCCGAGGACTGCCCGCTGCTGCTCGAGGACACCGCCGGTGCGGGCGGCACCCTGGGGCGCTCGTTCGAGCAGCTGCGGACGCTGCTCGAGGTCTCCGGCGGCCACGAGCGGATCGGCTTCTGCCTCGACTCCTGCCACCTCCTGGCCTCGGGCTACGACGTGACGACGCGCGAGGCGGTCGACGGGGTGCTCGCGGAGGCCGACGCGGCGTTCGGGCTGGACCGGCTGCGCTGCATGCACGTCAACGACTCGCAGACGCCGCTGGGATCCAACAAGGACCGGCACGCCCCGCTCGGCACCGGCGAGATCGGCGAGGACGGCATCGCCGCCCTGCTGAGCGAGCCGCGGTTCGCGGGCATGCCCGTGATCTTCGAGGGGCCCGGCGTGGAGGGCAAGGCGCCGGAGATCGCCGACATGGAGATCGCGAAGCGGCTGCGCGAGCAGGGCCGCGCGGCCCGCGGTCTGGCCTGAGCACCGACGCGGGACGCCGCGTCCCGGAAACATTCACGGGCCCGACCGGCAACGCATAGGTCCGCTTCATGTCCCGGGGGCAGGATGGACGCAGATCGATTCCCTCCCCAGGAGTCATCGGTGTCCTCCAGCCAGAACCCCGCCCGCCATCCCGTCCGCCGCGCATCAGGTCGCGTGCGTGCCGCCGCCACCCCGATCGCCGTCGCCGGCGTCGTGGCCCTGTCGAGCATCGGGCTGTCGGCCGCGCCGGCCGCAGCCGCCGAGCGCGTGCAGCACCGGCTGGTCGCCGACGGGTACCTCGACGCGTCGGACGCGTCGGGGGCCTACGACGCGCGGACGGGTGCCGCGGTCGCCCGCTGGCAGGCCGCCCGCGGCCTCCGCGCCGACGGTCTCGTCGACGCGGTGACGGCCGACGAGCTCCTGGGTACAGGATCGACAGTCCCCCACCGAAGGATCCCCCAATGAGCCAACAGCAGACCGAGCTCTCACCCGCAGGACGACAGCGCCGCGGCCACCGCGGCAGGCGCCTCGCGCAGCAGGCCATGGCCGGCGTCGGCAACAACGACCTCGCCCGCCGGCTGCGCCGCAAGTCGCAGGAGCCGCGCGCCGATCGCCCGGTAACGATCGTCGCGAGCACCGACGACGACCGTCAGCGGAGCCGCAAGCGCCCCCAGGCGCGGCCCCACCGCGGGTACCGCGCCCGCACCCAGACCGCGTAGCGCGGCCGCCAGTCCGTCGGCGTCGCCGGCCGCCAGCGCCTCGCGCTGTGCGGCCCGCGCGGCCGGCGGGTCGCCGTCCCACAGCGGCAGCTCGGCCCAGCG
>NZ_JAURWA010000005.1 GCF_030655195.1 Patulibacter sp. | reverse complement strand
CGCCCTGCCGGCGGCGGCCGTCGGGCTCGTCGCCCTCGCCTCCGCGGTCGCCGCGCCGTCCGACCCGGAGCGGCCGGTGCCCGCGGGCACGGTCCGGGTCCTCCGGTCCCCGTGCCAGGGCGCGGCGGCCGGCGACCCGGGGTGCGGCGACGCGGAGGGCCTGCGCACCGCGACGTCCGGCCGGGTGCTGCTGGCGGTGTGGCGGACCTCCGGGGACCTGCTCGCGTCGGTCGCCCCACCGACGGGGGCCGCCCGCACGCTCCGGGTCGCGACGATCACCGGGGAGACCGAGGGTCGGCCCGGGGGCTCCGCGGCGACCGCGGCGCCGGGCGGCGGCTTCCTCGTCGGCTGGACCTCGGGCGACGAGCTGCGCCTGGCCCGCGTCGCGACCGACGGCGCGGTGCGGCGGGTGCCGGGAGTGCGCCCCGGTCCCACGTCGCCCGGCGTCGCCGTCGAGCCGGGTCGGGCGTCCGCCCGCGAGCTCGCCCTCACGGCCACCTGGCGCGGGTACGTCGCGTTCGCGGTCGGGAGGATCCCCGACGGGACGGGCGACGCGGGCCTCGGCGGGACGGGCGGGGGCGGGTCGCGCATCGCGCTGCGCGTCCTCGCCCTGGACCGGGACCTCCGGCCCCGCGGTCCCTGGCGGACGGTGCGGGGACCGGTGCCCTACGCCCTGGCCGACGCGGCGACCACCGCCGACGGCCGCGCCGCGGTGGGCGTCGGTTCCGGTGCGGTGCGGACGACGGTGTCGGTGCCCGCGGGCGGCGGGACCCCGCGCATCGAGGCCGACCGGGTGCTCGTCCCGGGACCGGGAGGCGCGCGCGTCGAGCGGCTGCCCGGCGCGCGGGAGCTGCCGGTGGGCCGGGTCCGCCCGCAGCTCGACGGCGTCGTCCGCGACGCTCGGGGCGCGCAGCGCTCGTCGTGGACGGCGACGGCCCCCCGGTCCGACGCCGTCCCGGCGCGCGTCCGGCAGCAGTGGCTGCTCGGTCCCGGCCCGGGCACCCCCGACCGGCCGCTCGCCGACGGCCTGCTCGAGAGCCGACCCGTCGCGACCCCGGACGGGGTCGTCCTCGTCGGCCTGCGGCCCACGGGCCCCCGGCGCTCGGACGACGTCGAGGTCGTGCTCGTCCGCCCGCCGCGATGAGCGCTCAGGCGGGCTGTGCCAGGGGCAGGCGCAGCCGGAACGCCGCACCCTCGCCGGGCTCGGACGAGACGCTGAGGACGCCCTCGTGCGCCTCGGCGATCGACTGCACCGTCGCCAGGCCCAGGCCGATCCCGTCGACGCCCATCTGGACGGCGCCCGCACCGCGGTAGAAGCGCTCGACGAGCCGGTCGACGTCCTCGGGCGCCACCCCGATGCCGCGGTCCTCCACGTCGACGACCGCGGTGGTCCCGTCGCGCCCCAGGCGGACGAGGACCACGCTGTCGACCGGCGAGTACTTCAGGGCGTTGTCGACGAGGTTGCGCACCGCCTGGGCCACGCGCGGTCCGTCGACCTCCGCGCCCAGCGGGCCGTCCGGCAGCTCGACCCGGACGCGGTCGCCGCCGGCGCCCGCGGCCAGCACGGAGGAGCGCACCGCGTCCCGGACGACCTCGGTCAGGTCGGTCGCAGCGCGCTGCAGCACGGCGGACCCGGAGCGCTGGCCGGAGACGAGGAGCACGTCGTCGACCATCCCGAGCACGGTGCGCACCTCGTCGCCCACGACCCGGCCGACCTCCTCGGGCGACCGTCGGGCGTGGCCGTCCGCGAGGTCCTCGGCGAGGAACTCGATGGCCTTCAGCGGCGTCCGGAGGTCGTGCGAGACCGCGGCCAGGAAGGCGTTCTGCGCCTCCTCGACCGCCCGGGTGCCGGCGGCCCGGCCGATCTCGTCGCCGATCACGCCGGCGAGCAGCTGCACGAGCTCGCGGTGGCGCTCCGACAGCTCGCGTCGCGCCGTCGGGTCGATGCAGCAGAGGGTCCCGTAGAGCCGGCCGTCCGGGAGCCGGATCGGCGCACCGACGTACGCCCCGACCCCCGCGTCGCTCGTGATCGGCATGACGGCGGTGCGCTCGTCGGCGGCGAGGTCCGGGATCACCCCGGGCAGGCGGCCGTCGACCATCCGCAGGCAGTGCGTCGCCTCCAGCGGGATCGGCCCGTCGAGCGACGCCGCGAACCGGGAGACGTCGCCGATGTGGTGGCGGATGTGCTGGGACCCGTCGCGGAACTCGGACACGTAGGCGAGCTCCAGGCCGCAGAACTCCCGCGCGACGCGCATGGCCCGGTCGATGACGTCCTGGTCCGGTGATCCGTGAACCTGGTCGTGCATCGTCGCCGATCGTACTCGTGGGGGAGGGACCGGGCACCCACCGGGGGGCCTGTGCGACCCTCCCCGTCCCCCCGTGGGAGGTGTTCGGAGTCGCCCGTACGGGAGCGGACGGCGTCTCCCGGGTACGTGTCTCGCAGGTGTCCCCGCTCTTCTCCACAGATCAACCTTCGGACGATCATGTCCGTCTGGACATACCCGAGACCGATCCGGGTGTCGATGATGTGAACGTGGACCATATCTCGCGAGTGCTCGCGCGCCGGCGCGCCGGACACCCCGACCCGTACAAGGTCGCGCTCTGCATCGAGGGCGGCGGCATGCGGGGCGTCGTGTCGGCCGGCATGGTCGCCGCGCTGCAGGAGCTGGGCGGCGCGCGACTGTTCGACCACGTCTACGGGTCCTCCGCCGGCGCGCTCAACGGCGCCTACTTCCTCGCCGGGCAGGCCGAGCAGGGTCTGCCGATCTACTTCGAGGACCTGCCCGAGCGCCGGTTCGTCTGCTGGCGCCGGTACCTCCGCGGCGGCCCGCTGCTGCACCTCGACGACCTCATCGACGAGGTCATGACCCACGTCCGTCCCCTGGACTTCGAGGCGCTCCACGCGAGCCGGCCGACGTTCCACGCCCTGGCCTACGACCTGGCCGGGCAGCACGTCGTCGCGATGCCGGACCCCCAGGACCGCGAGGGGCTCTTCGAGCGCCTGCGCGCCTCCTGCCGCGTGCCCGTCTTCGGCGGCCCGCCCGTCGTCCAGGGCGAGCACGCCTGGTGCGACCCGCTCCTGCACGAGCCGATCCCGTGCCGCACGCCGCTGGCGCTGGGCGCGACCCACCTCGTCGTGCTGTCCACGCGGCCGACGCCCGCGTTCTCGCGCGCCGGCGTGATGCAGCGCTCGTTCGAGGAGCGCCTGCTGACCCGCTGGGATCCCCGCCTGGCCGCCTCGATGGTCACCGACGGCACCTCGCCGTTCGACGACGCCACCCTCCTGGCCGAGCTGACCGACACGGGTCGCGCGCTCGTGATCTCCCCGTCGGGGCCGATGGTCGGGCGGCTGGAGACCGATCCCGAGGCCCTGCGCGCCGGCGCACAGCGCGGTCGCGACGCCGTCCTGGCCTGCGACGCGCTGACCGGCGGCGTCCCGACCGTGCCCGCGGTCGCCGTGCCCGCCGCCCGTCCCCAGCCGTCGACCGACGTCGTCCCGGCCGGCGCCGTCGTCGCGTCCCCGGGCGACGACGCGGACGCGGGCGACGACGCCGCCGCCGCACGCCGTCCGCTGCCGCAGCTCGCCCTGGACGGCGTGGCCTGGTGCCGCGAGTCCACCCGGCGCCACGGCGCGGGCGCCACGGCCCTCGTCCGCCGGTTCCCGCGTCGCCGGCGCGCCGGCGACCCCGCCGAGGGCACTCTCGGCCTGCGCGACGCCGCACCCTTCCCGGCGCTCGCCACCGAGGCCACCGGCGAGGTCACCGGTCCGGCGTGGCGCCGCGCGGCGGGCATGACGGACGAGCCGGCCGACGTCACCGGCAGGACCGGCCGGTTCCAGACGTCGGTGTGGTCGCACCGCGTCCGCTCGCGCTGACGGGCCCGCGCGAGGTCCGTCCCGCTCCGTGGGCGACCGTCGGCGCGCCCGCTGAGCGGCCTCGCGCCACCGTTCACCGGCAGGTCACGGATGGGCGACACGACGGACACGGCAGCCGGGTCGGCGGACCCCAGGATCGGACGGTCGCGTCCCGGGCGGCCCACGAGGGCCGACGGTCCGCGCCTCCCCGACCCGAGGTCCGCATGCCCCGCACCCGTCCCCGCCGTCCTGCCGCCGTCCGCCTGGCCCTCGCCGCCGCGCTGCCCGTCGCGCTCCTGGCACCGACGGCCGCCCACGCCGCCGCTCCGACCTTCCAGCCGGTCGGTCCCGCCGCGATCTGGCGCTCGGCGCTCGCGCTGCCCGGCGGCGACGCGTACACCCCGCCACTGGTCGAGGGCGGGTTCTCGGCGTTCGCACCGATCGACGACGACGAGTACTGGACGGTGTCCGACCGCGGCCCCAACGGGCAGCCCAAGGTCACCACCAGCGCCGGCCCGCCCGCCGTCACGGAGTCCCGTCGCACGTTCCTGACGCCCGGGTTCACGCCCACGATCTACCGCGTCCGGGTCGAGGACGACGGCACGCTCACGGTCCTGCGGCGCATCCCGCTGAAGCTGAAGGCCGGGGCGACGAACCCGGCGCAGGCGTGGCTGGCCGCGCACCCCGACGCCGCGAAGGGGATCGTCGCCGGCCCGCGGGACCAGATCACCGGACTGCCGCAGATCGTCACGAAGGCCCAGGGCCAGGCCTCCGGCCTCCCCGCCGACGCCGCGCCGTACGACCGCAAGAACGCCCGGGACGAGGTCCCGTACGCCGCCGACGGCACGAGCACGCTGCCGTCGGACCCCTACGGCCTGGACACCGAGTCGATCGCCGTCGACCCCCGCGACGGCAGCTTCTGGCTGGGCGACGAGTACCGCCCGACGCTCGTCCACGTCGCCGCCGACGGCACGCTGCTGGGCCGGATCGTCCCCGCGGGCGTGCGCGTCGCCGCCGACTCCGCCGACCCCGTCAAGTTCCCCGGCGCCGACGACGCGGTCGTGCCGACCTCCGACGTGCTGCCCCGCGCGTTCGCCTACCGCAAGCAGAACCGCGGCATGGAGGGCGCGACGCTCAGCCGCGACGGCCGCACCCTGTTCGGCCTGATGCAGTCCTCGCTCGAGCCGCCGGCACCCGGCAAGGGCGACGAGCGCACGCTGCGCCTGGTCCGGTTCGACGTGACGGACCCGGCGGCCCCGAAGCTCACCGGCGAGTTCGTCTACCGCCTCGACGCGTTCGTCGCCGACGGGACGATCACCAAGCAGGGCGACATCTCGAACTCCGACATCGTCGCGCTCGACGCCACGCACCTCCTGGTCGACGAGCACGACAACGTGACCTCCACGCCGGGCGCGGGCCGCAAGCGGATCTACGAGCTGGACCTCGCCGGGGCGACCGACCTGTCGGCCGACGCGACGCAGAACGGCGAGAGCCCGACGCTCGAGGGCACCGACGCGTCCGGCGTCGTCCCGGTGGGCAAGACGCTGCGCCTGGACCTGACCGCCGCCGGCTACGACCACGACAAGCCCGAGGGCATCGGGCTCTTCCCCGACGGGGACCTGGCGGTCCAGAACGACAACGACTTCGGCTTCGAGCAGGCCGCCGATCCCGGCACCGGGGCCCCCGCCGGCTCGCCGTTCAAGGTGACCGCCAGCGGCAAGACCACCGACCTCTGGCGCTTCACGCTGCGCCCCGTCTTCACGACGGAGCCGACGGTGACGGGCGACGCCGTGGTCGGGTCGACCCTGACCTGCGCCGACGGCACCACCGTCAACGCCGACGGGACCCGGCGCCAGTGGTACCGGGGCGGCCGGCCCGTCACGGGCGCCACGGGCACCACCTACGCGCTCACCGCGGCGGACGTCGGACGTCCCGTCCTCTGCCGGGTCACCGCGACGGGGGCCGCGGGCGCGACGTCGGCGGACAGCGACGTCGTCGTCCCGGTCCCGGCCGCCGTGCCGGGGACCCCGGGGGCGACCGGGCCGAAGGGCGACGTCGGGCCCACCGGCCCGAAGGGCGACACGGGCGCCACCGGTGACGCCGGGGCCCCGGGTGTCAAGGGCGATGCCGGGGCGACGGGCGCCACGGGCCCCGCGGGTCCGCGCGGACCGGTCGGGGCGACCGGCCCGAAGGGGGACCGGGGCGCCACCGGCGCCCGTGGCCCCGCCGGTCGGGCGAGGGTCTCCTGCCGCGTGAGCTCGCGCGGCCGCCGGATCACCTGTCGGGTGACGGGCTCCGCCGCCCGGGCCGGCACGCGGGTCCGCCTGACCCGGGCCGGTCGGACGGTCGCCGCCGCCCGCGTCTCGCACGGCAGCGTCGTCCTGCGCCCGCGGTCCGCGGTGCGGCCGGGCCGCTACGTCGTCGTCGCGGCGTCCGGCCCGAAGGTCGCGCTGCGCGTCCGCTGACCCCCGGCGTCCGCCGGCCGGCCCTCGGGGCCGGCGGGCGTCAGGTCACCGCAGACGGCGCCGGCGGCCGGCGGCGCGGCGCATGGGACACGGCCGTCGGTCCGCCGTCCGGCATGATCGGAGGCCGTGACGGTCTGGGTGGACGACGGCTTCGTCGAGGGCGACTGGGGCCGCTGGAGCGGGGGAGGCCACCTGCAGGCGGAGAGTACCGAGGAGCTGCACGCCTTCGCCGAGCGCCTGGGCCTGCGCCGCGCGTGGTTCCAGTCCAAGCCCGGACGTCCCTGGCACGACCACTACGACCTCACCCGCGAGGGCCGCGACCGCGCCATCGCCCAGGGCGCCGTCCCGGTCCCGTGGCGCGAGGCGGCCCGCCGGAACATCGCGCTGCGTCGCGCCGCCCGGGCCGGTCAGCCGCTCGTGGAATCGCTGAGGTGCCGCCCCACCGGGCCGACGTAGACCCCGCGCGGCAGGCCGGCGAGGTCGGGCTCGGTGCCCTTGACCAGCGTCAGGTAGACGCGGCAGGTGCGCTGGAGGCCGCGGCCGGTCGCGACGCGCACGTGCGGCCCGGCCCACAGCGGCCGGCCGGCGTGGGTGAACCGGTACTCCCGCGCGTTCTGGTTCCGCGCGGTGATCGAGACGTCGTCGGCCCAGTCGAGCTGCTGCGCCAGCGCGACGTCGCGGATCGGGCGGCCGATCCCGCCCTCGACCGCCCACGCCGCGGCCACGCGGTCCAGCGCGACGAGGTCGCGCAGCAGCTTGCGCGGCTCGTCGTACGGGGCGGTGCGGGCCGAGGAGAACGCGCGATCGGTGTAGACGAGGTGCTCGGCGTGCGCGGCGGCCAGCTCGACGGCGTCCAGGACGGTCCGGACGTGGGGGAGGTCGTCGACGGCGAGGGGCCCGTGGTCCTCGGGGTCGACCAGGTCGACGTCGGTCGACCCGGCCTCCAGCGCCAGCCGCCGCAGGCGCCGGGCCGCACCCCGCAGGTGCTCCCGCTCCGCGTCGGCGGCCTCGAGCGCGTCGGTCAGGTGCTCGAGGGAGACGGCCCGGTCGACGAGCTGCGCCTCGAGGTCCGCGACGCGCGCGAGGAGCCCCGCGGCCGCCGCGTCGTCCCGGTCGGCGGGCCCGGCGTGGCGGTCGGCGTCGGCGAGCTCGCGCAGCCGGTCGCGCTCGGCCCCGACCTGCGAGAGCCGGGCGTGCGCCCGCTCCAGCTCGCCGGCCAGGCGCTGGCGCTCGCCCTGCTCGGCGGCCGCCTTGGCGGCCTGGCGGCCCTCGCGCTCCTCGGCCCGGCGGATCCGCTCCTGCGCCCGGGCGGCGTCCCGGGTCCGCCGCACGTCGGTCTGGTCGGCGCGGTCGTCGGCCGCCGCGGCGGTCCCGCGGGCCTCGCGGACGAGGCCGCCCAGGGCCCGCAGCCCGGCGGGCAGGGCGTCCG
>NZ_JAURWA010000001.1 GCF_030655195.1 Patulibacter sp. | reverse complement strand
GTCCCGGACCTCGGCCGCCTCGCGCGCCGCGACCCGGGCGTCCTCGCGAGCGGCGTCGAGCCCGGCGACCCGCGCGTCGTCCTCGCGTCGGAGCTCCCGCAGCCGGTCGACCTCGCCGGCGCGCCGCTCGACGAGGGCCGTCGACGTCGCCACCACGAGCGCCTCGGGGTCGAGACCCGCGACCGACGCCGCGTCGCGCAGGGTCCTCTCGAGGTGATCGACGGCCTCCCGCTCCGTGGTGACCCGCGACTCCTGTCGGCGCAGGCGATCCGCGCGCTCCTGCTCCCGCGCCGCGGCCTCGGCGGCGGCCGACGCGCGAGCGCCCGTGGCGGCCGCGTCGTCCCCCCGGCCCGAGCGGTCCGCCCGCCCCACGACGAGACCGACGACGACGAGCGCGCCGCCGCCGAGCGGCTGCCCGAGCGCCGCCAGGGCGACGCCCACGACCACGCTCACCACGGCGACCAGCAGGAGGACGGAGACGCGGACGCCGTCGTCCTCCGGGACCGCGGACGGCACGGGTTGCGCGGGTCGGGCACGGAGCTCCTCCAGCGCGTGGGTCGACGCCTGCAGCGCGCCCCGCCGGACGAGCAGGTCCTGCAGCGCACCCCGGACCTCGGTGACCGCCGACGCGGTGCGGTCGAGCTCCTCGCGGGTCGGGACGGACCCGGGACCGACGGCGTCGCCGTCCCCGGCTGCGCCGACCCGGGCGCCGGCCGACCCGGGGCCGCGATCCGCCCCACGCCCGCGATCCGCCCCACGCCCGCCGTCCGCCCCACGCCGGCCATCCGGGCCCCGGACACCCGCCGCCCGCCGGTCCGCCTCCGCCTCGGCACCCCGCGCCCGCCGGTCCGCCTCCTGCGCCCGTGCCTCGGCGGACGCCACGCCCTGCCGGGCCTCGGCGAGCGCCGCCGCGTGCCGGCCGGCCTCGCGGCGGGCGGGCAGCGACGCGTCGATCGCCAGCACCCCGTCGACGTCCCAGCCGGGACCGAGGTCCGCCACCGCCCCGCGGGCCTCGTCGGTCAGTCGCGCGGCGGCGCTCCGCAGTCCGGAGCGCGCGAGCAGGCGTTCGCGCTGCGCCGTCGCCTCGCGGTCGAGCGTGCGCAACAGCTCCGCCGCGGCGAGCAGCCCGGGGTCGACGACGAGGTCCGCGAGCTGGTCGGCGGTGACGTCCCGACGACTGCGCACGACGTCGAGCTGCTCCCGGACGGACGCCGCGGCCCGGTCCGCGTCGCGGGCGGCGGTCACGTCCGACGCGCGCACGATCGGGCCGTCGGCGAGCGCCGCCAGCTCGGCCCGGCGGTGGTCGAGCGGATCCACGAGCGACCACACGCGGGTCAGGCGTGCCAGTCGATCGTGCTCCAGCCGACCGTCCCGCAGGCGGGCCTCGAGCGACGCGATCCGCTCGCCGGCGTCGGCCTCCCGGGCCCGCAGGCCGGCGTAGGCGTCCTGGCCGTCGAGCGCTGCGCGCCGCTCCGTGCGCAGCTCCTTCAGCCGCTCGTCGAGCTCCCGCAACGGCGACTCTCCGCGGGGTCGGTACAGCCCGTCGACCCGCCGGCCGAGCGTCGCCAGCGCCTCGTGCGCGGAGCTGCCGCCACCGGTGAGCGACGCCGCGAAGAGCTGGTCGCGCAGGGCGTCCTCGTCCAGGCCGCCGAGGGCCTCGAGCTCGGTCAGGCCGAAGGCGAAGACCGCCTCGAACACGCCGCGGTTGACGCCGCCTAGGAGCCGGGCCAGCGCGAGCTCGTCGTGCGCGGCGCCGCCGCCGTCGAGGACCCGCAGGTCGCGTCCGTGGCGCTCGATCGACCACGCCGCGCCGAGCTCGTCGGCGATCCGCAGCACCCCGCCGTGCCGTCCGCCGGCGAGCGCTGGAATCGCGGGGTCCGTCGCCCGTCCGTCGCGCAGCCCGAACAGCATCGACCGCAGGAACGACAGCAGGGTCGACTTGCCCGCCTCGTTCGGCCCGTGGACGACGGTGAGCCCCGCCGGCAGGTCCTCCCACCCGCGGGCGTGGAAGCGGCCGTAGCCGTCGACGTGCCAGCCGGTGATCCTCACGACGCGTCCTCCGCGACGAGCAGCGACAGGGCGAGCGCCTCGGCGTCCCGCAGCTCGGCGGCGGCGTCGACCTCGAACGCGGTGCCGCGTCCGCGGACCCGGCCGCAGACGTCGTCGTCCAGGGCGGTCAGCCAGCCGCCGGGCAGCTCCGGCGGCGGTGGATCGGCTGCGATCCCGTCGACGTGGCGGACCAGGGCACCGACGAACGACTCCTGGTCGGCGAGCGCGGCGCGGTCGACGACGGGGGCGGTCGCGTCGCGTACGCGGTCCCACCAGCGCAGGGGACGGACGGCCTCGTCGGCCTCGCGCAGCGCGGCGCGGAGCTCGTCGAGCGCCCCGTCGCGCCGCAGGTCGTCGCCCGTCGCGACCCCCGTCAGCGTCACCCGCAGGACCAGCCCGCGGCCGCCGTTCTCCGCGGCCGCCGCATCGCCGGCCCGCCGCAGCAGGTCGACGATCGACGCGACGTCGGGCGCCGCCGAGACGTCGACGTCGAGCGCGGCGAAGCGGAACCGGTCCAGCGGGACGTGCCGCAGCCCGGCGACCCGGTCGTCCTCGACGGTGACGACGACCGCGCCCTTGGCGCCCTGCTCGGCCGGCTTCGGGCTGCGGCCCTGCAGGCTGCCGGCGTAGACGACGTGCGGCTCGGTCGACAGGACCGCGTGGCGGTGGATGTGGCCGAGCGCCCAGTACGCGTAGCCCGGGCGCCGCAGGTCGTCGAGCGAGCACGGCGCGTAGGTCGAGTGGTCCGGCTGGGTGCCGACGGTGGCGTGCAGCACGCCGACGTGGAGGCCGCCGCCGGTGGCCGACGGGTACCGGCGTGCCAGGTTCGCGGTCTCGCTCGCCCGCGCGTAGGACACCCCGTGGAGCGTCGCCAGGCGCTGGCCGTCGCGGACGACCACGCGCGTCGTGACCGCGCCCGCCGGGCAGACCGTCACCCCGTCGGGCCACCCGCCCGCGGCGATCGCCTGCCAGCCGTCCTCGAGCGGGTCGTGGTTGCCGTGGACGACGAAGGTCTCGATCCCCGCGTCGCTCAGCCGCCGCAGCCCGTCGCGCACCCGCAGCTGGGCGCGGAGGCCGCGCTCCGCCCCGTCGTACAGGTCGCCGGCGAGGACGACGAACGCGACGTCCTCGTCGACCGCGAGCCCGACCAGGTCGTCCCACGCCTGCAGCGACGCGTCCTGCAGCGCTCGCCGCACGTGCGGGGCGACGCGCCCCAGGCCGGCGAAGGGCGTGTCGAGGTGCAGGTCGGCGGCGTGGAGGAAGCGGAAGGAGGGCATGGTGGCTCGGGGCGGGTGGGACGGGACGATCGACGACGCGGTCGACGGCGTGGGACGGACGTTGCAGGCGACGCGGCCGGCCGAGGGCTCGCCGGCTGTCGGGCGGCTCAGCCGTCGGGGCGATCGTCGCCCGGGTGGTCGCCTCGGCCGGGCGACCGCGGATCCGCGGCGGGGCCCGTCCCGTCGGTCCGGGTGGCCGTGATGACGCCCTCGGCCGGCGCGATCCGTCGCAGCCGGCACAGCCGCCGGTACGCGTCGTCGCGTGCCCCGGCGCTGGGACCGGTGGCCAGGCGGCTCGCGCTGAGGTACGCCTCGCGCGCCTCGCCGAGCTCACCGATCGACTCCGCCGCCTGCCCCAGCCAGCACCAGGTCCAGGCGCCCTCCGGCGCGATCGCGGCGGCGTGCCGCAGGTGGGCGTAGGCCTCGCGGGGCCGGTCGAGGTCCATCAGCGTGTAGCCCAGGCCGAAGTGCGCCAGCCCGTCGCCGGTCTCGAGGCACTCCCGCCACAGCGCGAGCGCCTCCTCGCCCGGGTGCTGGGTCGCGAGCGAGAAGAGCCTCCTGTTCAGCGAGTCCTCGTCGCCGAACCGGTGCCGGGCGGCGACCGCGATCTCGCCGGCGCAGGCGTCGGTCAGCGCGAGCGCCGGCACGTCGAACCGGGGCCCGTCCCAGATCTCCGCGACCGCCGGGTCGTCCGGATCGAAGGCGTCGAACTCGTCGATCCCGAACCCGACCGCGCGGCCCCCGGGCACGTCGAGCAGGTACGCGAACGTCTCGCTGACCGGCGCCCAGCACCCACGCGGCTGGTCGTCGCCGACCCGCCCGAACTCGAGCCCGAGCAGCACGTGGAGCTGGGCATCGTGGGACAGGTACAGGCGGGGTGCTGGGGACATGCGGGACGGGACCTCCGGGACGGCTGGACGGTGCGGGACCGGTGGGGTCGGGCGTCGGCCGGCGGATCTGACGCGGGCGAGACGGCGCCACGACCGCCGCGATCCCGGCACGGCCTCGGCACGGCCGGGCACTCGAAACGACACCCGCGCCCGGGCGACCCTCCGGGCGATGACCGACGAGCCGTCCGACCCCGACCCCGACGCGGACCCCGACCCCGACTCCGCCCCGGACGCCGACCCCGACGCGGCTCCTGCCCCAGACGCCACGGACGGGCGCGGACGGTGGACCGCGCCGATCCCAGACGCCACACCGGACTGGACCGCCCTGCGCCGTGCGTCACCGAACAGCCCGCCCGAGCGCCTCTTCGCGTGGGTCGACGCCCATCGCCTGCCGGACGGGACGCGCGTCGACGAGTTCGTCCACCGCGCGTCGGGCGCGGTGCTGTTCCTCGGGCAGGACGGCCGCGCCTGGACCTACCGCGGCATGGCCCCCGGGGCGGTCGGGCCGAGCGTGTTGCTCGATCCTGCGCCGGCGGACGAGGTGGCCCGCGTCCTCGCATTGCGAGAGGGCGACCGCGCCCGGCACGAGGTCCGTCGGGCGTCCTGGAGGCGGGACGGACCGCCGCCGTGAGCCCTCACCCGTCGACCAGCGACACGCGCTCGACCACCGAGCACTGCGCAGGCCGAGGGCGACGACCAGTCGAGGGCCGGTCACCTGCGCCCGTGCCACGACGGTAGGGGAGGGCGGCGTCAGATCCCGGCCCGACCCGGCGACCCCAGCCGCATGACCGACGAACAACACCCCGGCCCAGACCCCGCCGACGACCGGCCCGCGGCGCCCGCGGACGCGGCACCGACCGATGACCGGCCCGCGGCCCCCGCACCGACCGGCGACCGGCCCGCCCCGACCGACCCCACCCCGGCCCCCGACCGCCTGTGCCGCAAGTGCTCGACGGTCTCGGCCACCACCGGCGAGTTCTGCCCGCACTGCGGCGCGAGCTACGTGCGCCGCGGACGTCTCGGCCGGATCTCGCGCCGCACCCGCGGCGTCGTCGCGGCGTTCGTCGTCCTCGTGCTCCTCGCCGGCGGCGGTACCGCGCTGGTGCTCCAGAAGCAGGCGGACGACCGGATGGAGCGTCGCGAGCGGGCGCAGCGCAACCTCGAGCGGATCGAGGCCCAGGCCCGCAAGCGCCGGGAGGACGCCGCGGCGTCGAAGGCCGCGGCCGCCGAGGACGCCGCCGCCGAGGAGGTCCGGCTGCAGCGCAGGCTCCGCACCCTCACCGTCCGCGACCTGCGCAAGTCGGTGACGAAGGACGCCCGGGCGAGGGCGGCCGAGGGGCTGCTCGAGGACCGCGCCAGGTCGACGGACTGCGAGAACACCGACGGCAACGAGGACGACCTCGACGAGACCTCCGCGGCGTACAGCTGCATCGCGGTCACCGACGTCGACGCCGACGGCAGCTCCCGCGGCTACCGCTTCTCGGCCCGGGTGGACTTCGAGGCGGGCTCGTACACCTGGCAGCTCGGCGACTGACCGACCCGCCCCCTCCCGTCGGACAAGTGCGGTCCGCCCACCGTCCCGTGGGCCGGACCCCGTACGCGGACATCAGGGTGACCGGCAGCGCCACCACGAAGTGACCGAGGGTGTCCGGATACACCACAGACGGGAATGCGGAGGGGCCCGATCGGCCCGGCTCCCCTGGCACTTCGGACACCGGGAGGTCCCTCCGGGCGGGGCAGCATGACGGTCGTCCGCGCTCCCCGGCGTCCGACCCACGTCGGCCGCCACGCACCGGACGCCCTCGACCTCACGAGCCCCCGGAGTTCCCCGTGCACCCCGAATCACCCCGGCGCCGCCGCGCCACGCCACCCTCGCCCCCGAAGGGACGCCGGACGACCGCCGGACGACCGGGCACCACGACCGCCCGCCTCGCCGGCACCGTCGCGGTCGGCGTGCTCGCCGCCGGCGGTCTCGCCTCGTCGGCCCACGCCTACAACTACGTGCCGAGCAGCAACGGCGAGAGCTGGGGCGTCCAGGACGCCGCCGCCCCGCGCGTCGACACGGGCAGCATCCGCGACACGACCTCCAACGCGCTCACGGGCTTCGGCGGCATCCGCGTGAAGGTCTCGACCGACGCGCTCCGCAACGGCGAGCTCGTCCGTGGCTTCGGCCTGCGCTTCGACCCGCCCGAGCGGTTCACGTCGACCACCGCGGTCGACATGGGCGGCGTCGCGATCTCGCGGCAGATGCGCTTCAACCGCACGGCGAACTGGGGCCGGTGGCTCGACACGTTCAAGAACACGACGGACGCCCCGATCACGGTCGACGTCTCGTTCGGCGGCCAGACCGGCGTCGGCAACACGTCGGGCTCGACGAACGGCATCGTCTCCGACACCTCGAGCGGGGACGCCACGATCAACGGGGCCGACTCCTGGGCCCTGACCCGCTTCGGCACCGCGCCGGCGCCGAGCACCCGCGCCCCGTCGGCGATCGTCTTCGGCAGCGCCGCGCCCTACGGCGGCGCCCTGACGCGGACGGGCAACTTCCGGGAGCGGACCTTCACCGAGCCCCGCGCGGCCGCGGGCCACGACTCGAACTTCATCGGCTACGAGCACCGCCTGGTGCTGCAGCCCGGGCAGACGCGCACCCTCGCCCACTTCGTCGTGATCGGGACGGCCGAGAACAGCAGCACCACCGGGCCGACGGTTGCCGGCACCCAGGTCGCGGCGGTCCGCAGCACCGCGCAGTCCCTGACGACCGCCCCGAGCTTCAACGACCTGACGAAGGCCGAGATCTGCGCGCTGGCCAACTGGGACGTCGCGGCGATCACGACGACCCCGGCGGGTGCGATCCCCGCGTTCGACGCGGCCGCGGACTGCCCGCCGGCCGGCGCCCCCGCGATGCCCTCGACGGCCGCCGCCACCCCGACGACGACCGGCTCGACCTACGACGTGATGGGCAAGTCGATCGGCACGATGCAGGCCGACATGGCCGCGGGCCGCACGACGTCGCAGCAGATCACCCGCGCGTACCTCGACCGCATCGCGGCCTACGACGTCGGCCCGTTCGGCTTCAACTCGTACACGACCGTCGCCAAGGACGCGATGGCGCAGGCGAAGGCCGCCGACGACGCCCGTGCCGCCGGGAAGCGCAGCCCGGTCCTGGGCATCCCGCTGACGATCAAGGACCTCTACGACACGAAGGACATGCCGACGACGAACGGCTCGCTCGTCTTCGAGGGCTACCAGCCGCCCGACGACGCGACCTCGGTCGCCCGCCTGCGCGCGGCCGGGGCGATCATCCTCGGCAAGGCGTCGCTCGAGGAGTACGCGCTCTCCGGCCAGTACTCCGACTCGGCCTTCGGCATCGTCTGGAACGCGTTCTCGCCGTCGAAGTCCGCGCTGGCCTCCAGCGGCGGCCCGGCCGTCGCGACGGCCGCCGACCTGGCCGCCGGCTCGCTCGGCAGCCAGACCGGCGACTCCCTCTACGCCCCGGCGAGCGCCGCCAGCCTCTACACCCTGCGCGGCACCGACGGGATGGAGAGCCTCGCCGGCCTCATGCCGCTCTCGTGGCTGCAGGACTACGGCGGAGCGATCACCCGGTCGATGGAGGACCTCGCGGACATCCTCGACATCACGACGGGCACCGACCCGCGCGACGCCGAGCGCACCGCCGAGGCCGACGCCAGGCGCCCGAAGGAGTGGCGCGACACGCTCGACCCGGACGCGCTGAAGGGCAAGCGGATCGGCTACTACGACGCCGCGTTCGTCGACCCGTTCGGCACGACCGGCACGACCGACGCACAGAAGGCGACGCTGAAGGTCTTCGAGGACGCCGGCGCGACGCTGGTGAAGATCACGGGCGGCCCCGCGTCGTTCGGCAGCGTCGTCGGCGACCGCGCGTTCCAGGGCTGGGTCGAATACATCAAGACGCACCCGAACCTGCCCTACCAGGACGCCCGCGAGATCCTCGCCAACCAGAAGCGCCTCCCGTACCGCCGCTCGGCCAACGGCTACACCGGCACGGGGGCGATGACCGAGACCCAGATCGCCGCGTACAAGAAGTACCGCGCGGACGCCAAGCTGCGCGTCGGCGAGTGGCTCGACACCCCGCCGACCCCGACCGACGCCGACACCGGCCAGCCCTCCCCGGGCGCCCTGGACGCGGTCGTCTTCCCGGGCCTGCGCAGCACGATCAGCCTGAACGACGGCAACGCGGCGGCCTTCGGGCGCGGCGACCCGCCGACCAACAGCGCCGGCGCGCCGTCGGTCTCGTTCCCGGCGACGACCAACGACGACGGCGAGCCGACGAACCTCCAGCTCGTCGGCCGCGCCTGGGACGACGGCAAGCTCATGGGCTACGCCTACGCGTTCGACCGGATCGCCAAGGCGCACGTCGCCCCGACGACCGCGCCGAAGCTGGCGTTCCGGGCGGACCCGACGCCGCCCGTGATCGACCAGCCCACGCCGATCGCACCGCAGCCCTCGCCGATCGGCCCGCCGCCGGCCCCGGCCGCACCGCCCACCGCGGGCACGCCCGTGGCGACCCCGCTGCGCACCGTACGGCTGACCACGAGGACGGTCACCCTCGACTCGAAGGGCCGCTTCGCCCTGAAGGTGTCCTGCGCGAAGGGCGTCTCGAGCTGCCGGGTGCGGGTCCTCGTCCGACGGGGCAGCGCACCGGTCGCGTCGCGGACCCTGACGATCCGCGCCGGCCGGACGGTGACCATGCGCGTGCGGCCCAGCGCCTCGATGCGCCGCTCGCTGCTGCGCGGCAGGACCGTCACGGTGAAGGTCTCCCTGTCGGGCGCCGGCGTGAAGGGCGTCACCGCGAACGTGAAGGTCCGTCCGCGGAGGTAGGACCGGGGGCCCGGGCCGGTCGGCGCGGCCGGCCCCGGGTCGCGGTCCACCGACCGGCCAGACGGCGCATGCGGGCCGGTGCCGCGGGGCACCCGGACGTCGTGCGACCGCCGGTGGACCCCAGAGGCCTGAAGCCCCTCGTCGACCACCTGCGCGTCCGGGCCGTGGCCCGCACGGTCGTGGGCAACCCGCCCGCCGCGGCCCAGGAGCAGCGTCGGGCCGCCGTCCTCACGTCGGTGGTCGAGCTGCTCGAGGAGGACCCCGGCCTGGTGCGTCCGCCGACCCGGGAGACCCTGGAGGCGTTCGTCCTGGGGCCCGTCTCCGCGATGGACGACAGCGACGTCCTGGGCCTCCGCGCCTCGTCGCTCGTCGCGGCCTACGGCACCCGGTCAGAGACCAGCTCGGTCACCCACCTGCGCCTCCTCGAGGGCCTGGCGGTCGCCGTCATCCGCGACGCGTGGGAGATGGCCGCCGAGGTCGGCGACGTGCTCATGCGGGGCGGCTCCTCGCCGGACGAGCTGGCGGCCGTCGTCGGCCTCGAGGTCTGCGAGACGGAGGCCGCGATCGCCGGGCTGGACCCGGGCGACGCGTACTTCGCCCGCCGACCCGAGCTGACCCTCGCCGAGCGGCGTCGCTGGATCGCGTCCCTGGGCGCGCCGGTCGAGGCCGACGTCCGCGGCTGACCCCGACCCGGTTGCGGCCGGCGCCCGCGGCCGGATCCACCCCGGCACCCTGGAGACGACGTCTACGCCGGCCCGCACCGGGCCGTCGCCTCGTACGCTGCGCGGATGCGCGGCACCCCTGTCCGGACCCCGAGGACCTTCCCGTCCCGTCGGCCGTCGACGACCATCGCCCTGCTCGCGGCGACGGTGGCATCGGCGGCGCTCGCCGGTCCGGCCTCGGCGTCGACGGTGCGCCGCTGCGGCACGATCGCCGTGCCCAGCACCCAGGCGCGGGCGGCCACCTCGCTGCGGGGCCCGGCCCTGGCCTGCGCGACCGTCCGGCGGGTGGTCCGCCGCGCCTACGACCGCTCGGTGCTGCTCGCCGACACGCGGCCGTTCACCGTCCGCGACGCCGGCCGGGCGTACCGCTGCCGCTACACGCCCAGGACCGGCGGGATCGTGTGCGAGACCGGCCCCCGCCGGCTCCGCGGCACGATCTGACGGGCACCCCCGCCACACCACCGGCACCGCTCCGGCACGAACGCCCCCTCGATCCGTGCCACCGGTCGGGGCGATCGTCCCGGCATGAGCTTCACGTGGCGCGACCCGTCCATCCCGGGCACACGACCCGGCCCGAGCGCCTCGGCGTGGAAGGCGCACGCGACGGCGACCATCGTCCACGCCACCCTGGAGGCGCTGCTCGACACGGCCCCGGC
This sequence comes from Patulibacter sp., assembly GCF_030655195.1. Taxonomy (GTDB): domain Bacteria; phylum Actinomycetota; class Thermoleophilia; order Solirubrobacterales; family Solirubrobacteraceae; genus Patulibacter. Next base: position 5,681 of record NZ_JAURWA010000001.1, on the reverse strand, counting down.
GGTGTCCGACCCGCTGGCGGCCGAGCTCCTGGGCTCCGACGCCTGCGGGGTCTGGTGGGCGCCGGCGGACGAGGCCGACGTGGCGCCCGCCGAGCACGAGCACCTCGTCGGCCGCACGTACGCCGCGCACCTCGAGCAGCTGGCGACCCCGGCGGCCGTCGCCGCGCTGCGCGCCCTCCAGCTCGGCGGCAGCGACGGCGTCGTCCCCGAGGTCGAGGCGGCCGCGGAGCGCCTGGTCGAGAGCGGCCTGCCGGAGCCCCCGTGGTGGCCCGACGCCGGGCGGATCGCGGCGCTGCGCGGCGCACGGCTGTCGTGGGACGACGACGGCCACCGCTACACCAGCCTGCTGCTCGAGGTCGACCGTGCCGGCGACGTCGTGACGATGGCCGTCGCGACCCTCGACGACTGCGCGGGGGTGATCGGCGACGTCCTCCTGTTCTCGGACCTCGACGGCTTCGGGGCCGTCGTCGACGACCCGGCCGACGACCGACGGCTCGAGTGGCTCGACGTCCCCGCCGTCCAGGGCCTGATCCGCCGGGCGATCGACCGCACCGACCTGCTCGGCACCGGCGACCCGCCGGGCACCTCGGAGCCCGAGGTCGGCTACGTCGCCCTCCGCGGACTGGCGCAGCGCTGGTCGCACGCCCCGGGCGCCTGACCGCACGCGCCCACACCCCGACCCCACCGCCCGACGCATGCCCCTCCGCCCGACCCGTCCCACGATCCTCCTCGCCGTCCTCCTCGCCCTCGGGTGGATCGCGGCCGGCCGGGTCGCCGAGGCCGCCGGCGAGGAGTACGTCGCCCTCGGCGACTCCTACTCGTCGGGCCTGGGCACCGGCGCCTACGTCGACCGTGCGTGCCGGCGCTCGTCCACGGCCTTCCCCGACCTGGTCGCGGCCGCCCGCCCCGGCACGACCCTGACGTCGGTGGCGTGCGCCGGCGCGACGACGGCCGACGTCCTCGCCGACCAGCTCGGAGCGCTGACCCCGTCCACGGGACTGGTGACGATCACGATCGGCGGCAACGACGCGGGGTTCACCGGCGTCCTCGTCCGCTGCGCGCTGCCGATGTGGGCGGCGCGGTGCGGTCCCCCCGTCGGGCGGGCACGCACGACGATCCGTCGCTCGCTGCCGGCGCGGCTGGACCGCGTCTACGGCGAGATCCGGCGCCGGGCACCCGCCGCCGTGGTCGTTGTCGTCGGCTACCCGCGGCTCTTCAACGGCATCGACTGCGGTGCGGCGACGTTCTTCAGCCGGGGAGACCAGCGGCTGCTCGACGGCGCGGCCGAGCTGCTCCGCGACGTCACCCGTGCACGGGCCCGTGCCGCCGGATTCCGCTTCGCCGACGTCGTCCCGGCCTTCCGGGGCCACGCGGTCTGCGACGACGCCGAGTGGCTCAACGGCCTGTCCAGCCCGCTGCGCGAGAGCTTCCACCCCAACGCCGCGGGCCACGCGGAGGGCTACGCGCCCGCCGTGCTCCGGGCCGCGGGATGAGGGCGCGAACGTCCGGAGCCGCGCCCGGTCCCGTACCGGCTGCACGCCGACCCCGTCGCGACATACTCCTGCGGTGTCCTCCGTCGACACCGACACCGACGCCGCCCTGGACCGCCTCGCCGGCCTGGTCGACGCCGCGCCCGGGACGCTCGTCCTCTCCGGCGCCGGCCTCTCGACCGAGTCGGGCATCCCCGACTACCGCGGGCCCGACGGCAAGCGCCGGGTCTCGCCGATGCAGTACCGGGACTTCGTCGGATCGTCCGAGGCCCGTCAGCGGTACTGGGCCCGCGCGTTCGTGGGCTGGCGCAACTTCTCCGCGGCGGCCCCCAACGCCGGGCACCTGGCGGTCGCGCGCCTGCAGGACGCGGGCCACCTCGGCGCGATCATCACCCAGAACGTCGACGAGCTGCACCAGGCCGCGGGAGCCCACGACGTCATCGACCTGCACGGGACGCTCTCGCAGGTCGTCTGCCTGACCTGCGGCGACCGCAGCTCGCGCTGGGACCTCGACGAGCGAATGGCCCGCGACAACCCGACCTTCCACGTGCACACCGGCGAGATCCGGCCGGACGGCGACGTCACGCTGGACGAGATCGAGGTCGCCGGGTTCGTGGTCCCGCGCTGCATGGTCTGCGACGCGGACACCATCAAGCCCGACGTCGTCTTCTTCGGCGAGTCGGTCCCCAAGGACCGCGTCGAGCGGTCCTTCGCGCTGACCGACGAGGCGCCCGCGCTCATCGTCCTGGGCTCGTCGCTCATCGTCTTCTCGGGCTACCGCTTCGTCCGGCGCGCGGCCCAGAACGGCACCCCGGTGGCGATCGTCACGCTCAGCCCGACCCGTGGGGACGAGGCGGCGTCCGTGGTGATCAACGCCCCGCTGGGGGAGACCCTCACCGAGCTCGAGCGCCGACTGGGCCGCTGAGCCCGAGGCGTCCGTCGAGGGTGTCCGACCGTCCCGACCGTCCCGACCGTCCCGACCGTCGCGGACGTCCCGCGGGCGCCTGCGCAGCGCGCGCCCTGCCCGCGTGGCGGTCGGGTCAGGCGGCCTGGCCGCTGAGGATCGCGACGAAGCGCTCGACGCGGCGACGGTCCTCGGCGGGCAGCTCGCCGTCGACCTCCACCAGCAGGGTCATCGGGCCGCGACGGCGGGCCCAGTCCTGCGTCTCGGCGCCGAAGGACGGGGCGACCCAGATCAGGGCGAGCGTCCCCGCGTGCGCGATGACGGTCCGCTCCCGCTCCTCGGGCGTCGCCTCACCACGGACGACGTTGATCGCGGTGGTCCCGAGCGTGCGGGCGGCGTCGTCGATCGCCGGCAGGCCACCGGCGTCGGCCGTCACGGCGACGACGCCCTCCCGCAGCATCTCGACGGCCCAGCCCTCGGGCGACCCGGTGAGGATCGAGGGCGCGCAGACGAGACGGAAGAGCGGGTCGGACACGGCCGCACCGTACCGCCTGGCGCACCGGGCACCGTCCCCCGGCACGTCGGACGGACGCCGTCGGTGGCAAGCTTCAGGGTCGATGCAGCGATCCGCCCCCGCCGAGGCGCCTTCCGGGCCGACGGCCGGGCAGCCCCGATGACCCGCCCCGACCCCGACCGCCCCGTCGTCCCCTCCGAGCTCCTGCAGGCGATCACCGCCCTGGACTCGGCGCTCGAGAAGCAGCCGCCGCTGGAGGAGCCGCTCGTCCTGTGGCGCGCCTGGGCCCGCGACATCACGACGCTGCCCGACGGCCCCCTCGAGCCGGGCGACACGATCGAGGACGTCGGGTTCTGCGACTGCACCCTCCATCAGGGCCACGCGATGTCGGTCACCCCTGCCGGGGGAGCGCTGATCCGCCTGCTGCTGCCGCCGGGCGTCCGGGTCATGCCGCTCTGGTACACCGGCGGCGAGGCCGCCCAGGGCCTCGTCTTCCTGGCGCGCGGCACGCAGCTGCGGGTCGAGGCCGTGGACGAGGTCGGAGGGTGGGACTTCCCCGTCGTGACCGCCCTTGTGCTCCTGCCGGGCGACCCGCTGCCGGAGCCCGTCGGCGACATCGCCCTGAGCCTCCCGCCCCGCGACGAGATCCCGCCGCCGGCGCAGATCACCCGTGTGGTCTGGGGTCCGGACGAGCCGCGTCTGCTGCGCTGAGCGCGACGGTCGCCCGCCCGGTCGCCCGCAGCCGGGTGACGACGGGGTGAATCCGCGACGAATCCGCATCGGTGAACGCCGTTGTCGGTATCCTCCGCGCGGTGTGGTGGTCCGACCCAGACGCCGAGATCCCGGTGCTCACGCGCGGCCCTACGGACGGCGTCGGACCGATCCTCGAGGGCTATGGCCTGTCGCCGACCTCCGGGCTGTGGACCGACGCGGGACACACGGTCGGCGTCGCCCGCTCGCCCGCCGGGCTCTTCGTCGGCTGGCTCGACGTCGGCTGGCTCGCGTCGGACGAGCCGTTCACGGAGATGCGCGACATCACGCACCTCGTCGAGCGGACCGCTCCCGCGCCGCTCGCGCACGAGATCGGCATCGCGCTCGCCGAGGCCGCCCGGTCGCGCGCCGAGCACCTCCGTGCGTGCGAGCGCTGCGACGAGCGCTTCGTCCCCGGGCAGATGTTCGGCGCCGCGTGCTGTCACAGCTGCGCGGTCCGCGACGGCGACACCGGCCGCTAGCGCCGCACGCGTGCCACACCGTCCCCGACGACCGTCGAACGACCGTCCGGCCAGGGCACGAAGGCGCGACCTCCCGGCCCGGCCGTCGACACACAGGACATGAGCGTCGCGCCGACCGCCGACCAGATCACCGGGCAGCGAGCCTCGGGGCTCGTCGCCGCCCTCGTCGGCGGCCGTCGCAGCGACCGATCCTCCCGGCGGACAGGACGCCGGACGGCCGAGCAGGGACGGGGCGCGTCGGAGTCGACGGTCGCCGCACCGGGGGGCGGAGCCACGGGGAAGACCGGAGCACCAGGCCTCCCGGGGGCCAGGCGTGCTTCGGCGGGGCGGGGGACGGCCGGGGCGCCGGGGGCCGCCGCGGTGCCGGGGACCCCGGGGGACCGGAACGACACGGGGGAACCCGAAGGCGGCCGCCGGTCCGGGCGTGCCGGGCGCGTGGCCCGCAGCCAGAGTTCGGTCCGCAGCCGGCGCCGCGACGTCGAGGCCGAGCTGATCGGGCTGCACGTCGGAGGGACCGAGGACCGCTCGTGGTGGGAGCCGTGCTGGGAGCGGGGGCTCGACGACGGCGTCCCGACGGACCGGCTCTTCGACGCCCTCCGCGCCTTCCGCCCGGAGGTCCGTGTCCTGCACGACCTGCGGGTCGCGGGTGCGCCGGCGCCGATCGATCACGTCCTGGTCGGACCTGGCGGGGTCGTCGTGGCCGACAGCGAGGCCTGCCAGGGGCGGGTGCGCACCGACGGCGTGCACCTGCGCGTCCGGGGGAGGGATCGGTCGCCGATGATCGACGTCGCCCTGTGGCAGGCGGAGGTCATCCGGTCGACCCTCCGGCAGCGCGGCATCCGCGACGTCCCGGTCCACGGGGTGCTGCACTGGCAGCACCTGGAAGGACTGGGCGACCGGGCGATCTGCCTGCGGGGCGTCCCGCTGCTGTCGGCCGGAGCCGCCATGGGACTCGCGGGGACGGGCATCGACCTCTCGCCCCTGTCGGTGGAGCGGATCACGGCGGCGTTGGCGCCGGCGAGCGCGCCGCACTGAGGCAGGAACCCGTCGTCCCCGGTAGCTCGAGAGGCGTCGTCGAGCAGGGTGCACCGCCTCCGGACTCGGTAGGGAGGCCCGGGGGAGTCGCCCGGAGAAGCCAGGAACGGACCGCTACACGACTTGGAGCCCTCTCGGGAAAAGAAGTTGCGACGAATGTTGAGCGCCGAATCCCCAGTGTCCAAGCCGAGAACGTCGCTCTGGCGGGTGGCCGAGGGGCCACGGACGGACGGAATCGGTGAGGGGCACGACGCATCCCCAGGGGCCCGTATGTATATTCATCGAGCCGCTGGTCACCGCGGCGCAGCGCCACAAGCCAGAGACCCGAGGGTCTCGACAAGGCGGAGGCGGATGCGCTAGGCTGACCAGCCCGCACCGGACATCGGTCTGGTGTGCGCCTCCAGAGTTTGAACACCTGGTCCGTAGGGCGTGGCGGTCTTTGAAAACGCAACAGCATGCGCATGTCTCGCGGAAGCGGGGTGTGCGTCCAGGTTCGATGGCCGAAC
>NZ_JAURWA010000165.1 GCF_030655195.1 Patulibacter sp. | reverse complement strand
CCGGCGGCCGGCACCGGACCGCCGCCCCCGCGCCGTCCGGGGCTCAGGCGCTCGCGGCGTCCAGCGCGGCGAGCTCGTCGCTGCGCAGCTGCAGCCGCGCGCCCTGCAGGAGCGCGTCGAGCTGGGCGACGTTCCGGGCGCTCGCGATCGGTGCGGTGACCGTCGGCCGCGAGGCGAGCCAGGCGATCGAGACCGCGGTGACCGGGGCGTCGTGGGCCGCGGCGACCTCGTCCAGCGCCGCCAGGACCCGCCGACCGCGGTCGTCGAGGTAGGCGGTCGCCCCACCCTGCCGCGGGCCCTCCCCGTCCCCCGCCTCGCGGTACTTGCCGGTGAGGAAGCCCTTCGCCAGCGCGAAGTACGGCAGCACCGCCAGGCCCTCGAGCTCGGCCAGCGCGCGCAGGCCGCCCTCCTCGAACCCCGCCCGTTCGACGAGGTTGTAGTGCGGCTGCAGGGCCACCCAGCGGGCGTACCCCTCCCGGTCCTGGATCGCCAGGGCCTCGATCACCCGCTCCGGGCTGTAGTTGGAGCCGGCGACGTGGCGGACCTTGCCGGAGCGGACGAGCTCGTCGAAGGCGGCGAGCGTCTCCTCCAGCGGCGTGTCGGGATCGTCGAAGTGGGCGTAGTAGAGGTCGATGTGGTCGGTCCCCAGCCGCCGCAGCGAGTCCTCGGCGGCCGCCAGGACGTTGTCGTGGCCCAGGCCCTTGCGCTCGGGGTGCTGGGAGACCTTCGTGGCGATCACGAGGTCGTCGCGCCGTCCGCGGCGCCGGAGCCACTCGCCGATGATCGTCTCGGACTCGCCCCCGCTGTTGCCGGGGGCCGCCGCCGTGTAGGAGTCCGCGGTGTCGACGAAGTTGCCGCCCGCCTCCGCGTACGCGTCGAGCACCGCGTGCGACGTCGCCGCGTCGGCGGTCCAGCCGAAGACGTTGCCGCCGAGGTTGAGGGGGAAGACGTCGAGGTCCGTGCTGCCGAGCCGTGCCATGGGCCGACGCTAGCAACGGCTCCGTCGCGGCCCGGCGGTACCGTCCCGGCGTGCCCCGCCCCCGCTGCTACGTCGCCTCGCCGCTCGGCTTCTCCGAGACCACCCGCCCCTGGTACCGCGACGTGCTGCTGCCCGGCCTCGCCGAGGTCGTCGACCCGATCGACCCGTGGTCGCTGACCACGGAGGACGAGATCGCCGCCGCCCACGCCGCCGGCCACGAGCGCGAGGTCGCGCTGGAGATCGGGCGGCGCAACGCCGAGGCGATCCACGGGGCCGAGCTGCTGGTCGCCCAGCTCGACGGGCAGGAGGCCGACAGCGGCACCGTCGCCGAGCTCGGGTACGCGGCCGGTCGGGGACTGCGCTGCTTCGGGATCCGCAGCGACCTGCGCCAGGCGGGCGAGCCCGGCGTGCCGCTGAACCTGCAGGTCGCCACGTTCGTCGCGCTGAGCGGCGGGACGATCGAGGCCTCGCTCGACGCGCTGCTCGTCCGGCTGCGCGAGGACCTCGCGGACTGAGCCCGCGGCGGGGCGATCAGCCCCCGCCGTGCAGCTGCACGTGGTCGGCCTCGGCGGCGCCGGGGAACGGCCGGGTCAGGCCGTAGGCGTTCAGCGTCGCCTCGGGGACGCCCTCGAGACCCGGGGTGTCGGACGCCTCGCCGCGCGTGTGCGGGTCGTTGGCGAACCCGCCGACCTCGACGGAGTGCTGCGGCGTGCGGTACCCCGACAGGCCGATCAGGTGCAGGTGCAGCTCCTTCGCCATCTTCGCCAGGCGGCGGGCGAGCTCGGGCTCGTCGTGCATCCCGTAGTTCGTGCCGGCGGCGGGGAAGAAGCCGTAGCCGCCCTGCGGGCTGGTCCCGCCCGAGAGCGGCACGCCGGCGGCCTTCGCGGCGGCGCGCTGGGCCCGGACGAGCTGCCCGCGGAGGCGGTCCTCCCGTCGGCCGAGGGTCTTCAGGCGGGTGCTGTGGCGGTCGCGGCTGCGCTCGATCGTCGCCTCCTGCTGCACGACCTCGAGGCGGACGTGCGCGACCGCGTCGCGACGCGTGCGCTCGGTGGCGACGGTGGCGGCCGTGCGTCCGGCGACCTCCTGCAGGTGCGTCTCGGCCGCAGCGGCGGCGGCCTTCGCCCGCCGCACCTGGTCGGTGACGCGGGCGTTGCGCTCGGCGATCCGGCGCACCTGGCCGACCCGCCCCAGGAGGTCCGCGTAGCCCCGCGCGTCCAGGACGACGTCGGCGAGCCCCGGCGCGGGCTCCTCGTACTGCGCCAGGAGCTGCCGGGACAGCACGCGGCGGTCCTTCACCGCCTCGGCGCGCAGGCCGACCAGCCTCGCCCGGGTGTCGCGCAGCTCGGTCTGCAGGCGGTCCAGCTCCGCGGCGTCGGTCTGCAGGGCGGAGTCCAGCGGTGCGAGCTGCGCCTCCAGCTCGCGGACCCGTGCGGCGACCGCACGGAGCCGGGCGCGGTCGGCGTGCAGGCCCTGGCGGGCGGCCTGGGAGCGGCGGCCCTGGGCGTCGAGCCGTCCCTGCAGCGTCGAGGTCGACGTCGCGCCCGCGGAGGGGACGAGGAGCAGGCCGGCGGTCAGGGCGAGGACCGCGGCGCGTCGGCCGGGGCCGGCGATCGGAGCGCGGACCGCGGCGCGTGGGTTCTGGTGCACCATCGGCCGCGAGACCGTAGTGCCCGGACCGCTGCTTCTCCGCAGCCCGGCGTGCAGCGTGGCGCGCCGCCGCGCAACGGGCGCGACGACGTTCGGACGGCGGGCGCGGGAGGCCGCGCCGTCCCGGGGCTCAGATCCCGCCGGCGGCCAGGTTGATGCCGAACGCCAGCACGATGGCGGCGAGGATGAAGGTGATTGCGAGCGACCAGTCGTCCATGAGGCGCTGGATCCTAGCCTCCGGCGCGGCGGGGCGCGGCCCCGGAGGCGGTGCCGCCTGCGGGGGGCGTGCGGACGCGCCGCGCGACCGCGGCCGCCGTGGCGGGCTCGAGCTCGCCGAAGGCCGTCCGGCGACCCCGCCGGTCGACGCAGACGACCTGCGCGCGGCGGCGCCAGAGCCTGGGCGCGACGACGTCGACGGCCACGACGTCCGAGAAGGGGAGCACCCGGACCCGGTGCACCGGGGCGTCGTCGAGCAGCCAGAGGATCCGGCGGTCCGTGATCGCCAGCGTGGTCTGCGGGCTGGCCCAGGTCGAGGCGGGGACGACGAGGCCGACCTCCTCGCCAGGCTCCAGGGCGGTGCGCAGCTCGCCGCCGAGGGCCCGGGCGACCGCCGGGGCGAGGCCGTCGGCGTCCGCGTCGGGCTCGGAGGTCCCGGTCGCGCCCGCGAAGACCCCGGCGGCCCAGCCGCCGGTCCCGGTCCCCGTGGCCGTGGGGCCGGCCGGGTCGGGCCCCGCACGTCCGCCGGTCCGGCCACGGCCCCGAAGCCGGTCGTCGGCG
>NZ_JAURWA010000164.1 GCF_030655195.1 Patulibacter sp. | reverse complement strand
GTCCGATCGTCGAGCGCGCCGCGCGTCGGCGGACCCGGTCCTCGCCGCGGACCAGCCAGGCCGGCCGGGCGACGACCACGAGGGCCACGACCACGACGAGGACCGGGACCAGCGCCGCGAGCGGTCCGGGCCGGACGACCGCCCAGCCCGGCGACGCGGCCCACGTCGCCACGCCGGTCGTCCAGTCCAGGAACGGGGTGGTCGCCCGGACGAGCAGGCCGCTGATCGGTGCGCCCTCCGGCCCGAGCACCCCGGCGACCATCCCCAGCCACGTCACCGGCGCCACGACGGGCTCGACGACGACGTTCGCCGGCAGGCTGGTGAGCGACACGTCACCCACTCCGGCCGCCAGCACCGGCGCCGTGGCGAGCCCCGCCCCGAGGGGCACCGCGGCCGCCGCGCCGAGCCAGCCCGGCCAGCCCGCGCGGCGCGCGAGCGCGGCCAGGGGCGCCACGAGGACGAGCAGCCCGACCACCGCGGCGAAGCTCAGCTGCCACCCCAGCTGCTGCGGGGACGCCGGGTCGACGAGGACCGTCGCGATCGCCGCCAGGAGCAGCGCCCACCAGCGGTCCGGGGCGCGGCCCAGGCCGAGCGCCAGGAGCGTCAGCACCCCGGTGACGCCGGCCCGGCGGATCGACGGTCCCGCGCCGGCCAGGGGCACGTACGCGGCGACCGCCACGAGCGCCCAGGCGATCCGCCAGGGCCGGGAGAGCCCGCAGAGCGCCGCGACGCCGATCGCGAGCGCCGCCACGAGCGCGACGTTCTGCCCGCTCGCCGCGACGAGGTGCGAGAGCCCGCTGCGGCGGAACGTCTCCTCCTCCGCGTCCGTGAAGCCCTCGTCCTGCCCGAGCACCATCCCGCGCAGGAGAGCCGTGCGGGGGCCCGGCGCGTCGGAGGTCGGCGGCGTGGGATCCGACGTCGGTCCCCCGGGCGCTCGAGCGCCCGGGGTCCCCGTGTCCGTTGCCGCCGCACCCGACAGGGAGGCGCCCGGTGGGACCGCGCTCGCAGCGCCGCCCCCGGCCGCCGACCCGGGCACCGTCAGCGTCCGCTCGGCGCGCTCGCGGAAGCGGTCGAGCGCACCCCGCCAGCCGCCGCGGCGCCCGGCGACGCCCACGACCGCCGCGTCGAGGGTCAGGGCGATGCCGCGCGACCGGGCGCCGACCGCCGCCTCGCCGACGGGCCGCAGCCGTCCCCGGACCCGCACCAGGCGGCCGGGCACGAGCTCCGGCGCGCCCGTCGCCACCCCGGTGCGCAGCTCGACCACCGCACCCCGGAGCCGTGCCGTGGTGCGCCAGCGGCCGTCGAGGGTGCGGTCGGCGGCCTCGAGCACCTCGACGGGCTCGGCCGGCCCGACCGCGGCACCCTGCGCCAGCGGCGCCCGGGCCGTCCGCGCGGCGTCCGCGTGACGCCAGACCCCGGCGAGAGACGCGAGCAGCACCGCGACCACCGCCGCCGAGGCCCACCCGTGGCGGGGCTGCGTGGCCCAAGCAGCAGCGGCGACGGCCGGCAGCAGCGCCGGCCAGCGCGGGGCGAGGACCAAGGACACCGCGACCGCGAGGGCGACGTGGTGCTGGGGCCAGCGACGAAAGGCGCTCACGGCTCGAGCTGCGCGCGGAGCGCCTCGAGCTTCTTCGCGCCGATGCCGGGGACCTCGTCGAGGTCGTCCACCCCCGCCAGTCCGCCGCGCTCCTCCCGCAGCTTCACGATCTTCTCCGCCGTCGTCGGGCCGACGCCGTCGAGGGTCTGGAGCTCCTCGAGGGTCGCGGTGTTCAGGTCGACGGGCGCGCCCCCGGCACCCGCCCCGCCGGCGCCCGCCGCATCCGTCCCGGACCCGCCGCCCCCCGCGCCTCCGCCGGGCGCCGCCGGCACGACCTTGGCCGGGACCCGGACCTGCTGCCCGTCGCGGACCGGCGCGGCCAGGTTCAGCCCCTGCCGGTCGCCGTCGGACGTGGCGCCGCCCGCCCGCTTCACGGCGTCGTCGACGCGGGCCCCCTCGGTCAGCGCGTAGACCCCCGGCCGCCGCACCTCGCCCGTGACGTGGACCGTCAGCCGCCCGTCGCCGGGGGCCATCGAGGCGGTCGCGCCGCCCGACCCCGCGGCTCCGGCGGATCCCAATGCGTCGCCCGACCCTCCGCCGGATCCACCGGCCCCGCCCCCGCCGGACCCCGAGCCGCCCGGCCCCGACGACTGCCCGGCCGGCGCCCCGTCCGCTCCCGCCCCGCCGCCGGCCGAGACCGCCACGCGGGCGGCCATCGCACCCAGCATGGCGGCGGCGAGCGCCCCCAGCACGAGGCGCACCCAGGGACGGTCGAGCACCCTGCCGAGGCTACGAACGGGCGCGTTGCGCAGGACCCCCCGGCCGTGCCACGGGTGTGCCGAACCGCGGTCCGGCGTGCGCGGGGCGGGCCGGCGGACCGGCGGACGTGCGGCGTCCGCCGGCGGTCACGCGTTCTTCCGAACGTTCGCGTCGCCCACCGGGGGAAAGGGTCGGGAGAACCGACCGCGTCGGCCGCGTCGCCCCGCCCCGCGTCGGCCGCCCCGCCCCCGCCCTACCGCACGACGACGTTCACGAGCTTGCCCGGGACCACGATCACCTTGACGACCGTCTTGCCCTCGAGGAACGGCTGCAGCTTCTCGCGGCCCATGGCCAGCTCCTGCAGCTCGTCCTTCGACGCGCCGGTCGGAGCCATGACGCGGTCGCGGACCTTGCCCTGGACCTGGACCACGAGCTCGAACTCGTCGCGCTCCAGGTAGCGCTGCTCGGCCTCGGGCCACGGCTGCTCCCAGACCCGCGCACCGGTCAGGCGCTCGTAGGCCTCGGCCGTCAGGTGCGGCGCGAACGGCTGCAGCAGCGTGTTGGCGGTGGTCAGCGCGAAGCGGATCGCCGCCCACGCCTCGGCCTCGGCGACGTCCAGCACGCCGCCGCCCGACGGCGAGGCGCCGGCCGGGACCTCGGCCGCCCCGTCGGCCTCGAGCGAGCCACCGGCGTCCGGCGCGCTCGCGCGCCCGTGACCCCGGTCGACGGGGCCGCCCCCGACGTTCGGCTCGACGAGGGTGCCCTCGGCGGTGCCCTTCGCCCCGTCCCCCGCCACGGCGTTGCGCCGGACGGACACGGCGTTGACGAGCTCCATCACGGCCGAGATCGCCGTGTTGAACGCGAAGCGCCCGTCGAGGTCCTGGGTGACCTTGTCGATCGCCCAGTGGGCCTTGCGGACGAGCTCGAGGTCGTCGCCCTCGGGGTTCGCCGGAGCCAGCACGCCCGCGACCGGGACCTGGGGCTCGTCCGACGCCCCCGGGCCGGCCTCGGCGGCCGATCCGCCGCCGGCGGCCTCGTCGTGCGGCCGCACCGCGCCGCGGGTCCCGGCCGCGCCGCCGATCCGCTCGGCCGCCTCCGCCGACAGCCGCCACAGGCGGCCGAGGAAGCGCGAGACGCCCTCGACCCCCTCGTCGGACCAGTCCGCGTCCTGGTCCGGCGGGCCCATGAAGCAGACGTACGTGCGCGCGGTGTCCACGCCGTAGCGCTCGATGATCGACCGCGGCGCGACGACGTTGCCCTTGGACTTGGACATCTTCGCCCCGTCCTTGGTGATCATCCCCTGCGTGAACAGGTTCTGGAACGGCTCGTTGACGTCCAGGACACCGAGGTCCGTCAGCGCCTTGCAGAAGAAGCGCGCGTAGAGCAGGTGCAGGATGGCGTGCTCGACGCCGCCGATGTACTGGTCCACCGGCATCCAGCGGTTCGTCACCGCCGGGTCGAACGGGGCGTCGGCGTTCTGCGCGTCGGTGTACCGCAGGAAGTACCAGGAGGAGTCGACGAAGGTGTCGAGCGTGTCGGTCTCGCGCAGGGCGGGGCCGTCGCAGGTGGGACAGGTCGTGTTCACCCAGTCCTCGGCCGCGGCCAGCGGCGAGCGACCCTTCGGCTTGTAGTCCTCGACGTCGGGCAGGACGACGGGCAGCTGGTCCTCGGGGACGGGAACCATCCCGCAGGCGTCGCAGTGGACGACCGGGATCGGGCAGCCCCAGTAGCGCTGGCGCGAGACGAGCCAGTCGCGCAGGCGGAAGTTGATCGCCTCCTCGCCCTTGCCCTCGGCCTTCAGCCAGTCGTTCATCGCCGCGAGCGCCTCGCGGTTGTGGCGCCCGTCGAAGTCGGGGTGCGAGTCGACGACGGGGCCGTCGCCGATGTAGGGCAGCGCCTCGGGCGAGAGCTCCCACGCCGCGTCGTCGCCGAGGTGGTCGTCCGGCGCGCCGTCGTTCGCGCCCTGGATCACGCGCTTGACCGGCAGCTCGTAGGCCTGGGCGAAGTCGAAGTCGCGCTGGTCGTGGCCGGGGACGGCCATGATCGCGCCGGTGCCGTAGTCCATCAGCACGTAGTCGGCGACGAACATCGGCAGCCGGTCGCCGTTGACCGGGTTGATCACGTGGCGGCCCAGCGGCACGCCGGTCTTGGGCTTGTCGGCCGCGCCGCGCTCGCCGCGCTCGGCGGTCAGCGCCTGCTGCACGTAGGTCTTGACCTCGGCCTCGCGGTCCGTCCCGGCGACGAGCTTCGTCACGTCGGGGTGCTCGGGCGCCATGACGAAGAACGTGGCACCGAAGAGCGTGTCCGGGCGGGTCGTGAAGACCTCGTAGTCCTCGCCGGTCTCCTCGCAGCGGAACTGCACGCGCGCGCCGGCCGAGCGGCCGATCCAGTTGCGCTGCATGGTCTTGACGTGCTCGGGCCAGCCGATGGTGTCCAGGTCGTCGATCAGCCGCTGCGCGTAGTCGGTGATCTTCAGGAACCACTGCTCGAGCTGGCGGATCTCGACCAGCGCGCCGGACCGCTCGCCGCGGCCGTCGACGACCTGCTCGTTGGCCAGGACGGACTCCTCGACCGGGTCCCAGTTGACCGCGGCGGAGCGACGCTCGACCAGCCCGCCGGCGAGCAGCTTGAGGAACAGCCACTGGGTCCAGCGGTAGTACTCGGGCCGGTGCGTCGCGAGCTCGCGCGACCAGTCGATCGACACGCCCCAGTCGCGGAACTGGCGCTGGAACGACGCGATCGACGCCTCCGTGGCGTCCCGCGGGTGCTGGCCGGTCTTGATCGCGTTGTTCTCCGCCGGCAGGCCGAAGGCGTCGTAGCCCAGCGGGTGCAGGACCGTCTTGCCCTGGCGCCGCTTGAAGTGCGCCACGGCGTCGCCGATGGAGTAGTTCTTCAGGTGCCCGACGTGCGGCTCGCCCGAGGGGTAGGGCAGCATCTCGAGGACGTAGACCGGGTCGACCGACGGGTCGTCGAGGACGGCGTCGTCGACCTCCCAGGTCCCCTCGTCCGCCCAGATGCGCTGCCAGCGGGGTTCGATGCTCTGAGGGTCGTAACGGTGCTCCATGCGCGACCCCCCATGGTACGGCCCCGCCCGCCGGGCGCCCGGTGCGCCCCGGCCGACCCCGGCGGCCCGTGCACCGCGGGAGAGACCGTGCGTGTTCGACGTGCCCCCCGTCGCTCTGGAATCCTGCGCCGAATGCCCGCAGGCCCCCCACCCCGCGACCCGCGGCCGACCGACGGCACCGGCGCCCCGCACGGCGCCGCGGACACCGGTGTCCGCGTCGCCCGGATCGTCGCCGCGGCGGAGGAGACGGCGGAGGCCCTGCGGACCGACGCCCAGCACGCCGCCGAGGCGCGGGTCGCTGAGGCCGAGCGCCGGGCGGACGAGCGGATCGCCGAGGCCGAGCGCGCCGCCGCGCTGCGGGTCGACGCC
>NZ_JAURWA010000150.1 GCF_030655195.1 Patulibacter sp. | reverse complement strand
CCCGCCCGTGCCCGGCCGCGCCGTGCCGATGGCCGCGGCGGCCGCCGCGATCCTCGTGGCGGGCGTCAGCGGGGCGCTCGTGACCGGCGGCGGGGAGGGTGCCCGCGCCGCGATCGTCGCGCGCGCCCCGGCCGCGGCGGTCGCACCGCCGGCGGCGGTCACCGCGACCACGACCGCCGCGACCGGGGGGACCGCGACCACCGCGGACGCGAGCGCCCCGTCCGGCGCGGCGTCCGACGACGCGCCGGCGGCCGACGACGCGCCCGTCGCCGACGTGCCGGTCGCCGACGCACCGATCTCCGACGACCCGGGCACCGGCGACGCGCCCCCGGATCCGGAGACCACGCCGGACGACCCGACGATCGAGCCGCACGTCTGGCTGCTGGCCCTGGAGGGCCCCCGCGCCGGGGAGGCGATCGACCGTATCGCCGAGCAGGGTGTGCGGCTGACCGGCGCGCGCCCCGCGGGCGTCGACACGATCGGCAACGCGACGACCCTGCTGACGGGGAGCCCGGCGGCCGGGGCCGGCGGGGGCGGGGCGGGTGCGGCCGGTGGGTCCGCGGCCGCTGCCGCAGCGCCGTCGGGCACCGACGGGGCCGCGTCCGCCACCGCAGCGCCGTCGGGCACCGACGGGGCCGCGAACGCCGATGCCTCGACGTCGGGCGGCGCGGCGGACGGGGCCGACGCCCCGTCGCTGCCGGAGGAGCTGACGACCGGCGGGAAGACGTGGCGCAGCTACGTCGACGTCCAGCCCGGCGAGACGCCGGCGCTCCCCGGGGCCTGCACGGATCCGCCGGCCGGGGACGCCGCGGCGGCCACGCTCGCCGGACGGACGCCGTTCGGCCGGATCCCCGCACTGCGCAAGGACGACGCCTGCGCCGGTGGGACCTTCAGCCTCGAGACGCTCACGAACGACGTCTCCAGCGGCGAGACGCTCCCGTCGCTCTCCTACGCGACGCTCGGCGGCTGCGCCCCGCCGGAGCGCTCGGTCGTCGCGCTCCCCGACCAGGTCTCCGACACGGTCACCGCGATCACGGAGAGCACCGAGTTCCAGGAGAACGGCGTCGTGATCGTCACGACCGTCGGGGCGACGGACCCCTGCCCGGTGCCCGGCGCCGCCGCGGCTCCCACCGCTCCGGTCGTCCCGGGTGCGGGGCTGCCGCCCGCCCCCACCGTGGTCCTCCGTGCGGACGCCGAGCCGGGCACCACGCTCGACGTCGCCGCGGACCTCCGGGCGCTGACCCGTCTGACGGCGTCGACGCTGGGCGTCGACCCGCCCGGGACCTCGGGCGCGGACGACGTGCCGGCGCTCGAGCTGCCGGCGGCCGGGGGCTGACGGGCGGCCGGGCCGCGGGCGCTGACCGGCCCCGGGCGCTGACCGGGCCCCGGGCGGCCGCCGCCCGGGGCCCGTCCCACCGGGTCCGGTCGATCCCGTCCCACCGGGGGGTCCGGTCAGACCCGTGCCACCATCCGGCACCGGATCGACCGACCCCCTCAGTCCGGCGACCGTCCCACCGGGGGGTCCGGTCAGACCCGTGCCACCATCCGGCACCGGATCGACCGACCCCCTCAGTCCGGCGACCGTCCCACCAGGGGGTCCGGTCAGACCCGTGCCACCGTCCGGCACCGGATCGACCCACCCCCTCCGCCCGGCGACCGTCCCACCAGGGGGTCCGGTCGACCCCGTGCCACCATCCGGCACCGGATCGCCCACCCCCACCGTCAGCGGGCCTTGCGGGCGCCCTTCGTCCTCGTCGCGCGCTTCGGCGTCGCCGCGTCCGAGACGCCGCGGCGGACCGTCGGGTTCTCGATGTCGGCGAGGCGGCCGACGAGGCGGCTCCACTGCGACGGCTGCAGGACCGCCGAGACCTGCTTGCCGAGCTTCGCGTCGCCGTCGGTGGCCGCCCGTGGGAAGCCGACGTGGATGTGGTCGTCGTGGTCGGCCATCGCCAGGGTGTTGTCGGCCCCGTCGAACGTCATCAGGGAGATGATCTGGTTCGGGCGGACCGTGCCCTGCAGGCGCAGGAGCAGACGGATCGTCGACGCCGTGATCGACCCGGCACCCTGATGGCCCATGATCGGCACGCCGTCGACGGAGGCGATGTCCATCGCCGAGCCGTAGGAGTGCGCCGAGACGTTGCCCGACGCGCTGAGGATGCTGTGGCCGGACTTCAGCGACGAGATCGACAGCCGCAGGCCGTGGGCGGTGAGGTACTCCATCGTCGCCAGGACGCGACGGTCGATCGCGCCGGTGCGGATGTCGTCGCGCCCGGCCTCGTAGATCGTCAGCTTCTCGTCGGCCAGCACGCGGGCCTGGAGCTGCGCCTTGCTCATCAGCAGGATCCGGCCGACGTCCGGGCGGTCGCCGCGGTCGGCGACGAGCTCGCTGCGGTCGTCGTGCCCGAAGACCGACGCGTCGTCGAGCAGGCGCCAGCCGGCGACGATCGGCCGCGGGTCGATCCGGGGGCTCCCGTCGCCGGCCGGACGGATCGCCAGGCGCAGGGCGGTCGTCGACGTGGTGCCGAGGATCGAGCCGGCGAGGACCTTGCTGCCCCTGCGCAACGGGCGCAGGCGCACGTCGGAGCGCCGCAGCGACCCGGCGCGGACCATCCAGCGCGAGACGTCGTCCACCCGGGTCCCGGAGCCCTCCGGGGCCGCCCGCCTCTCGGTCGCGGACGTCGTCGGGGACGCGGCGGGCACCGACGCGGGTGCCGCGCGGACGAGCAGCCGCCAGGCGGGCACGATCGGTCCCGAGAGGGCCCGGCCGAGCAGACCGGTCTGCGTCAGCAGGGTCGTCGGGGTCGCGCCCTGGGCGGCCGGGTCCGTCTGCAGGCCCGTGCCGGGGACGACGCCGAACGGGGCCCCCGCGGCGGCGAACGGACCGGCCGGGAACGACGTGCCGCCGAGGCCGGCGACGCCGGGCGATGCGGGGACGCCCGGCATGCCGGTGACGCTCCCGATCCCGGAGGCTCCGGGTGTCGCGGTCGGGCCGGTCCCGACCGCGCCGCCCGTCGCCGGATCGGTGGCGGGGGCGGGCGCGCCGGGGACACCCGGAGAGGCGGTCGGCAGCCCCGTGCCGTCGGCGCCGGACGAACCCGGGACACCGACCGCGGTCGACGCACCGGGCGAGCCGGGGCCGTCGCCGGACGCGGACGGGGCACCGGACGCGGACGGGGCGGTCCCCGTCGGGCCCGTGCCGTCGGGCGCGGCGGGCGGTGCGACCGCCGGAACGGCCGGGACCGTCGGGATCGCCGGCACCGGGGTGGTGGTCGCGGGAGGCGGGGCGACGGGGCGGGCCGGGACCGGCGTGCTGCGCAGGCCGGCGTCGTCGCCGGGTCCGGACGCACCGCGGCCGGTGGTCGGGCCACCGTCGTCGGCGACCGTGCGCGGACGGGCGGGCCCGAGCGCGGCGCGTGGAGCGCCGGCGGAG
>NZ_JAURWA010000057.1 GCF_030655195.1 Patulibacter sp. | reverse complement strand
GGGCCCCGGCCGGACGCCGGCCGGCGTCGGCGCGGGCCGACCGCCGGCGGGCCGCGCCCGGGCGTCGGACCGCTCGCTGCTGGGCGACGCGATCCGGGTGGCGCAGACGCTGGAGCCCGAGGGCCTCGTCGTCGGGACCGTCGGCAACGTGTCGGTCCGCACCGGCCCGACCGCGCACGTCACCCCGACCCGGACCGACTACGCGTCGATGCGCGCCCGCGACCTCGTGATGGTCGACGTCGCCACCGGCGTCACGCTCGGGAACGGCACACCGTCGCGCGAGCTGCCGCTCCACCTGGCCGTCTACCGCTCGCGGCCGGACGTGCGCTGCGTCCTGCACACCCACTCCGTCGCCGCCACCGCCTGGAGCTTCCTCGACGAGCCCCTGCAGCCCGAGCTCGAGGACCTCGCCTACCACGGCATCGACCCGGTGCGCACCAGCCCGCCGGCGCCCGCCGGCAGCGACGAGCTCGCTGCCGGCGCCGCGGCGACCCTCGGGTCCGGGACCGTCGTCCTGCTCGGCCGGCACGGCGTCCTGAGCGTCGGCGACACCCCGCAGGACGCGCTGCTGGCCGCGCGGGTGGTCGAGCGGCAGGCCCAGGTCGCCTGGCTCGTGCGGGGTGCCGCGCCGTGGGCGACCGGCGCCGCCTCGGCGGTGCTGGGCGACGGCGCCCGCACCCCGGCCGACTGAGCGCCGACCGCGCGCGACGGCGGACGAGCGCGGGGACGCGCGGTGGCGCGACGCCACAGTGCGAGGATCACGGGTGCCGTCCATCGTTCCTCGAGGGAGTCCCGTCGTGCCCGAAGCCGTGATCGTCGATGCCGTCCGCACCCCCATCGGGCGTGCCGTCAAGGGGTCGCTGAAGGACGTCCGCGCCGACGACCTGGCCGCCGCCCCGATCCGGGCGCTGGTCGAGCGCAACCCCGGCGTGGACTGGGCCGAGACCGTCGACGTGCTGATGGGTGCCGCCAACGGCGACGGCGAGCACAGCTCGAACATCGCGCGGACCGCGTCGCTGCTGGCGGGCCTGCCGTTCGAGGTCCCGGGCGTCACCAGCAACCGCTTCTGCGCGTCGTCGCTGCACACGATCCGCACCGCGTTCCACGCAATCAAGGCCGGCGAGGGAGACCAGTTCATCGCCTCCGGCGTCGAGGCCGTCTCGCGCTACGGCCCGGGCTCGCCGTGGGAGCTGCACCCGCGGCTGAACGGCTCCGACGGCGCGATCTGCGACGTCTACATCTCGATGGGCCTGACCGCCGAGAACGTCGCGAAACAGTGGAAGGTCTCCCGCGAGGCGCAGGACGCCTGGGCCGTGAAGAGCCAGGAACGCGCGGTCGCCTCGCAGGCGTCGGGGCACTTCGACAAGGAGATCGTCCCCTTCACGCTCGAGGACGGCACGGTCGTCTCCCAGGACGACGGGCCGCGTCCGGGCACCACGATGGAGAAGCTGGCGGGCCTGAAGCCCGTCTTCGACCCCGAGAACGGCACCGTCACGGCCGGCAACGCGTGCCCCCTGAACGACGGCGCGGCCGCGACGCTGATCATGAGCGCCGACAAGGCCGAGCGGCTCGGCCTGACGCCGCGCGCCCGGATCATCGCCACCTCGGTCGCCGCGCTGCGCCCCGAGATCATGGGCGTCGGCCCGATCCCGGCGATCCAGAAGCTGCTCGCCGCCACCGGCATGAAGATCGAGGACATCGACATCGTCGAGATCAACGAGGCCTTCGCCGCGCAGATCGTGCCGTGCATGGACGAGCTCGGGATCGACGCGGAGCAGCTCAACCCGTTCGGCGGCTCGATCGCGCTGGGCCACCCGTTCGGCATGACCGGGGCACGGATCATGACGACGCTGATCAACGGGCTGGAGGCCAGGAACGGCCGCTACGGGATCGAGTCGATGTGCGTGGCCGGCGGCCTCGGGATGGCTGCACTGGTCGAGCGGATCTAGGCCTCCGCCATGTCGGACCTCCTCTGGTCGCCCACCGCGGAGTCGATCGAGGCCTCCACGGTCACCGCCTTCGCCCGCCACGTCGAGCGCACCCACGGCGTCGAGCTGCCCGACTACGACGCGCTCTGGCGCTGGTCGACCACCGAGCTGGAGACCTTCTGGGCGACGGTCTGGGAGTGGTTCGACGTGCGGGCGAGCGCCCCGTACGAGCGGGTGCTCGGGACGCGGACGCTGCCCGACGCCGTGACCACGTGGTTCACGGGCGCGCGGCTGAACTACGCGGAGCACGCGCTGCGGGAGGGGGCCGGTCCGGGTGGGCCGCCGGGGTCCGCGGGGCCTCGCGCCGCCGACGACGACGATTATCCGGCGATCCTCGCCCGCTCCGAGTCCCGTGACGGCCTGGTCACCTGGACCCGCGGCCAGCTGCGCGAGCGGGTCGCCGAGCTCGCCGCCGGCCTGCGCGCGCTCGGGGTCGGCGAGGGCGACCGCGTCGTCGCGTACATGCCCAACGTCCCGGAGACCACGGCGGCGTTCCTGGCCTGCGCGTCGCTCGGCGCGACCTGGGCGTCGTGCTCGCCCGACTTCGGGCCGCGCACCGTGATCGACCGCTTCGCGCAGATCGAGCCGAAGGTCCTGCTCGCCGTCGACGGCTACCGCTACGGCGGCAAGGACCACGACCGCCGCGCCGTCGTCGCCCAGCTGCAGGACGCGCTGCCGACGGTGAGCACGACGGTGGTCCTGCCGTACCTGCAGGACGCGCCCGACCTCTCGGACCTGCGCGACGTCGTGCTGTGGGACGACGCGCTCGTGCGCGGCGAGCCGCTCGTCTTCGCGCAGGTGCCGTTCGACCACCCGCTGTGGGTCCTCTACTCGTCGGGCACCACCGGGCTGCCCAAGCCGATCGTGCACGGGCACGGCGGGATCGTCCTGGAGCACCTCAAGGCGCTCGGCCTGCAGATGGACGCCGGGCCGGGCGACCGCCTGTTCTGGTTCACCACCACGGGCTGGATGATGTGGAACCTGCTGCTCGGCGGGCTCCTCGTCGGCGCGACGGTCGTGCTCTTCGACGGCGACCCCGGCACCCCCGACCTCGGGCGGCTGTGGGACCTGGCCGAGGAGACGGGCATCACGACGTTCGGCACCAGCGCCAGCTTCATCGCCGGGTCGATGAAGGCGGGGGTCGTGCCCCGCGAGGGCCGCGACCTCTCGGCGCTCCGGGCCGTCGGGTCGACCGGGTCGCCGCTGTCCACCGACGGGTTCGACTGGGTCTACGCGCACCTGGGGCCCGACCTGTGGCTGTTCTCCACGAGCGGGGGCAGCGACCTCTGCACCGCGTTCGTCGGAGGCGTCCCGACGCTGCCGGTCCACCGCGGCGAGCTCCAGGCGCGCGCGCTGGGAGCGGCACTGGCGGCGTTCGACCCCGAGGGGCACCCGCTGATCGGCGAGGTCGGGGAGCTCGTCGTGACCGAGCCGATGCCGTCGATGCCGGTGTTCTTCTGGGGCGACGAGGACGGCTCGCGCTACCGCGGCAGCTACTTCGAGGACTATCCGGGTGCCTGGCGTCACGGCGACTGGATCACCGTGACGGAGCGCGGCACGGCCGTGATCTCCGGTCGCAGCGACGCGACGATCAACCGCGGCGGCATCCGCATGGGCACCGCCGAGATCTACCGCGCGGTCCTCGAGCTCGACGAGCTGCTCGACGCGGTCGTCGTCGACGTCCCGCATCCCACCGACGCCTCGGCCAACGGCCGGATCCTGCTCTTCGTCGTCCTCCGCGACGGGGTGACGCTCGACGACGACCTGACCCGCAGGATCGCCCGGCGGGTGCGCGAGGACTGCTCGCCGCGCCACGTCCCCGACGCCGTCCACGCGGTCGCGGCCGTCCCCCGGACGCTCTCGGGCAAGGCGCTGGAGGTGCCGCTGAAGCGCATCCTCATGGGCGAGCCCGCCGAGAAGGTCGTCAGCCGCGACAGCCTGGGCAACCCGGAGGCCCTCGACGCGCTTGCGGCGCTGGCGGGGGAGCTGGCCGCAGCGGGGTGACCGCAGCGGCCCGGGCCGGCGGCGGACGGCAGGCGGCGGCGGACGGCAGGCGGCGGCGGGCGGCGGACGGCGGACAGCGGCAGACGGCGGACGCGGACGACGACGGACGACGGACGACGGCGGAGGGCGCACAGCGAGGGGCGGCGGCGGACGTGGCCGCGGACCGTCCCCACCGCCGCGGCCCGCTACGGTCGGGCGGGTGCCCGGTCTCCCGCCCCCGTCCGACCTCGTGGCGGAGCACGTCGTCCTCGGCGACGTCGAGCTGGACGTCCGGCGACCGCGCGACCTCGAGGCGCTGGTGGACGCCGACGCCTTCGCCGACGGCGAGTTCCTGCCGTACTGGGCCGCCCTCTGGCCGTCCGCCCCGGCGCTCGCCGAGCTGCTGGCCGACCGGCTCCGCCCCGGCGACCGCGTCCTCGAGCTCGGCTGCGGCCTGGCGCTCCCGTCGCTCGTGGCCGCACGGCTCGGCGCGGAGGTCACCGCGTCGGACTGGGCGCCGGCCGCGCTCGAGCTGCTGGCCGACAACGCGGAGCGCAACGACGTGCGGGTCGAGCCGCTGCGGCTGGACTGGTTCGCGGGGGCGGACGGCGTCGGGGCGGGGGACCGCTGGCCCCTCGTGCTCGCGGCCGACGTCCTCTACGAGTCCCGCAACGGGCCGGCCCTGCTGGCGACCCTCGACCGGGTCGTCGCCCCCGGCGGCGAGGCCTGGATCGCCGACCCCGGACGTCCGCCGGGGCGCCGGTTCTGGCCGCTCGCCGAGGCGACGTGGACGGTCGAGGTGCTCGGCACCCCTGCGTCCGGGGCCCCGGTGGTGCGGCGGCTCCGGCGGCGGACCGCACGAGAACCCGCTCGCGCCCGTCGCGTTCCGGCCTGACGCGGCCGCCCGACGTGGGGAGGCGCCACGGCCGCGATCCGCGTCGGGGTCCAGCGGCTACCGTCGCAGCAGGTGGACCTCGCCGGCGTCGAGCAGCTCGACGCCGTTGGCGGTCCGGACGCGCAGGCGGCCCTGCTCGTCGACCCCGTCGGCGACGCCCTCGCCCCCGGGGCCGCCGCCCGGGCGCTCCCACCCGATCGTCGCTCCCCGGAGCACGTCGCGGGTCGACCACGCGGCCAGCAGCTCGTCCGCCGGGAGGTCGAGCACCAGCG
The DNA here is from genome assembly GCF_030655195.1 of Patulibacter sp. Classification (GTDB taxonomy): domain Bacteria; phylum Actinomycetota; class Thermoleophilia; order Solirubrobacterales; family Solirubrobacteraceae; genus Patulibacter. The sequence continues at coordinate 23,001 of NZ_JAURWA010000057.1, read as the reverse complement.
CCAGCTGCTCCAGGAGCTCCCGGAGCACGGCGTCGAGCTCGGAGGGCTCGCGCCCCATCGTCGCCGCGCGGTCGGCGATCTCGGCGGGGACGTCCGCCAGGTCGAGGGCGACGTTCAGGCCGATCCCCGCGACCGCCCAGCCCTCGGCGGGCCGGCCCTCGCAGAGGATGCCCGCGATCTTGCGGAGCGGTGCCGGGGCAGCCGCGGGCGGCGCAGGATGGCAGGGCCCGTCGGTGACGGCGTCGGACGCGGGGTCCTCGTCCACGAGCACCACGTCGTTGGGCCACTTGATCCGGGCCTCGTCGCCGACCGTGCGGGCCACCGCCACGGCCACGGCCAGGGGCAGCAGCGCCGGGCTCGGCAGATCACGCAGCACGACGGAGACGGTCAGCGCGCGGCCGGGCGGGGCGACCCACGGTCGGCCCTGGCGCCCGCGACCGGCGGTCTGGGCGGTCGCGGTCACGGTCGTCCCGTGCGGTGCGCCCTCGGCACCGAGTCGCCGGGCCTCGTCGTTCGTCGAGCCCAGCTCGTCGTGGTGGTGGCGCGGCTCGCCGAGGCGGCGCGGCCCGCTGGGCGGATGCGGCTCGCCCGGCTGATGCGACTCCCCCTGAGAGCGCAGGTCGCCCTCGGCGGACGACCCGGCGGGCGGGTGCCGCCGGCCCTGGGGATGCGGGTCGGTCGGGGACGGGGTCACGGATCGGCCTCGGGTCTCGGAGGTGGGCTGTCGGGGTGGGCCGCGCCGGCGCGGCGACGTGCGCGGGCCTACGCCCGGCGGATGCGGACGCGGGCGTCCGGGACGAGCTCGAGCGCCTCGCGGGCCGAGGCCCGGTTGACCGCGATGGCCATCGCGCGGTTGGCGTCCTCGTAGAGCAGCACGGCGCCGGGGGCGACGTCGGCGAACGTCGTCGCGTAGACGCCGCGGACCCCGTTGATCTCCACCGCCTCGCCTAGGCGCAGGCCGACGCCCGCCGTCAGCTCCTCGTGCTCGAGATCCAGCAGCACGTTGCCGAAGCGATCGAAGGCCAGGGCGTGGGCGATCAGGTCGTCCCCGTCGAACTCCGCCATCGGCATCGGCATCGGCGCCACGATCTCGGGGTCCAGGGGCGCGCCGACGTCGTCGAGGTCGAGCCCTGCGGCCAGGCGCGCGGCGATCGGGGCGAAGATGTCGCGGCCGTGGAAGGTTGCGGAGACCGGCTCCAGGCGGTACGGCGAGCTGGTCAGGTCCGCCGCCTGCACGATGCCGCCGAAGCGCTGGGCCGCCAGCCACAGCAGGCCGTTGTCGGGCCCGACGAGCACCCGGTCGTCCTCGGCCACCCGGATGGCGATCGGCCGGCGGCGGCCGCCGACCTCGGGGTCCACGACGGCGAGGTGCACGCCGGGCGGGGCGTAGGGCAGCGCCCGCTGCAGGGTGATGGCCCCGAGCCGCACGTCGAAGGAGGGGATCCCGTGGGTCAGGTCGATGACCCGCGCCTCGGGGGCGATGCGGGCCATGACCGCGTGACACACGCCGACGAACTCGTCGCGCAGGCCGTAGTCCGACAGGAAGGTGACAGTCGTGCGCTCGATGGGCCGATCCTAGACAGGTCACGGGCGTGCACGGGGTCCGCGTGCGCCGGACGACGGACGACCACCCCGAACGGCGGATCGCCCGTGCCGGACGGGTGATCCGGTGCCCACGGGCGGAAGCCCGGTTCCGTCGCCGGGCCACACCCGGGGCGGGTGCGGCCCTCCCGCGACGGCGCGGTGGGTGGCCGCTCAGGCGGTGGCGCCGGCCTCGGCCACGCGGTGCTCGCCCTCGGCGAACTCCTCGACGATCTTGTCGTTGAAGGCGGGCAGGTCGTCGGGGTTGCGGCTGGAGACGAGGCCCTGGTCGCAGACGACCTCCTCGTCGACCCAGTCGCCGCCGGCGTTGACGATGTCGGTCCGGACGCTCGGGAACGACGTGATCGTGCGGCCGCGGACGAGGTCGGCCTCGACGAGCGTCCACGGGCCGTGGCAGATGACGCCGACCGGCTTGCCGGCCTGGAACCAGCGCTGCAGGAACGCGATGACGTCCGCGTCCTGACGCAGGTTGTCGGGGTTCATCACGCCGCCCGGCAGGATCAGCCCGGCGTAGTCGTCGATGTCGGCGTCGGCGACCTTCTTGTCGACCTGGAACGTGTCGCCCTTGTCGATGTCGCCGTTCATGGCCTGGATCTCGCCGGTGTCGATCGACAGCAGCTCCGTCGTCGCGCCCGCCGCCTGCACCGCGTCGCGCGGGCTCTCGAGCTCGACCTGCTCGACGCCGTCGGCGGCGAGGATGGCGATCTTCTGGCCCTGCAGCTCGTTGGACATGCGGTCCTCCTGGGTGGTGCTTGGGGTGACGCTCGATCGCTACCCCCGCCCCGCGCCCGAAAAACGGGGTGCCCCGGATGGACACCGCAGCGGCGCTCGACGTGCGACGCCCCGTCTCCCGGGTCGGACCTCAGCCCGCCAGCGACGCCACCGTCGCCTCGACGCCTGCGCCCACGTCGACGGGCGCCCCGAGGTCCCGGAGCGCGGCACCGAGCGCCGCGACGCCCGCGAGCGCGGTGCGGGGCTCCGCGGCCGGGCCCATGTGGTCGATCCGCACCATCACGTCGCGGAGGTCGCCGCCACCGGGCGTGAGGACCACGCCGTAGGCTGCGCGGGCCCGCTCGACCAGCGCCGCCCGCTCCACGGCCACGGGGAGGCGGACGGCGGTCGTCAGCCGGCAGGCCTGGTCGTCGTCGGCCACCCACGGCTCGGCGCCCAGGCCGCGGACGCCCGCGCGGCAGGCCGAGGAGATCCGGGCGTGGCGCGCCAGGCCGGCGTCGAGGCCCTCCCCCAGGACCCGCGCGCAGGCGGCCTCGAGCGCGAGCAGCTCGAGCACGGCCGGGGTGCCGGGGATCTGGGTGCGGCCCGCGTCGATCCAGCGCTCCTTCCAGTCCAGGAGCGAGAGGATCGACCCGCGCCACGGGTCGGGCGCCGCCGCCAGCGCCGCCCAGGCGCGGTCGCTGACCGTGATCGCCGAGATGCCGGCCGGTCCGCCGAGCGCCTTCTGCGGGCCGACCATGACGACGTCGAGGTCCAGCTCGTCGATGCCCAGGGCGTGGCCGCCGACCGAGGCGACGGCGTCCACGACGGTGAGGACGTCGTGCCGGCGGGCGACGGCCGCGACCTCCGCGAGCGGGTTGACCGTGCCCGTCGCGACCTCGGCGTGGACGATCGAGAGGACCGAGATCTCCGGCCGCTCCGCGAGCACCGCCTCGATCTCGTCGGCCCGGACCGCCCGCTCGAGCGGGATCTCCAGGTCGACGACGTCGGCCCCGCCCGCCGCGAGCCACTCGCCGAAGTGCGCGCCGTACGGGCCGGTGATGACGTTCAGACAGGTCGTCCCGGCACCGCCGAGGCCGCGGGCGACGGCCTCCAGGGCGAGGATCGCCTCGGCCTGCAGGACGACGACGTCCCGCTCCGTCTCCAGCACCCGCGCGACGTCCCGCTCGATCGCGGCGAACCGCTCCGGCGTCATCGGCGGCGGGTCGAGGAGCGCGGCGTTCGGGATCGGACCGGTCATGGCCCGATGGTCGCAGGGTGCGACGGCCGGCCGGCGCCCCATCGGCGCAGGCTGAACGTTATTCCGCACGCTCGTCCGTGATACGGTCCATTCATGGACGGCTCTATCGGCTCCCCGCACTGGCGCCGGAACCTCGTCGTCTGCCTCCTCGGGTCGTTCACCACGATCGTCGCGATGACGATGCTCCTGCCGTACCTGCCGCTCTACGTCGAGCGCCTGGGGGCCGAGGGCCACGCGTCGATCGTCCGCTGGTCGGGTGTCGCCTACGCCGCGACGTTCCTCACCGCCGCGCTGACGGCGCCGCTCTGGGGGCGGCTGGGCGACCGCTTCGGACGCAAGCCGATGCTGGTCCGGGCCAGCCTCGGCATGGCGGTGGCGATGGCCCTGACCGGACTGGCCCAGAGCGTCGAGCAGCTCGTGCTGCTGCGGCTGCTGACGGGCCTGCTCGGCGGCTACGCCTCGGGGTCGACGATCCTCGTCGCGGCCCAGACGCCCCGCGAGCACAGCGCCTGGGCCCTCGGGGTCCTGTCGATCGGCGTGATGGCGGGCAGCGTGGTCGGCCCGCTGATCGGGGGCGTGGCACCGGTGCTGGTGGGTGTCCGCGCGTCGTTCCTCGTCGCGGGCGGCGTGATCTTCCTGGCCTTCCTGGCCACGGCGTTCGGCATCCGCGAGGACCGGCCGGGTCGCGGGGCGCCCCGGGCGGACGGGGTGGCCTCGGCGGACGGGGCCGTGGCCGCCCGCGGCGGCGGCGTGACGACGGCGTCGTTCGACGCCCCCGGGGACGGCGGGGCGCCCGTCCGTGGCACCGGCGCCGGGGGCGCCACGATCGACGAACGCGTCGCCTCCCACCCGTGGGGCCCCCGGCACGCCCGCGTGGTCGTGCTGCTGGCCACCGCGAGCCTCCTGATGTTCGCGACGATGTCGCTGGAGCCGATCGTGACCGTCTACGTCGGCGAGCTCGCCCCCGGGACACCTCACGTCGCTGCGCTGTCGGGCGTCGTGATGGCCGTCGGGGCCCTCGGCAGCATCGCCTCGGCGCCGCGGCTGGGTCGACTGGCGGACCGCGTCGGCCACGCGCGGGTGATCACCGGCGCGCTGGTCGGGGCGGCGGCGATGCTGGCGCTGCAGGCCGCGGCGCAGGAGGTCTGGCAGCTCGTCGTCCTGCGCTTCGGCGCCGGGGTGTTCCTCGGCGGCCTGCTGCCGTCGATCACCGCCGCGATCCGTCATGCCGTCCCCGACCGGGTGGTGGGACGCGTCCTGGGCCTGTCCGTGTCCGCGCAGTTCGTCGGACAGGTCCTGGGCCCGGTGCTGGGGGGCGTGGTGGCCGGCGCGCTCGGCATGCGCGCCGTCTTCGTCATGACCGCCTCCGTGCTGCTGGCCGGTGCGCTCCTGTCGCGCGTCGGGGCGCAGGACGGCGGCGGGGCGACCGCGCGCGTGGGTGTGCCGTCGGCCGGGGCGTGACGGGCCGGCGGCCGCGGGCGGACGGCGCCGGGCGTGCGACCTGGTCGCGATATCGCCCCCCCGACGAGGAAACCACGACCAGGCCCCGTCGAACACCGAGGCCCGGCAGACGTGGTCGCGATATCGACGCCCCCGACGACGAAACCAAGACCAGGCCCCATCGAACACCGAGGCCCGACGGACCTGGTCGCGATATCGACGCCCCCGACGACGAAACCAAGACCAGGCCCCATCGAACACCGAGGCCCGACAGACGTGGTCGCGATATCGACGCCCCCGACGACGAAACCAAGACCAGGCCCCATCGAACACCGAGGCCCGACAGACCTGGTCGCGATATCGACGCCCCAGGCGGCGCTACCACGACCAGGCCTCGAGCCCGCGAGGCCGGGCCGACCTGGTCGCCGGGCCGGTGGCCGAAGCCGCGCCGTCAGTCCTCGCGGGTCGTCGCGTCCCGCACGAGCGCGTCGACCAGGCCGTCGATCGTCGCCTCGCGGGCCTCGACGGCCGGGACGGCGCCGAGCTCCGCCAGGGCCGCGGTGGTGACGGGACCGATCGAGACGGCGCGGGTCCGCGGGCCGACCGGGAGGCGACCGTGCGGGCCGACGGCGTCCTCGTCGGTGACGTCGCCGGCCTGCGCCAGGAACCCCGCCGTGGACGCGGACGTGAAGGTGACGTAGTCGACCCCGCGCAGGGCGTCGAGGGCGGACGCCGACAGCGGCTCGGCGACCGTCTCGTAGACCGCGAGGTCGGTGACCTCGATGCCCGCGGCGCGCAGGCCGTCGGGGAGCGCGTCGCCGGCGGTGGCCGCACGGACCAGCAGGGCGCGGCGGGGACGGCGACCCGGGCGGCCGTCGACCCGGGCGCCGACCGGATCGACGCTCGCGCCCGTCACGGGGGACTGACCGGACGGCGCGGGGCTCCCGCCGATCAGCGCCGCCAGCGCCTCGCCGGTGTAGGTCTCGGGGACGACGTCGGCGACGATCCCGTGGGCCTTCAGGGCGCGGGCCGTGCCGGGGCCGACCGCGGCGATCATCGTGCCGTAGAGCGACCGCGCGTCGCGGTCGGAGCGCAGCAGCGCCTCCATGAACTCCCGTACGCCGTTGGGCGACGTCAGCGCGAGGACGTCGACGTCGACGAGGTCGGGGACCTCCGCGCCGAGCGACCGGGTGCGGATCGTCGGCGTCTCGACGACCTCCGCCCCCAGCGCGCGCAGGCGGCGGGCGAGCCCGGAGGCCTGGGCGCGGGCGCGCGTCACCGCGACGGTGCGCCCGAACAGCGGGCGGTCCTCGAACCAGCGCAGCTCGTCGCGCAGGCCGGCGACGCCGCCGACGACGGTGACCGCCGGCGCCTTGATCCCGGCGGCCGCGGCGACGTCCGCGATCGTCGCGAGGGTGCCGGTGACGACGCGCTGCGCGCCCACGGTGCCCGACTGCACCACCGCGGCGGGCTGGTCCTCGGGGCGGCCGGCGCCGATCAGCGACCCGGCGATCGCGGGCAGCCGGCGGACGCCCATGTAGAAGACGAGGGTGCCGGGGAACCGGGCCAGGCCCTCCCAGTCGATCGACGACTCGGGCTTCTTCGGGTCCTCGTGGCCGGTGACGAACGCGACCCCCGCGGCGTGCTCGCGGTGGGTGACCGGGATGCCGGCGTAGGCGGGTCCGGCGATGCCGGCCGTCACGCCCGGGACGACCTCGTACGGGACGCCCTTCGCCCGCAGGCGCTGGGCCTCCTCGCCCCCGCGCCCGAAGACGAACGGGTCGCCGCCCTTGACGCGCGCCACCGACCGTCCCGCGAGGACGTGGCCGAGCAGCAGGTCCTCCGTCTCGGCCTGCGGGACCTGCTTGCCGCCGCCGCGCTTGCCGACGTCGAGCAGCAGCGCGTCCGGTCGGACGCCGTCCAGCGCCGTGGCCGGGATCAGCTGGTCGTAGAGGACGACGTCGGCCGACGCGATGACCTCGAGCGCCCGTACGGTCATCAGGCCGGGGTCGCCGGGCCCCGCGCCGATGAGGTACGCGGTGCCGGGCTCCGGGGCCTCGTCGAGCGGCCCGAGGATCGCGGCGTCCGTCCGCAGGTCCGCCTCGGGATCGTCGCCCCGGCCGCCCCGGCCGGTGGCCGGGCGGGTGTCGCCCACGGCGTTGCCACCGACGCCCACCCCGGCGAGGCTCGCGGCCCCGGGCGTGGCCTCGACCGCGCCCACGTCCTGCTGCGCCTCGTCGGCCCGGCCGTCGTCGCTCGTGCTCACGCGGAGTCGTCCTCTCGGAGTTCCTGGTGCTGCTCGGCGATGCCCGCGTCGCCGTCGAGATCGACCTCGGCGCGGGCGGCGGCGAGCATCTCGGCGCCACCGGCCCGGAGCAGACGCTCGCCGACGAGGGTGCCGAGCGCCTCGGGGTCGTCGCCCTCGCGGACGTCGACCGCCCAGTCCGAGCCGTCGGGTGCGCCGACGAACCCGGTCAGCGACAGCCCGCCGGCGACGGGCCGGGCGTGCGCCCCGACCGCGCTGGTGCAGTCCGCGCCCAGGGCCCGGGCGACGGCGCGCTCGGCCCGCAGGCACGCCCAGTTGCCCGCGTCGTGGACCACCGCGGCGGCGGCGAGCGCCACCTCGTCCCCGGCGCGCGCCTCGATCGTCAGCGTCCCCTGCCCGGGGGCGGCCACGAACGCCGGGCCCTCGAGGGGGACGACGTCGTCGGGATGCCGGCCCAGGCGGTGCAGCCCCGCGGCCGCCAGGACGATCGCGTCGAGGCGGTCCTCGTGGTCCGGGGCCAGGCGGCCCAGGCGGGTGTCGACGTTGCCGCGCGCCGCGACGATCTCGAGGTCCGGGCGCTCGACGAGCAGCTGGGCGGCGCGGCGCAGCGACGCCGTGCCGACCCGGGCGCCGTCGGGCAGCGCGGCCAGGGACGCGGCGCCGATCAGAACGTCGCGCGGGTCCTCGCGCACGGACGCGGCGACGAGCGCGAGCCCGTCGGGCAGCACCCCAGGGACGTCCTTGGCGGAGTGGACCGCCAGGTCGATCTCGCCCGCGTCGAGGCCGCGTTCGAGCTCCGTCACCCACTTGGCCTTGTCCGGCGCGGCGCGGTCGCGGTCGCCGGTGGTGACGACCTCGACGATCCGCACCTCGTGGCCCGCACCGCGCAGCGCGTCCGCGACGGTGTGGGCCTGGACCAGCGCGAGGGGGCTGCGGCGGCTGCCGAGCCGGATCACGACGCGGGCGTGCGGCGGCCGACCGCGCGCCAGGCGTCGGCCGCGGAGACGCGGCCGGCCGGGACCCGGTCGCCGTGGCCGTCGCCGTGCGAGGCCGCCACGTCGACGTCGCCGTGGGCGGCCGGGCAGCCCGCGGCGGCGGCCGAGCGACGGGTCTCCTCGTCCATCACGGCGCCGCGGACGACCTGCGGGTCCGTCGCGTGGGCGGGCGAGAACCCGCGGCCCGCATCGGCGGCGTCGACGTCGATCTCGGCGTCGTCCAGGCCGAAGAGGTCGCGCAGGACCTCGACGTGGCCGTGGGCGTCGTCGCGGTCGCGCGCCTGCTTCAGGCGGACGGTCGGCTCGTGCAGCAGCCGCTGGACGACGGTGCGGGCGGCGCGCTCGATGCGCGCGAGGTCGGCCGCGGAGGCGGACTCCCAGCGACCCTCGTTCTCGGACAGCACGTGCTCGACGATCTCGGTCGCGCGGGCGCGGAGGTCGACGATCGTGGGGGTGATCTCCATCTGGCCCATCCAGCGGGCGAACTTGTGGATCTCCTCCTCGACGATCTCCTCGGCGATCGACGCCTCGGCGCCGCGCCCGGCGAGGTTCTTCGCCACGACGGCCTGCAGGTCGTCGATGTCGTAGAGCGAGACGCCCGGGACCGTGGCGCACTCCGGGTCGATGTCGCGCGGGACGGCGATGTCGATCAGCACGAGCGGGCGGTCGTGCCGCGCGGACATGACGTCGGCCAGCTCGGTGGACCCGAGCACCGGGTGCGGCGAGCCGGTCGAGGAGACGACGATGTCGGCCTCCTCGAGCTGCTCGGGCAGGTCGGACAGGGAGCCGACGCTGCCGCCGAAGCGCGCGGCCAGCGAGCGGGCGCGGTCGGCGTGGCGGTTGGAGACGAAGAGCGTGCGGACGCCCTGGGTGGCGAACGCCTGCGCGGTCAGCTCGGCCGTCTCGCCCGCGCCGATGATCATCACGCGGCGGTCGGCCAGGTCGCCGACGGTCGCGGCGGCCAGGTCGACCGCGACGGACGCGACGGACGTCCGACGCTCCGACAGCGTCGTCTCGGTGCGGACGCGCTTGCCGGTGCGCAGCGCGGCCTTGAACAGGCGGTTGAGCATCGGGCCGGTGGTGCCGACCCGCAGCGCGGTCTCGTACGCGCGCTTGACCTGGCCCTGGACCTCGTACTCGCCGAGGATCATCGAGTCCAGGCCCGAGGCGACGCGGTACAGGTGCCGCGCGGCGTCGCAGTTGCGCGGGGTGTAGACGAGGCTCGCCAGCTCGACCGGGCGGATCCGGGAGCTCTTGGCGATGACGTTGAGCAGATCGCCCTCGGCCTGCAGCGGGTCGCCGACGACGAGGTAGATCTCGGTGCGGTTGCACGTCGAGAGGACCGCGGCCTCGTGGACGTGCTCGGACCGCGCGAGGTCGCCGAGCATCCGCTCGATCTGCGCGTCGGTGACCGACAGCCGCTCGCGGACGGCCACCGGGGCCGTCTTGTGGGAGAGCCCCAGGACGAGCAGCTCGTTCATCGCCGCGCCCCCTGGGACTCGGCGGCGGCGGCCACCGCGGCGGGGTCGCCGACCGCGCCGCCCGGCGCCCGGTCCGTCGTACCGCCGCCGACGCGTGCCGCCGCGCCGTCCAGCCGGGACTCCAGCGCCTCGAGGCGCCGGGCGGAGTCGCGGACGCGGAAGGCCACGATGACGAGGTACGTCAGCACGAGGATCGCCGAGACGATCACGGCCGCGACCACGTAGCCGGCGCTGCCGGAGTCGGGCGGGATCTCGGTGAGGGCGGTGACGATCACGGGGAGGCCAGGATCCTTCGCGTCAGAGGGTGACGGGCGACGAGGCGCGGGCGACGACGGGGACGGCGTCCTCGCCCTCGACCTTGCGTTGCAACTGGCGCACCCGGATGCGGGTGCTCTTGTGGACGATCTCGAGGTGCCACAGCGTCACGAACAGCGCGCCCAGCGCCAGGACCGACAGCCCGAAGGCCAGACCGGCCGTGCCGGGCAGGTTGCTCGCCGGGTCGTCCAGCGGCTGCGGGTGCAGGAGGTTCGTCGTCAGGCGCACGACGCCGAAGCAGACCGGGGCGAAGATGCCCGCCGAGACCGCGAAGACGGAGGCGGTGCGCGCCTGGCGCTCCGGGTCCTCGATCGCGAAGCGCATCGGCTGGTAGGTCGCGTAGAGCAGGAAGATGATCAGGAAGGTGACGAGCACCGGCTCGCCCCAGTCCCACCAGACGCCCCAGGCCGCCCGGCCCCAGATACCGCCCGTGATCAGCGCGATCAGGCAGAAGTTCTGCGCCTGGTGGATCGCGACGTACGAGCGGAGGTCGTCGATCGGCCGGTCGTGCTTGAGGTGCTGCCACCCGAAGAACGCGCCGGCGACGAAGGCGATCAGCGTGATGATCGCGAACGCCGGGTGCAGGTAGGTCAGCTTCTGCCGCAGGCCCTCGGTCGCGTCCGTCGGGACGATCGCCGCGGAGACGACGATCCAGGCCAGCACGATCGCGATCGTGACGGCGGTGAGAGGAAGGATGCGACGGGTGTAGGGCATCGCGGCGTGGGCGTCAGTCCTCGACGATGCCGTCGGAGACCGCCCAGGAGACCAGCAGGAACACTCCATCGTACAGAGCGAGGGCCAGCCACCACCGCCCCTCCACGACGTCACGGGGCGAGGTGAGGACCGGCGAGAGCGCCTCCGACGCCAGCGCGATCAGCGGGATCAGCAGCGGCACCGCCATCAGCGGCACCAGCAGCTCGCGCGACCGGGCCGCCGCGGCGATCGAGCCCACCAGCGCGCCGGTCACGGCGATGCCCAGGTCGCAGAGGACCAGCGCCCCCGCGATCGTCGGGATCGCCCCGGCGTCGACCCCGTCCTGGAGCAGGAGGAACGCGAACGCCGGGACCGCCACGACGTGCAGGACGAGCAGGAAGCTCCAGAGCGCCAGCGCCTTCGCGGCGACCAGCGCCGAGGCCGACGCCGGGGTCAGCCGGAACGCGTCGAGGCCGCCCTCGTCCTCCTCCGCCGCCCACAGCCGGCCGATCCCCAGCAGCGCGGCGAGGAGCGTCGTGACGAGCAGGACGCCGGCGGCGAGCGGCCCGTCGACCCGTCCGTCCTGCAGGCCGAAGCGGAAGAGGACGAAGACGCCGATCGAGAACAGCACCATCGTCGGCAGGACCTGCGGCGCGCGGCGCTCGCGGCGCCACTCGAGGGCGAGCAGCGCACGGACGTCGGCGGTCCAGGTGCCGCGGGGGCGGGGCGGGGCGGCCTGCGTGGCGGGGGCGGACGTGCCGGGGGCGGACGCGTCGGGAGCGGGCGGCGCGCTCATGCGTAGAGCGCCGTGACCTGGGCCGGCGTGACGGTGTCGGGCGTCGCGAGCAGGGTGACCGCCCCGTCGCGCAGGCCGACGACGATGTCGGACTCGGCGAGCGCGGCCTCGGGGTCGTGGCCGGCGATGACGCGGGTGCGGGCCGGGCGCGCCGGCGGCCCCGAAGCGGGGGACGCCGGCGCCGGGACGGCCGGGCGCGGCCCCAGCAGGTCGCCGAGCCGGGCGGACGCCGACGGGTCGAGGTTCGCCAGCGGCTCGTCGAGCAGGAGCAGCTCGGGGTCCGCCAGCAGCGTCGCCGCCGCCGTCGTCCGCTGGGTCAGGCCGCGGGAGAGCGCGTGGACGGGGAAGTCGGCACGGCGGACGAGGTCGGTGGCCTCGAGCAGCTCGCGCACCCGGCCGGGGACGTCGGCGACCCGGAGCAGGCGGGCGCGGTGGGTGAGGTTCTCGCGGACGGTCAGGTCGCGGTAGAGCATCGGCTCGTGCGCGAGGTAGCCGACCCTCCCGCGCAGGTCGTGCCGCCCGGCGGGCAGCTCGTGCCCGAGCACCCGGCAGACGCCGCCCATCGGGCGCATCAGCCCGGCGAGGACCCGCAGGAGCGTCGACTTACCGGCGCCGTTGGGACCGAGCAGCGCGACGGTCGCGCCGGCGGGCACGATCACGGAGACGTCGCGGAGGACGACCCGCTCGCCGCGGCGGCGGACCAGGCCGTCGAGGACGATCGCGGGCGCCGGGCGGGGCGGCGCGGAGGGCTCCCGTCGGGCGTCGGGGGCGGGGGTGTCGGCGACCGACGCGACCGACACCGGACGTGCGCCGTCCGGGCCGGCGGGGCCTGGCGTCGGGGGTGCGTCCTCCGGCGGCATCGGTCGGGGAGCCTACGCCGCCTGGGACCGCCTACCCTCCATGGTCATGGCGAAGACCCGGAAGCTGCCCGCCGAGGAGCCCCAGAAGCGCAGCCGGCTCTTCTGGATCTGCGTGCTGGTGCTGCTGGAGGTCGTCCTCTGGACCGTCCTCTCCGTGGTCGGTGTGAGCGAGACCATCGCCACCGTCGTCGCGCTCGCGGGCGGCATCGCCTTCGTGGTCGTCTTCCGCGACCGCATCTGGGGCGACGACTGGCGCGCCGAGCTCGAGAAGTCGCGGGCCCGCCGCCCGCGCTGAGGGGCTCTGCGGTCCGAGGTGCCGACCGGGTCGACCGGCGGGACCTGGTCGCGATCACGACGCCCGGAGCGAAGGAACCGCGACCACCCCCGATCGCGACCGCCCGACCCCTACGCCGCGCTCGTCGTCCGGAACCGTCGCAGCGCCAGCGGGACGCAGATCCCGATGATCAGGGCGCACCACAGGACCATGCCGATCACCGGGTGCTCCAAGGGCCACGAGCCGGTCGCCTCGGTGCCCTGCGAGACGTACCGGATGGCCGCCACGACCGTGGACAGCGGGTCCCACTCGCCGATGAACCGCGGGACCGCGTCCATGCCCTCGATCGGCACGAAGGTGCCCGCGAGGAACGACAGCGGCAGGACGATCGCGAAGCCGACGCCCTGCATCGCGTCGGAGGACCGGACGAGCATGCCCATCAGGACGCCGAACCACGTGAAGGCGATCAGGCCCAGCAGGACGAGGCCGACGAGGAGCAGGACGTCGAGGGGACCGACGTCGGGGCGCCAGCCGAGCGCCAGGCCCAGGCCGATGACGATGGCCAGGCCGAGGATCTGCTCGAGCACCTGCCCGATGACCTGCGCGGTGATGACCGCCAGGCGGCTCACCGGCAGCGAGCGGAACCGGTCGATGACGCCGGTCGAGAAGTCGGTCGCCGTCGCCGTGCCGGCCCCGATCACCCCGAAGGCGATCGACTGCGCGACGAGGCCCGGCAAAAGGTAGTCCTGGTACCGCGTCCCGGGGATCGCGATCGCCGAGCCGAAGACGTAGAGGAACAGCAGCGTGAAGATGACCGGCTGGATCGTCACGTCGCTCAGGCGCTCGGGCACGCGCGGGATCGAGCGCAGCTGGCGGCCGACGAGGAGCAGCGTCTCGCGGACGTAGCGGGCGGCCGCACCGGGGCGCGGCGGGAGGTCGGGGAGGGCGGCGCGGTCGGGCGCGCGGACGGTCTGGGTGCTCATGCCGCCACCTCCTCGGACTCGGGGCTCGCGGTCTCCGACGGCGGCTGGCCCGTCAGCGCGAGGAACGCGTCGTCGAGGGTCGGGCGGCGCAGGGCGAGCTCGTCGATCGGGACGCCCGACCCGCGGACGACGGCGGCGATGCGCTCCAGGTCGAGGCTCTCCTCCGGGGCCGGGATCGAGAGGGTGCGGCCGCCCGCCGGGACGGAGACGTCGAACCGCGGCTCCAGCGCCGCGCGCAGCTCGGCCACCCCGGCGGCGTCGATCGCGACCACGTCGACGCGCTGCTCGCCGATCCGGGCCTTGAGCTCCGTCGGGGTGCCCTCGGCGACCTCCCGACCGTGGTCGATCAGGACGATGCGGTCGGCCAGCGCGTCGGCCTCCTCGAGGTACTGGGTGGTCAGCAGCAGGGTCACGCCCTCGGCGACGAGGTCGCGGACGGTCTGCCAGACGACCTGCCGGCTGCGCGGGTCCAGGCCCGTGGTCGGCTCGTCGAGGACCAGCAGCTGCGGCTGGACGACGAGGCTCGCCGCCAGGTCCACCCGGCGGCGCTGGCCGCCCGAGAGGCCCTTGATCAGCCGGTCGCGGAACTCGCCGATGTCGAAGCGGTCGATCAGGTGGTCGGCGATGGTCGCCGCGCCGGATCGGCCGTGGCCGCGCAGGCGCCCCATCAGCACGAGGTTCTCGCGGGCGGTGAGGTTGCCCTCCAGCGCCGCGAACTGGCCGGTCAGCGAGATGACGCCGCGGACGGCGTCGCCGTCGCGGACGACGTCGTGGCCGCCGACGCGGGCGGTGCCGGAGGTCGGGGCGATCAGCGTCGCGAGCATGCGGACCGTCGTGGTCTTGCCCGCGCCGTTGGGTCCGAGGATCGACACGACGGTCCCCGGATCGACGCGCAGGTCGAGGGCGTCGACGGCGGTGAAGTCGCCGTAGCGCTTGGTCAGGCCGTCGGTCTCGACGGCCGGTGTGGTCGGGCTCATGGGGCAAAACATACAGTCACTAGAACTTTCTAGCAACTGGAGGATCGGTAGACTGCCTCTGTGAGCAGCACCACTCGCGAGGACGACCGCCCGACCGCCGCCGACACCGTCGTCGCGCTCGCCACCGGCCCGGGCCCGGGCGACCACGTCCCCGTCACCCGGGCGCAGATCGCCGACGCGATGGGGCATCTGCGCGACCTGCACGAGCAGGGCGTCCGCCCCGACGAGGGGCTGCGCGAGCGGAAGAAGCGGCTCACGCGCCAGCAGATCTCCGACACCGCGACCTGGATGTTCGTCGCCCGCGGCTTCGACGAGGTGCGGGTCGCCGAGATCGCCGCCGAGGCGGGTGTGTCGGAGAAGACCGTCTTCAACTACTTCCCGACGAAGGAGTCGCTGGTCTTCGACCGCACGGACGACCTCGTCGCGGGCATCCGTGCGGCGCTGACGGAGCGCGGCCCGGACGAGTCCCCGACGCAGGCGATGGTGGCCTTCATCGAGCGCGAGTGCGCGTTCTTCGACGAGCTGGGTCCGGAGTTCCGGCCGATGTTCCTCGCGTTCCTCCGACTGATCGACGAGACCCCGGCGCTGCGTGTCGCCCAGCAGGGCGTCGGGGCGCAGATGGCGGACGCCACCCGCGAGGCGCTGGCCGAGTCCGTCGGCGTCGACCCCCGCGACCCGGAGCCCCTCGTCGCCGCGCACGCCCTCATGGGGCTGTGGGAGGTGCAGTCCGTCTCGCGCGAGCGCCACATCCGCGCCGGGACCCCGCAGGAGGAGTTCCTCCCGGCGGTGCTGGAGGAGACCCGGCGTGCGGCCCGGCTGCTCGACGCCGGGCTGTCGGGGTGGCTGGGGCGCGTGGACGCGGGTCGCTGAGGTCCCGGTCGGCGGGCGGGGCGCGCCGTCAGCGCGCCGCCGCGACGACCACCGGACCGGCCTGCGCGACGGACCGCGGTGCCGCCTGCGGCGTCGCCGCGCGGACGGCCGCGTCGAGGTCGTCGAAGGGGTTCTCGACCAGGCCGAACCGGTCGGTCCCGCGGGGCTCGACGAAGACGGTCGGGGTCGCCTGCACGCCCAGGCGCTTGGCCAGGCGACGGTCCCGGTCCGTCCGGGCGCGCGTCGCCGGGGTCTCTCGGACCGACACGTCACCGGGATCGACGCCCGGCGCCCCGGCGGCCATCTCGCGCAGGCGGCGCTCGCCCGCCCACTCGCGGTTCTCGGGCCCCTGGTTGAAGTACAGGACGTGGACGAACGGCCACATCCGGTCCTTCGCGGCGAGCGTGTAGGCCGCGTTCATCAGCCCGGCGCCGTCGGTCGTGCCCTGGCTCGGGTCGATCACGTCGATGAAGTGGATCCGCAGGCTGGCCCGGCCGGTGCGGATCAGCGTCCCGATCGTCTCCGGTTGGACCCGGAGCTCGTAGCTCTGGCACGCCGGGCACTTGAGGTCGGCGAACTCGTGGATCGTCACCGGTGCGTCCGGGTCGCCCAGCAGCGTGCCGTCCTGCGGGACCCCGTCGAACAGCCGCCGCGTCTCGTCGACGCCGGCGAGCCGCACGCCCGCGACGGTGGTCCTCGTCGCGTCCTTCGTGTCGGGGTCGTCGAAGGACGCGGCCGCCAGGACGACGGCGACGAGCACGACGACGAGGGCGAGCGCACCGGCCGCGATCCGTCCGCGGCGGCGGCGGGCGGCGGCCGACGCCGGTGGCTCGTGGCCGTCGTGCTCCGTGTCGTCCGGCGGGGTCATGGGCGGCAGTGTGGCGGATGCCCTCCGGCAGACGGCGTCCGCGTCGCCCGGGTTGCGACGACGCGGGGCCGGGCCGGGGCGCGCGCCCTACTTCGAGGCGTCGACCAGGCCCGGCGCGACGATCGAGCGGACGTCGACCGGGGTCTTCAGGAAGCCGTCGTCCGAGAGCCGGTCGGCGAGCTGCTGCTCCCTGTTGATCGCCGTCCGGTCGATCGGCTCGAGCGTCTGCAGGCGCTCCGGTGCGGCCTTCCGCGTGACCTCGAGCGGCAGGCCGGACTCCTTCGACCACGCGGCGGCGTACTCCTCGACGTGGCTCGCGGACCAGTCGTAGGCCTTGCGCAGACGCGGCAGGAAGTCCTTGATCGCCGCGACCTTCGCGGGATCCTCCAGGGCGTCCTTCGACGCGAGGGAGAAGTAGTAGCCGTAGTCGATCGGCGGCCCGCTGGCGATGACCCGGGCCCCCTTCAGCTCGGCCTGGGTCGTGAACGGCTGCCAGCCCGAGAGCGCGTCGGTGCGCCCCGAGTTGAACGCGGCCAGGGCGTCGGCGGGCGGGAGGAAGATGATCTTCACGTCGGACGGCTTCATCCCGGCCCGTCGCAGGGCCTGCAGCAGGGCGCCGTGCCCGGAGCTCGCCCGACCGACCGCGATCGACTTGCCCTTCAGGTCCCGCACCGACCGGACGTCGGAGTCGCCCGGCACGACGATCGAGTTGTCCGCACCGCTGCGCAGCCGCGCCGACGCGACGGCGCGGAAGTTCGTCTGCGACGCCGCACCGAAGATCGGCGGCGTCGACCCGACGGAGCCGATGTCGACCTGCCCGGCGCCGAGCGCCTCGACGATCGGCGGGCCGAACGTGAACTTGGCGAAGCTCACCTTGTACGACGTCCCCTTCAGGGCGCCGGAGGCCTCGAGCAGGGAACGGATGCCGTCGGACTGGACGGCCACCCGCAGCGTCGCACCGTCGGCCGAGCCGGCCTTGGCGACCTGGAACGCCTCGGGCCCACCGTCGTCGCCGACCGAGCCGCTGGTGAAGCCGACGACCGCGAGGGTCACGAGGGTGGCGGCCGCCAGCGAGAGCCGGGGGAGCAGCCGGCGCCTCGGGGCGACGGTCGCGGTCGGGGCCGCGGCGGTGTCGTCGCGCTCGTCGCCGAGGCGGTCCAGCAGCGCGGTGCTGCGCGCCACGAGCTCCGGGTCCTCGCGGCGACGCGGCCGCGCCAGGTCGACCCGCTCGTCGTGCACGATCCGGCCCTGGTCGATCAGGACGACGCGGTCGGCGAGCAGCAGCGCCTCGGTGACGTCGTGCGTGACGAGCAGGACGGCGGGCCGATGGCGCTCCCAGAGCTCGGTGACGAGGCCCTGGGCGGAGGCGCGCGTGAGCGCGTCGAGCGCGGAGAAGGGCTCGTCGAGCAGCAGCAGGTCGGGATCGCGGACCAGGCCGCGGGCGAGCGCCACGCGCTGGCGCTGACCGCCGGAGAGCTGGCGCGGCCACGCGTTCTCGCGGCCCTGCAGCCCGACCTCGGCCAGGGCACGACGGCCGCGCTCGTCGGCGTCGCCCTCGCGCAGGCCCAGGACGACGTTCTGCAGCGCGCTGCGCCACGGCAGCAGACGCGCGTCCTGGAACACGACCGCCGGGCGGGCGCCGCTCTCGACGTGTCCGTCGGCCTCGGGGTCCAGCCCGGCCAGGACGCGCAGGAGCGTCGTCTTGCCGGAGCCGGAGCGGCCGATGACCGCGACGAACTCGCCCGGCTCGATCGTCAGGTCGAGGTCGCGCAGGACGTCCTGGTCGCCGAAGCGCCGCGAGACGCCGCGGAGGGTGACGACGCTCACGCCGTCTCCTCCCGCCAGCGCAGCGCGCGCCGCTCGAGACGGCGCACGATCGCGTCGGTCAGGAGGCCGAGGATCGCGTAGGCGATCAGGCCGACGACGACGGTGTCGGTCTCCTGCGCGTCGCGGGCGTTGTTGATCATGAAGCCGAGACCGGAGGACGCGTTGATCTGCTCCGCGACGATCAGGGCCAGCCACGCGAAGCCGAGGGCCTGGCGCAGACCGATGAGCGTGCCGGGCAGCGCGCCCGGGAGCAGCACGTGTCGCAGTCGCTCGCGCGGGGTCAGTCGCAGGGTGTCGGCGACGTCGTAGAGCTCGGTGTCGACCGACCGCAGCGCCCCGACGAGGTTGAGGTACAGCGGCACCGCGACGCCGAGGGCGACGAGCAGGATCTTCGGCAGCTCGCTGATGCCGAACCAGATGATGAACAGCGGCACGAGCCCGAACAGCGGGATCGTGCGGACCATCTGCATCAGCGGGTCGATCGTCGCGTCGCCGATGCGGGAGAACCCGACGGCCAGGCCGGCGGAGATCGCCACGGCGGAGCCCAGGAGGAACCCGAGCAGGGCGCGGCGCAGCGACACCCAGAGGGCGTCGAGCAGGTCGCCGTGGAAGAGCAGGTCCCAGCCGTTGGAGACGATCTGGCTCGGGGCGGCCAGCTTGTCCTCGGGGAGGATCCCCGCGACGGAGCAGAGCTGCCAGATCGCGATCAGTGCCAGCGGGGAGATCCAGCGCAGCTCGCCGGAGAGCGGCTGCCGGTCCGTGCGCAGGCCGCCCCTGCGGGACGTGCGGGAGCCGCGCGTGCGGTCGCCCTCGGGACCGCGTGGCCCGTCGGGCCCGGTCTCCCCGCCCGGGTACGTCGCCTGGCCCGCGGGCCGCGTCGCGGTGCTCATGCCGCTACCCGCCCGGCGACCGGGGCCTGGGCGGACGCTCCGGTCGCGGTGCTCACGCGGTGACCAGGGCCGGGGCGGACGGGTCCTTCAGGAGGCCGCGGGCCTTGAGGATCGGCCGGATCCCCTCGCCCACGTGGTAGGCCTCCTCGAGGTGCGGGTAGCCCGAGAGGATGAACTCGGAGAGCCCGAGGTCGTGGTACTCGGAGATGCGGTCGGCGACCTCCTCGTAGGAGCCCACCAGCGCCGTGCCGGCGCCGCCGCGGACCAGGCCCACGCCCGCCCACAGGTTCGGCGAGACCTCGAGCGCGTCCGTGCGCCCGCCGTGCAGGTCGCTCATGCGCCGCTGGCCCTCGGACTGCGACGCGCGCTGCGTCTCCTGGGCGCGGCGGATGGCCTCGGGGTCCAGGCCGGCGAGGAGCTTGTCGGCCTGGGCCCACGCCTCCTCGGAGGTCGGGCGCGCGATGACGTGCAGGCGGATGCCGAAGCGCAGCTCGCGACCGGCCAGGTCGGCGCGCTCGCGGACGCGGTCGAGCTTCTCGGCGACCTGTGCGGGCGGCTCGCCCCAGGTCAGGTAGACGTCGGCGTACTTCGCCGCGACGTCGAGGGCGGGCTTCGACGAGCCGCCGAGGTAGATGTCCGGCCACGCCGGGGTCTCGACGAGCTGGGCCTTCTCGACCTGGATGTGCTCGCCGGTGAACGTCACGGGCTCGCCGGTCCAGAGCTCGCGGACGACGTGGAGGAACTCGCCGGCGCGGGCGTAGCGCGCGTCCTTGGAGAGCGTGTCGCCGAAGCGGCGCTGCTCGACGTCGTCGCCGCCGGTGACGACGTTCAGGAGCAGCCGGTTGCCGGTGACCCGCTGGAACGTCGACGCCATCTGCGCGGCGAGGGTCACGGACTGCAGGCCCGGCCGGAAGGCGATGAGGAACTTGAACCGCTCGGTCTGCGCGGCCAGGGCGGAGGCCATCACCCAGGACTCCTCGCACCAGGTCGAGGTCGGCGTGAGCGCCGCCTCGAAGCCGAGCTGCTCGGCGGTGCGGGCGATCTGCCCGAGGTAGCCGACCGTCGGCTCGCGGTCCGCGCCGCCGCCGAGGGAGACGAGCTCGCGGACGTCGCCCTGGCTGTTCACACCACCACCGGTCTGCACGCGCGAGCCGCGGGCGCCGACGGCGTTGCCGAGACTCAGGTCGCTGCGCGAGTCGCCGTTGGTGGGGAGGAACCAGTGCAGGGTGACGGACATGCCGGGCTCCGGGAGGAGTCGGGAAAGGGACACGACGCCGCGCGGACGCGGAGCCGTCCGTCAAACGTAGCAATGCCGGTCGGGATTACGTCCTACACGCCGGTATTCCGGGTCCGGATTCGGTGGGGCCAGGAGACCTCGTGGCCTCCCCCGCCGCCTTCCCGACCGCCCGAACTCCCCCGCGGCAGGCGGGGGCAGCGGGTCCCTGCGGTCCCCTCAGGCCGAGGCCAGCTCCGCCTCGGCGCGCTTCTGCGACGCGATGATGATGTCCATGACGTCCTTCTCGCGGCCGTCCTTGAGGAGCTGGATCGGGTCCTGCTCGCCGTTGACGATGCCCTCGAAGAAGGCCTTGCGGTCCTGATAGGTCGGCAGCGTGCCCTTGGCCCAGCCGCGGACCTCGTTGAGCAGCACGGCCATCCGGGCGTACTCCTCGCCGAAGAGCTCGGAGACCTCGTTCTTCATGCGCTTGGCCAGCGCGGGCGACGCGCCGGCGGTGGAGATCGCGATGGCCAGCGGGCCGGTGCGCACGATCGCCGGGAGGATGAAGTTGCAGAGCGGCGGGACGTCGACGATGTTCGCGAGCATCGCCCGCTCCTCCGCGTCGTCGTAGATGCGGATGTTCGTCTCGGTCGAGTCGGTGCACGCGATCACGAGGAACTTCCCCTCGAGGTCGCCGTGCTCGTAGTCGCGCTGGATCCAGGTGATCGAGCCCTCGGCGGCGAGCGCCTCGACCTCGGGCAGGACCTCCGGCGAGATGACGATCACGTCGCCGTCGCAGGCGAGCAGGCCCTCGGTCTTCTCCAGGCCGAGCTCACCGCCGCCGATGACGAGGCACTTGCGTGCCCGGAGCTTGAGACACGCGATGTAGAAGGGCGTCTGCAGCATGTCCTGCACGCAGGTCTGGTCACAGATCCCGCGCTTGAACTGGCAGACGCATTCCTTCCCGGCGTAGGCGGCAGCAGGCATCAGCCGATTGTACGCGCGGCGGATCCCGGTCGGACTCGCCCGGCACGCAGGCCGGATCCGCCCCTCGCCGCGGCGGTAGCGTAGGGCCCGTGACCGCTGCGGCCCACACGGTGGGGATCAACCTCCGGCGACTACGGCTAGCCCGCGGCCTGTCGCTCGTGGAGCTCGGGCGCCTGTCGGGGCTCGCCAAGGGCACGCTGACCCAGCTCGAGGCGGGGCGCGCCAACCCGACCATCGAGACCCTCGAGGCCCTGTCCAGCGGCCTCGGCGCCGAGCTCGCGGACCTCGTCGCGACCCCGCCGCTGAGCACCCCCGAGGTCGTACGGGCCGACGCCGGCCAGATCACGCCGGGGCGCGTCCTCGAGGGCCGGCTGATCAACCGCACCGACACCGGCGCGATGATCGTCGAGCTGTTCGAGCTGCGGCTCTCGCCCGGGCCGCCGCACCGCGCGCAGTCCCACGCCGCCGGGGTCGTCGAGCAGCTGTTCGTGCTGGGCGGCACGGTCTCCGTGGGCCCGGAGGGCGACGAGGTGCTGCTGCAGCCCGGTGACTTCGTGCGCTTCCCGGCCGACCGGCCGCACTCCTACGCCGCACCCGACGGCGAGGCGCGCGCCCTGATGTGGCAGCTGCTGCCGACGATGCCCGCGCCGGCCAGCTCGCTCCCGACCGACGAGGGCGCGCTCGCGTCGATCGAGGGGCTCGTCCCGCGTGGCCCGGTGCCGCCGGGTCCGGGGGCACCGGCGCCCCCGCGGCCGCTGCCGCAGCCGCCGGTCCGTGGCCGCCGCCCGCCCTCCCGCACCGTCCCGGGCCCCCGGCCCGACCGCCCCAGGCCCCCGGGCCCGGGGAGCTGAGGCAGGACGGCCGGGCGCCACCGATGACCGTGGTCGTGAACATCCTCGTCCGATCCCACCCAGGAGCACCCGTGTCCCGCACCAGCCTCGCCGCCGGAGCCGTCCTCGCCGTCGCCGCCCGAGCAGCCCTCCCCCGTCTCCTGCGGCTGAAGTTCGCCCGCGACGTCACGGCGCTGAACCGGGGCGACCACCGCGGCCTGCTCTCGTCGTACGCGGACGACGCGGTGCTCCGCTTCCACGACGGCGACCACCGGTGGGCGGGGGACTGGGTCGGCAGGGACGGCATCGACGCGTTCCTCCGGAACCTCACGACGGCGGGCTTCCAGGGGAGCATCGGGGACGTCTCGGTCAGCGGTCCGCCGTGGGCGATGACGGTGATGGCGCGCTTCGACGACCACGTCGACGGCCCGGACGGCGAGCGCCTCTACGAGAACCGCACCGTCCTGGTGCTACGGACGAGGTGGGGGAAGGTCGTCGAGCACGAGGACTTCTACGCCGACACGGGAGAGATCGTCGCCCTCGACCGGCGGCTCACCGCCCTGGGTGTCGCGCCGGTCCCCCGGCCCCGTCCCTGATCGGGTTGGGGGGGCAGGCCGGGGCGCTCCTACCGCCGCACCGACAGCGTCCGGGCCTCGTCGCCGATCGTCGCCCGCAAGGGGGTCTCGGGACGCGCCTCCACGAGCGCGCGGCCGGCGGCGGTGAGCGGGAGCTCGACGATCGAGCCGACCCGACCGGCGGGGGCGGTGACCGTGCCGGCGGCGAGGGTGACGACCGCCGGGCGGGCCTTCGCGGCCCGCGTGGCGCGGCGGGCCGTGCGGCGCGCGGTCGCCGCGGACCG